>DATHPZ010000020.1:0-23471 GCA_035483355.1 Chthoniobacterales bacterium | reverse complement strand
GTTAAATTGCTGACTCAGGAGATGGAGTGCCAGTTGGTGTCGGTCGACCGGGTGATCGACGCGACTTCTTTGGATACTTTTACCGGGCTACGACTTTCTGTCGTTAAGAATGAGGTGGCCGAAGTCACGATCCAGGCGCGCTCGCCGCTGGTCATGGACAATCACGACAAGGTCGACACCTCCGGGCGGTTCGTGGTGGTGGACGAACGGGATGTTGCCGGAGGGGGGATCATTTTTGGAGGGACTTATGTCGAACGTGAGCGCATTCAGAGCACGAACCTCTTTTGGTCGGAAGGCAGAATCGATCAAAGGATACGGATTGAACGGAACGGTCATCGCGGGATGGTTGTTTGGTTGACCGGATTATCCGGTTCGGGCAAGTCGACCTTGGCTCGAGCACTCGAGACGAATTTGTTTAATCGGCACATGCAGGTCTATGTCCTGGATGGAGACAACATTCGGCATGGACTGAATTCCAACCTTGGATTTTCTCCGGACGATCGCGTCGAGAATATCCGGCGGATTGCTGAAGTCGCGAAGTTGATGGCGGATGCAGGGTTGGTTGTCATCGCTTCATTGATCTCTCCTTACCGCTTGGATCGCACCCGAGCGCGAAACGTTATTCTGAGTGATGACGTTGAGTTCGTTGAGGTCCACGTCGCTGCTCCTTTGCAAGTCTGCGAACGCCGTGATCCGAAGAGCCTTTACAAACGTGCCCGGTCGGGTGAGATAAAGAACTTCACCGGGATTGACGCCCCTTACGAGGAACCTGAGAATCCGGAAATCACCATTCATACCGATCGCGAATCCGTGAAGGAATCCGTTGGGAGGTTGTTGGACTTTTTGATCCCCAGGTTGCAGCTGGATCTGGCGGAGTACGAAATTTAGCTATCCCGGCTATGCAAACTATCCATGGTCGGGAAGTATATCTTGGCTCTTGTGATCGCTTTTCCCTTTGCGGTTCGAACCGATGGCCAAGAGTTGCTTCCTCAGCGGAACAAAATTCTGCCGGCTCCCGAATGGGTCTCTAAACTCGACCTTGGCCTATACAGCGTGGCTTGGTCTCCGGACAGTCAGCTGGTGGCATTTGGCGGGCGAGGCACGGTTCGAATCTGCCGCGCCCCAAATTTCGCGGTCGAACGAACCTTGGAGACGGGCCAGGAAGAGATCTGGGGACTGGCTTGGTCGCCGGATGGGACTCTACTGGCTTGTGCCGGCAAGGATGGCACCGTTCAGTTCTGGCAGGACGGCGAACTGCAAAAGAAATTGTTTCAAGGTGGTTGGATTTTGGATATTGGCTGGAATCCGGATGGCACGTCGCTCATGGCAGTGGACTACACCGGACTCGCCAAAGAGTGGGATGTGCAAGGCTATCTGCGATCTTCGATTCAACTCGACGGAGACGGCTTAGGCGTCGACTGGGCGCCGAAGGGACGCTTGTTCGCCGTGACAACCGGTCAGGGCGGCAGCCGGTTGCTTCTCTTCGACGCGCAGTCGGGAGTTTTGCGCTGGCGTCGCCAGGATCTGCTGCCGAATTACGCCGCTCCGTTTGGATACGGCCTGGATGAAGTGAACGGGGTACGTTACTCACCCAACGGCAAATGGATCGCCACCGCCCATCAGGACGGCCGGGTAGTCGTCCATTCTGCTGCGGCTGGCGATCCGATTTTCTCTGCCCAGTTGCACCTTTCAGGCGTTGGAGGTGCGCGGCGGGTAGCCTGGTCGCCGAAGGGAGATTGGCTCGTTTCGTGCGGCGAAGATGGGCGCGTGAACTGCGTTTCATATCCGACGGGAAAGCGCCAGGTTTTGCTACTGAGCACCGACAAAGCGGTTTGGTCTGTTGCCTGGTCTCCGGATAACAATTGGATCGCCGCGGTCGGGGAAGAGGGACGCGCCTGGATCTGGTCAACGAGCTTCCTCCACTCACTTTCCGGAACCAAAGAAGCGAGTGCTGAGCAAACACATACGGATCACGCCACCACTGCGACATCGCCAAAAGGGCGCGCTCACAAGAAGTTTTCCCCTTTTCACTGGCTCCACAAAAAGTCAGACGAGACTGATCGCCGGTAGAGTTGCGGTCTCTGCCGTCGAAGGAGCGTCGACCCACCGGCCGTGCTCCCGAATGAGGTCCACCAACCGATTGACGGCTTCTGCTTCCGGAATATTGAATTTCACGGGCTTCTTGCCGACATAAAGATTTACCTTGCCAGGCGCGCCTCCTACATACCCGAAATCGGCATCCGCCATTTCGCCGGGGCCATTCACGATGCACCCCATAATAGCGATTTTCACGCCTTTCAGGTGGTTGGTGGCAGTCCTGATACGCGCGGTGGTCTTTTGCAAGTCAAACAGCGTCCGTCCGCACGATGGGCAGGCAACGTAATCCGTTTTAAAGATTCGGGCGCCGGCCGCCTGCAAAATATTGTAGGCCAGGCGAAGCGATTGCCCAGGTGCTGATTCTCCCTGGACCAGAATTGCGTCGCCAATACCGTCGCACAGCAACGTCCCAAGATTGGTCGCCGACTCGAGAAGTGTGTCCAGAAAATCGCGGTTAGGATCCGCGGCAGGAAAAAATGTGTCCTTCAACAAAACCGGATGACGCGCCTCTAAAGCTGTGGCAAGCAAACGGTAAGCCGTGATAACAGGCAAATCGATACCGTCCTTAATCGTGACGAATCGAGCTTCGGCGGAGGAATTGAGATCGGCAATTGCTGCGGAATCGGTCGGATCGACCGTCGCGAGGTTCGCGGATTCCAGGACGCCTTCCGGCTGGAAATCACCCATCTTGTTGAGTTTATGTACAATGCTATCGAATGTCTGTTGGCGGACGAGCACCCGAATGGTTTCTTCACCGCCAATTCCGATTCCGTTCACCTCGGTTTGTGTGGTCGCCCGCCTTTCGTAGGTAAATGGGTCAAATGGTAGTGCACGATTCGATCGGTCGCTCCCGATCGGATTGACTGGACGCTGGTTGTATTCTGCGACCAGCGCTTGAGCGACAGGGATCTCGTGCACGCTATCCTCGGTCAGGGAAACGCGAACCGTATCGCCGATTCCATCGGAGAGTAGCGACCCGATCCCAATCGCGCTTTTAATTCGCCCGTCTTCGCCGTCGCCGGCCTCTGTCACTCCCAGGTGAACGGGATAGTTCCAGTCCGGACCGGCTTCAATCAAGCGAGCCACCAGTAGCCGGTAGGCAGCAATCATCACCTTCGGATTACTTGCCTTCATGGAAAAGATGAAATCGTGAAACCGAAGGTCCCGCGCGATCCTGGCAAACTCGAGAGCGCTCTCGACCATTCCCAGCGGCGTGTCGCCGTAACGATTCATGATCCGGTCGCTCAGCGAGCCGTGATTCGTCCCGATTCGCAGACTGATGCCGCGTTCTTGCGAAAGTCGAACCAAGGGAGTGAAACGTTCGCGGATGCGATCCAATTCCGCCATGTATTGGTCGTCATTGTACTCCTTCACGGCGAACTTTTTGGAATCGGCGTAATTCCCGGGATTAATCCGAACCTTCTCCACCCAGAGAGCCGCTTCCATGGCTGCTTCCGGTTTGAAATGGATATCCGCGACGAGCGGGATATCGCAACCTCTCTCAAGCAATCCCTTTTTGATGGATCGGAGATTTTGCGCGTCTTTCACCGTCGGAGCCGTGATCCGAACAATTTCGCATCCGACGGCCGCCAGTTCCATTGTCTGGCGAATACAAGCCTCGGTTTCCATCGTGTCACACGTGATCATCGATTGCACTCGAATCGGATGATGCCCTCCGACGCCTACCTTTCCGACTCTGACCTCACGGGTCACTCGGCGTTTGTAGCTGAACGGATTCGGGCAGAACGAAGCGTGTCTCATTGATTTCCGGCCGGAGCCGGTCTGGCCGGCACACTGAATTTCGCTTTGTGATTGGAATTCCAAGGCAAATCTTGAGCGTCGTAGAACGAGACATAGAGCATGAACCCGATCAAGAGGAGGGCACAGCCGCTTTGGATTACCTCCAGGACGCGGATATTGATGGGCCGACGGCGGATCCCTTCGATCAAGGCCAGTACGATATGCCCGCCATCAAGAACCGGGATTGGCAGAAGATTGATCATCGCCAGGTTCACATTGAAGACCACGCTGAACCAGAGCGCGAGCTGCCAGCCAAAATCGCTGTCAAACAGGCGATAGTACGTCTGCATGATCATGATCGGACCGCTCATATGTTGAAGTTTAATATCGGACTGAGGTGATAAAAGGGCACCGATGGTGTTGCCAATGGTTTCTACGGCAGCATAGATTTGTTCAACGGGAGAGATGTGAACGACGGTCATTGTCCCGCCTCCGTCCCAGAGGATCCCATCCGAGTCCCCGGCAAAACCGATTCCGATGATTGGTTTCTCCTGACCGTCGGGTGTCGCCGGGAGAAGCCGCACGGTTCGTTCTCCGGAACTGTTGGCGACCGTCAGCGAAAATGGGACCGTCGGGTTGGTTTCGACGCGTTTGATGATCTCGGTCGGGTCGTAAATCGGCGCATCGTTTAAGGCCAGTATCCGATCGCCAGCCTGGATGCCGGCGACATCCGCCGGACTGTTCTTGATGACCGCGGAGACCGTTGGCCGTGACGGCGCCATCGTCAATTGAATGGTCTTCCCACCCCGCAATATGGTCAACGGTAATGGCTTACCGGGATTAGCCTGTTCCCATTCCAAAAGATGCTGCGGATGATAAAGCTTTTCTCCGCCCACGGCGACGATCTCGTCATTCGGTCTGATGCCGGCTTGCGCGGCTACCGAACCTTCGGTGACTTTGAACACGATCGGGCTGATCGCAGGAGCGATGCCGACTTGGCGAAGCGATCGCCTTTCCCAGCCCCTGGTCTCCGGTCGTGTATAACTTGAAACGAGGGTCAGGATTTTGTCTCCACGCCGAATCTTAAAAGGAATCGTGTCTCCTTCGCTCCGGACAACATACCAAGTGATGCTGTCGACCATACCGGAGAACCGTGAAACGGGGTGATTGTCCACTTCCAGGATTACATCACCAGGCAGGAATCCGGCTCTGGCAGCCGGTTCCCCCGGCGCCACGTACCCGACCGTGGTCGTTGCATCAGCTTCAGCGGTCGGTTTGCCAACTGCCCAGACAATCACCGCAAAGACAAGCGCCAACAAAAAACTGAAAAATGGACCCGCAAAAGCCACGATGATCTTGTCCAGCGGACGCACCGGGGATAGATCTTCGCGCGCCGTCCCGGATTTACCTTCGACGGCCTCCATCGGCGCCATCTGCGGCAACAGCACAAATCCTCCAGCGGGAATCCAACCGAGGCTGTATTCGACACCCTTGACGTTTTTCTTCCAAATTGGACGTCCGAACCAGATCCCAAATTTGTCCACCTGCAATCCGCGCCATCGAGCGGCCAGGAAGTGCCCCAGCTCATGTACGATGATGAGGAGATTAAAGATCAGAAGAACTTCAGCGATGGTAAGGATGACACGAAAGATGTTGAAAATCATAAACTAACGGTTAAACCAAAGCCCTGCGCACGAAGTCCCGGGCTTCTTTGTCTGCTCGAATTATATCATCCAGGGTGGGTCTAGCCAAATTTGCATGACGCCCTATTGCGTTTTGCACCAAACGCCAGATTCCACCGAAAGGAATCCGATCATCTAGAAATGCTTGGACTGCCACTTCGTTCGCGGCGTTCAATACTGCCGGGAGTACGCCGCCCGCTTCCCCTGCCTGACGCGCGAGATCGAGGGCGGGAAAGACGTCGTACCTGGGCTCTTCGAATTCGAGTTTCCTGACGTCGGCCAGGCGGAGTGGCTTTAAGGTCGTGGGGACTCGGTCCGGCCATGTCACGGCGTATTGGATCGGGAAACACATGTCGGAATGGCTTAACTGGGCAAGAATCGAGCCATCCACAAATTCGACCATCGAATGCACGATGCTTTGTGGATGAATCACGACCTGAACCCTGCTCATGGGCACATTGAAGAGCCAGCGAGCCTCGATCATCTCGAGTCCTTTGTTAAAGAGGGTGGCCGAATCGATCGTGATTTTTTGACCCATTTTCCAAGTTGGATGCCGGAGAGCATCCGACTTGGTGACGTTTTCCAACCGCTCAGCCGGCAATTGGCGAAACGGACCGCCCGAGGCAGTCAAAATGAGATTTTGTATCTCTTCGCTCCGTTTCGCTTCCAGGCACTGAAAAATTGCGTTGTGTTCGCTGTCGACGGGCAGAATAGAGACATTATTGTTTCGTGCGTGGCTCATCACGATCTCGCCGGCCATCACCAGGATCTCTTTGCTGGCGATGGCGAGGTCTTTGCCGCAGTCAATGGCCGCCAGGGCGGGTCGCAGACCCGCGGTGCCAACAATGGCCACCAGAACCAGGTCTGCACCCGACAAAGTCGACAGTTCAACCAACCCTTCTTCGCCCGTGAAGATCTTTGGTTTGTAAGTTAAAGCGGCTCGCAGTTCGTCCAGGGAGGCCGGATCCGCCAGACAGAGCGCTTCCGGTTTGGTAAGATTGGCGGCTGCCGCCAATTTATGGGCGCTTCGGTGAGCTGCCATTCCCACAATTTCCATCCGACCTGGTATGGTCGCGGCAACCTTGATTGCGCTGACTCCGATCGATCCCGTCGATCCGAGGAGGATAACTCGGCGTTTTCTCATCGAACTAAAAATCTCAGATAGAAGAACAGTAGAGGGGCACTAAACAACAGGCTGTCGATCAGGTCCAGCATTCCCCCGATTCCAGGCAACAATGCTCCTGAGTCTTTCACGCCCGTACTGCGCTTGATGATCGATTCTCCCAAATCTCCCACCACCGCCGCAATCCCGATCAGGAGGCCAAGAATCGTCCCGTGCAAAAAATTCAACCTGGCCAAGTGCTTAGGCATCAAAAAGATCAATAAACAGCTGGCTGCCACCGCGAAAAATAGGGACGCAATAAAACCTTCCCACGTTTTGGACGGACTAATGTGCGACATCATCCGATGCCGCCCAATCCGGCTCCCCACGAGATAAGCGCCCATATCGGCGAATTTTGTCACCACGACCAGATAGAGCACGTAAAATTGACCAAGTGTAGCGCCCTCCGCAGTTCTCGGAATGACATAAACGATCTTGGTCATGAAATTGAAAAGCCACGCCACGTAGAGCAGTCCAAAGAGTGTATAGGCCATTGTCTCGAGTGGTGCGGTTTTTCCGCTCGGCCGAAACATCTGGCGGGCAAAGACTCCGAAGAGAAACACCAGCAGCACAATATTCTCGAAATCGTAGGCCGCGGTCTGGCTGTTGGTGCGTAACGCGAAAAAACTGCCAACAAACGAGGCTGCGCCACAGGCCATCCCAAACGCGGTAAAACAGCGTGTGCCGGATCGTTCGATCATCCGAAAATATTCCCAGAGTCCCGCCAGTCCGAGCGCGCCGATCAGCAGCAAAAAGATCATCTCGTTCCTCGAGAAGATCGCCGACAACGCGATCGCCCACATCACTATTGCGCTGATTAATCGCCGGTAGAATCGACTCATCGACAAGGAGATACCCCGATTCAGCCCTTAGCCAAGCTGGCTCTTGATGGCCCCAATTGCCTGGTCGAGGCCGTCAATCCGCTCCCTCAACGGCGCGTGGCGTTTAAATTCGGAGTCACAGAAAGTCTCCAGCGGAGAGAAGGTCAAGCCGACTTCGTGATAAAACCCTTCAATGGCGTGATTCAGTTGAGATTCCACAGCCCGAGAGAGCTCCCGGCGTTTTTCGTTCATTTGCTCCCGGTACTGGCGCAAGATCTTTCTTCGGCGCCAAACGGCATAGAGTGTGCCGGTCAGCGCAGCCAGGCCAGCAACGGTGCCGGTGACGTCCAGCAGCGCCGTGTGTGTGAGGGCGGCGATTACCGTGGCAATCCCGCCGGCGGCGGCCACACTCGTTGGCACCCGCAACCATCGAGCCGTTTCTCCGAAAAGACTTTGTAACTGCTCCTTGATTTTGGCGTCAGACATTTGCTCCATCAAGGTGAGTTGAAGCCGCTGCAGCATCTCTTGACGCTGCGTGAGAAATCCGGGCATCACCGCGCGCACCTGTTTTTTTGTTTCCGAGCCAAACTGGACGTTAACCTTGTCCTGAAGATCTTGCCACATCGACCGAAGATCGGATTCGAGAAGACTGAGCGCATGCTCGATCTTGGCCTGGACTTCCTTTTTAACCTCGGATTCGACCTTATCCTGGAAATCTTTCTCCCATCGGGCGCCAGAAAAAATCATCTTGATCGTCTGGCCAAAGGTAAGGCGCTCCTCCAAGACCTTCTCACCCCGCTCCCGGCACGCATCGTAAGCTTGTTCAACCTCCCGGGTAAATCCTCCAACCTGTCGTTGTGTTTGTGCCTTTCGTGAATCGAAAGTGCTCCGGATCGACGCTAATTTCTCCAGGTCCGATTTTAGCATATCCAACGAACCTTGCAGACGTGCTCGCAAGCCGCCCACTACTACCTGCGCCGTTTGCGCGACCGAACGCAATTTTCCGCCGCGCTCTTCACTCCGGGACACCGTCTCGGTAATCCAATCCTCCAGCTCACCGAAGTGACTTTCATTCCACAATTTGTCGCGATCCACGTTCGGCGAAGTTTTAGCCAGGAAGGCTTTCTTCGCAGACACCGCAAAGATCGGGCAGCTCGCTCCCAGGATTTGCAAGACTGTCTGATCGAGATGCCTGGAAACTATTTCGACCTCGTGCGGGTCTCGCAGATCCGCCTGCTGGACCACAAACACGATATTCTTCTTCCATTGTTGCCCGATCAAACGCAAAAAATCCCACGCCGAAGCCGCCCACGGATTCGTGACCGCAAAAACGAACACGATGAGATCGGCCATCGGGACAAAATTTTCGGTAATTTCCTGGTGATTCGCGACGATCGTATTTGTTCCAGGCGTATCGACGATGTTGAAATCTTTTAGAAAATCGATTCGTCGATGAAGTGCCGTAATGTGATCGGAAATTTGGACATCATAGTCCTTTTCTCCGTACTTGAACTCGTAAATACGGTCGGTCGCCGGGAGAACATCGACCTTGCAAAAGTCGCGACCGAAAAGAGCGTTTAGCAAGGATGATTTACCGGCTTTAACTTCCCCGACAACGACAAACAAAAACGGCTGGCCGAGGTTTGTCACCAGATTCTGCAGATTGCGCAGGGTGTCTTCGGGCGCCCCGATTTGGTGCGCAAGAGTGATCAATGACCCGAGCGTGGTCCCGAGTTGAGAACGGAGTTCGAGGTATTTCTCAGCGACCATTTTCTGGCGCGGTTCCTATTGACGCCCTCCGGCGGGAGTAGGTGTGGCGTTGCTCCCTGGATCATTCTGGATTCTCCCCGGTTGCGGGGTTACCGCCTCCGCCGGCGCCTGGACGCCTTTCCGGCTTTTCGTCGAGTGTGCTCGATCATCGCTCCCCTGTTCAGCCGATGGCGGCTTCGGCTTATTCATCGCGATCAACTGACTCACCGTGGCAAACTTATAGCCCTTGGCAATTAACCCATCCAGTGTCGCCGGCATCGCGTCGACCGTCTGCTTGTGGATGTCGTGTGACAGAATGATCGCTCCCGGACGGACCTGACTCAGAATGCGCTGCGTGATCACCGAGGCGCCCGGTCGTTTCCAGTCGAAGGGATCCACCGACCAGAGAATGACATTCAAGCCAAACCGGTCCTCTACCCATTCTCGTTGGCGAGGCGTGATCGCACCGTACGGCGGACGCAAAAGGCTGGGGGTAAACCCGCTTGCGTCCTTGATCGCGTCCTGCGTTTTGGTGATTTCCATCGTCACTCGGTCGTCAGAGAGTTTGGAGAGTTGAGGATGGGTCCACGAATGGTTCCCAATTTCGTGTCCATCCGCAAGGATGCGGCGAACAAGGTCCGGGTTTGCCGCGACATTCTGACCGATGAGAAAAAACGTTGCCTTGATGTTGCGTTGCTTCAACATCTCCAGCAATCGCGGAGTATTTTCGGCGCTTGGCCCATCGTCGAACGTCATCGCGATGTAAGGTTGGTCCACCCGCACCTGAGCATAGGTCGCCGGTTTTGCCGGAGTAGGCGCCGGGCTTGGAGTGGAGTTGGAGTCCTGGGCGCCAGCGGCCAGGACGCTTAAAAAAAAGGAGAGAAAACCTACTCCAAAACGCATAGTCTTACAGAAATCGCTTAAGGATAATTTCCAGTCTTTTGACCGTTGCTTCTGGCCAAAGCTTACGGTCGGTTACCAGGGCGAAATCGAGTACCCGATGTTCCGGCCAGTTTGCTTCCAGAGGAATTTTTTCGATGACCCTTGGCAGGATCTTTCGAGCCGCCTCCGCGTTCGCCACCAAGTGCCCGATCACCGTTTGAGCACTCACTGGTTCATCCTCTATTTTCCAACAGTCGTAATCGGTTACGAAATTGATCGAGGCAAGCGAAATCTCGGCTTCTCGAGCCAGCTTAGCCTCTGGGAGATTCGTCATGCCGATGATATCGAAACCCATTTTGCGATGAAACTCCGACTCCGCGCGCGTCGAGAACGCAGGTCCATCCATGTTCACGTAGGTTCCTCCGTCGTGAACAGTATAACCAAGGTTTGACCCTTGCTGGGCCACCATCGCTCGCAGGTTCGTGCTGACCGGATCAGCAAAACCAACGTGGGCAACGATTCCGTTCCCGAAAAAAGTCCACTCCGAACGGCGGCTGGTCCGATCAAAGAATTGTGAGGGAAGAACAATATCTCTCGGGCGATATTTCTCCTGAAGACTCCCCACGGCGCCCACGCTGAGAATCCAGCGAACATTCAACGACCTGAGCGCGAAAATATTCGCGCGGTGGTTCAGTTCCGTCGGAAGCAGTCGATGCCCGCGAGCGTGCCGCGGCAAAAAGTAGAGCTGACGGCCGTTCATACGACCCGAGACAAGGGAGTCGGACGGCTGTCCAAAGGGCGTGTCGACCACGAGTTCCTCGGGTTCCTCGAGACCTTCAATCTGATACAAGCCGCTGCCGCCAATGATCCCAATTGCGGGAGTTCCGTCACTCATGCTGGCGAACAGTAGGGGGTGAATCGCGAATCGTAAACTCGGAACATTCTGCTAAATCGTGCCAGTCGAACAAGAAACCCAACTATCTAGTCCCGACTCAGCCGATCCTGAGAAGTCATGAGTTCCTGGATTCGTTGATCGAGCCGTCCAGGCAAAACATTGCTGCTCACCAACTCTCCTCGCTGATTGATGAGCCACATCTCCGGGATCGCGCGGACGCCGTACTTCGTCACGAAATCATTTCCCCATCCTTTGCCATCGAAATACTGAGGCCAGGGAATCAATTTCCTGGCCACGAAGTTGGAAAGAGCCTGCGCGTCTTTATCGAGAGAAATCCCGACGACAGCGAGGCCTTTGTCTTTGTACTTTTCGTAAGTCTGCCGGAGCTCCGGCATCTCTCGAATACAGTCCGGGCACCACGTAGCCCAGAAATCGACCAGGACAATCTTGCCGCGTAGCATCCGCAGATCGACGGCCGAACCGTCCACAGCCGTGAACTGAAGATCCACCGGTTGACCAATCATTTGCTCCTTCAGCAGTCTAGCTTGCGCCGCGTCCGCAAGTTTTTGCTCAGGGGCTTTGGTCAACTCTTGGAGGAGCGTAACCCCTTTCTCGTGGTCGAAGCGGAGCATTAATTCCGCTCTCGCCAGTGGCAAAAAAATGACCCGCGGTTCTGCCGGGTTTTTCCGGACCAGATCAGCGATTCGTTCTTCAATGTCAGCGGCCTGATCGGGCGTCGTGATCAGATCCGGATTGTCCAACCACTGAGTGATGATCGTGCGCTGGATTTGAAATCGTAAATTTGCGGGCAACGCCGCGTTGTCGGCGACGGTTCGTCCATCTTGTTCGTTCTGTCGGAGGAAAGCAATTCTTTGCTCGGCAGACCCCAGGAGGTTAGTCGTCTCGATCTTCCAAAGCATTGCCTGCGGCTCGTGAGCATCATTCGGGAACTGCTTCACGAACTCCGCTGCAGCGTCGTGCAACGCCTTTTCGCGTCCGGCATAAAAGTCGACCGCGTTAGTGCCGATCGGCACTTTTTCCTTCGTCTTGTCATTGAGCGTCTCCAGTTGCGACCACGCTGAACCGGCTGATTCCTCAGCGTTTGCAACCGAACCCATTGCTCCAAAGAAAATACACAAAGCAGCCAGCGAACGCATTCCGCATAACTACCCCCTTCAAAGCTCCGGTCAAGTGGAGTAAATCGGCCCGATTCATCTCCAAATACGCGATGCGCGCTGAACAAAAACCGGCCTGCAGCGCAAAACCGCGTTTGGCCAGCAACGCTCTCACGGATCAAAGCGCCAGTTCCATCTGGTTCGGCAAAACTCGTCTAAATGCTGCGGTGCTAAGTTCTGTGCGCGCTCGATTCAGACCCGCCCGGCGGCAACTGACGTGAAACAGTTGACCGATCTCTTCCGCCATCGGGCCGTCGCCGCGCATTCGAGCGCCGAAATCCGGGTCGTTCAATTTCCCGTTCCGCATCGAACGAATACGATTTAAAACCTTCTCCTTTCGGTCTGGAAAATGGTTCTCAAGCCAAGCGACAAAAACCGGTGCCACCGTGAGCGGAAGCCGAACGATCGTGTAAGACGCGAACTGCGCTCCAGCCTTCGCTGCCGTCGCCGTGATACTCGGGATCTCGTGGTCGTTGATACCGGGAATGATCGGCGCCACGTTGACTCCAACCGGAATACCCGCCTCGTGCAGCGTGGTGATGGCCTCGAGTCTCTGCGAAGGACTTGAGGCACGCGGCTCCAATATTCGGGTTAGCTGAGAGTCAAGGGTGGTGATCGAAAGTGATACCGACGAGGCGTTGACTCTTGCCAATTCCCCGAGATAGTCTGCGTCCCTGGTGACTAAATGGTTCTTGGTGACCACAATGACCGGATTGCGAAACTCCGCCAGGACCCGCAAACAAGAGCGGGTAATTTGCAATTTTCGTTCGATCGGCTGGTACGCATCGGTCACCCCGCTAAGTGCGAGATGTTGCGGCGTCCACGAAGGCCTCGCTAACTCGGCGGCCAATAACTCCGCGGCATTTGCTTTCACCAGAATTCGACTTTCAAAGTCAATCCCGGCCGAAAATCCCAAGTATTCGTGGGTTGGTCGCGCGTAACAGTAGGCGCAGCCATGCTCACACCCGCGATACGGGTTCAGGCTGGCGTCAAACCCGATGTCGGGGCTGTTATTGTACGAAATTATGCTCTGTGAATCGTCGTGGAAAAATTCGGTGCGAATCGGTCGCGACTCCGCGTCCGGTTCACACCAATCCTCCAGCTCATAGCGCAGCGCCTCAAACCGGTTTGCCGGGTTGATGGTCGCACCACGTCCGCGCATTGGCCGATTCATCGGATCATCGCCCATAACCCGCGGAACTGGTTTCGACGCGAAACGGGCTTCCATCCCAGTAAAGTGCGACGCCGGTGGGCGGGACTTTCTTTCCCGGTTCTATCATTTCCGAAGATGAGATCGCCATACTCATTTGAACATATAGCAATCGGCAGATTCTTCACCAAAAATCCGGTGTTTTTGGCTCCAGCTCGGCTTCACCCTAACCTTGACAAAGGATCAACGCGTCGCAACAACTCCCGCCACGGCAGACGGTGAAACTTCCCGCGGCCGGACGACCATGATCCCGGCAAATTTTCTGTATCGGTAAATATAACTGTGAAGCGGCACGTCGATAATTACCCTGTGTTCGTCCTTCGAGGCGTGCATGAAGTGAACTACACCCGAGCGATCACGACACGCCAATCCAACATGTTCAGTGAAACCCTCCGGACCGTTTCCACTGATACAAATCACGTCGCCATCCTGAATTTTTGATTCAATCTCCGCGACCTCCGCTTTGGGAATGTGATAGATCGTTCGGCTTGCGATCCGGTCTTCGATCTGGCGCATTTCCGGCACTAGCCCGGGATTGTGCCGAAGATATCGGGAGTCGCGCCAGTATTTGCTCATCTCATTGAGATAGCGTCCTCGCATCGGGACTCCGCCAAGCGAGGGTGTGACATTCGTCACCAGGCCCCGGCGTTCGTTGTCGTAAATCCAATCCTCCAGATAGTGAAGCCGTGATGTGTACCTGCCATTGCACTGGCCGCCGCGATAACGGTCGAGTTCGATCATCGCGAGGAGATCCGCCGGCGAGTAATTTCCTGTCTTGAGCTCGAGCATGCGCGCGAACCCAAGCGATATCTCGAAAAAAGTCCAGCAGTCGACTCCGCGCAAATTCACGGAAGGAGACTCCGTGTGATCATCAATTTCCAACGTATAGTTCACGTATGGAGTCCCCAAAAGAGCTTTACCTACTGCCACCGTTCGTGCTCCGAGTGTCAGCGAGCGCCAGTTTTCGCTCTGCGCTTTTTGAACCAGCCCTTCAAATTCTGAACCACCTCTAAATACAATCGCGTAAGGCAAATAAACTGCTCCACGCGACTCAACAAGGAAGCTCAGCATTAGCAACAGGGGCGCGAACAAGACAACCGGACGCATAACCCGCCACCTTCGGCTGTAACATCGAGAATTTCCAGAGAAAACCTCGAGGACACCGGCGCCTGGATCGTCGGTCCTAACAACGCAATGCGACGGCTCACCGGCTTCGCTGAGGTTTGCCCATCAGTCGATTTACGCAGTGACGCATTTGCACGACCGGCGTTGCCCGCATAAAATCGATTCATGACTATCCAGGAAGAGATCGATGCCGACTTGAAAGATGCCATGCGTTCAAGGGACGCAGAGCGGCTGTCGGTACTACGGATGGTAAAGTCTGCCCTGACGAATGCTGCGATCGAGAAGCGCGGAGTGACCGGAGGGCTCGCGGATTCCGAAGCTGTCGGCGTTATCAGGAAACAAGTCAAACAACGACGGGATTCCATCGAGAGTTTTGAGAAAGGCGGACGCCCGGAATTGGCAGCTAAAGAACGAAAGGAGATTGAGTTTCTAACGGAGTATCTCCCGCAGCCCCTCGAAGAAGATGAAATTAATCAACTGGTGAAAGATGCCATAGCCGAAGCCGGGGCGACCTCGAAAGCCCAGATGGGGGCGGTCATGAAAATCGCTACGGAAAAAGCGGAAGGTCGGGTTGAGGGTAAAAAGCTCAGCCAAGCCGTTCAGAAAGCACTGGAATAAGAAAGTGTCGGAGGAAGTTGTTGGTTATCAGTTGCCAGTTGTGCGTGCGGAGATTGCCAAATGAGGCTTCGACTTTTTGGAAAATAACATGCCCCTTGGCCCAATTTATTGACAACGAACCCTTGCGCACTGCCTCTCTTCCGGCAACTGAAAACCGACAACTGGCAACTGACAACTTCCCCCTCATGGTCTCCGCCATCATCGTAGCGGCTGGCAGCAGTCAGCGGATGGGATTTGATAAGTTGTTGAGCCTCATCGGCGACAGGCCGGTCGTCGCTCACTCGATCGATCGGTTTGAACAATGCGAGAATATCGACGAGGTAATACTCGTCGTTCGTGCCGAGCGGCGTGTTGAGTTTCAGCAGATTGTGGACGCTTGCGGATTTACCAAAGTCAACCACCTTGTCGACGGCGGATCTGAACGGCATCTCTCGGTCTGGAATGGCATTTCTCACTTGTCGGAAGCCTGCGAGATAGTTGCGGTTCACGATGCTGCGCGTCCGCTGGTTTCGTCGGACCTGATCAGTCGAAGCGTGACGTTGGCTCGAGGTTGCGGCGCGGTCTCTCTCGCCGCCCCGATCGTGGAGACAATAAAACGAGCGGACCTGGAGCAGAACGTCACGGAAGGCCTTGACCGGTCCGGGCTCTGGGCCATGCAGACACCACAGGTCTTTCGTTTCGACTGGCTGCTCGACGCTTATAAACGAATTGTTGACTCAGGCCGCTCCGTCACCGATGAGGTTTCAGCACTGCAGGAAGCCGGTTATCCGGTTCGTTTGCTGCTGAACACCGACTGGAATATAAAGATTACTTTTCCGAGAGACCTGGATTTAGTGGAGAAGATGATGAATTTAAGGGAGGTTAAATTTTAGGTTTGGAGTCGGTGGACGCTTTTACCTGATTCTTTTCAACTTGGCCTGAATGTAGAATGCAGTACCGGACAACGAGTTTGGAAAACGGAGTCAGGATCGCCACGCGCGAGATGCCGGAAATGAAGAGTGTCAGCGTGGGCGTCTGGATCGCGGTGGGCGGGCGTCATGAGCCGGAGGAGCTCTGCGGAATCTCTCATTTTCTGGAGCATCTCCTTTTCAAAGGCACGGCAAACCGATCGGCCAGGGATATCACCGAAGAGGTGGAAGGTCTTGGAGGTTTCGTCAATGCCTTCACCACGGAAGATCATACTTGTCTCTACGCCAAGGCTGCATCTCAACATCTGCCCACCTTGGCGAATGTGCTCTCCGATATGTACGTCAACTCCCTTTTCGCCGCGCAGGAAATCGAACGGGAAAGGGATGTGATTCGTGAAGAGATCCTGATGTACAAGGATCAGCCGGGACAGTTTTCACAGGAGCTCCTGACCGAGGCAATGTGGCCTCGGCACGCTCTGGGCCGGCCGTTGACTGGTTCACTCGAATCGATTTCCAGGATTCAGCGTGAGCATCTCCTGAAGTTCGTCGCCGAGAACTATAATGGACTCAGCACCGTGATTACCGTAGCGGGACGTTGCACGCACGAGGAGGTCGTGAAGCATTTCCGAAATAAGCTGAAAAAACTGCCTCGTGGCCGTTCTCCGCTCTTCCAGCGCTGGAACGAAGTGAAGCGCGACCAGCGCGTTCTCGTGGCAAAGGACGAAACGGAACAAACCCACTTGGCGCTAGGGTATTTCGCGATGAGTCGAACCGATGATCGCCGGCATGCAATGAAGCTTTTGAGCGTGATCCTCGGGGAAAATATGAGTTCCCGGCTCTTCCAGCAACTCAGAGAGCGTTATGCCTTCTGTTACTCCGTCCACAGCGGTACACTGGTCCTTGAGGATTCCGGTCTTGTCAGCATTTGTGTCGGACTTGAACCTGCGAAACTTCGGAGTGCTTTGCGGGCAATCCATCGTGAGCTGGACAAACTTCGCCAAAAGCCGCCGAGCAAAAAGGAACTGCGCCAGGCCCAGGAATACACGATCGGTCAGAATGAATTAGGCCTTGAAAGTACGACCAACCAGATCATGTGGATGGGTGAATCGTTGATCGCGTATGACAAGGTCGTCGATCCTGAAGAAGTACAAGCTAAATTTAAGGAGGTCACCGTCGAGCAGATCCAGCAGGTAGCCGATCTCTGTTTCGCTCCACAGCGGATGGGCCTTGGTGTTGTCGGACCCGTCGAAGGCGCCAAGGTCGAACGTTTGATCGGGGACATCGGGTTTTGAGGTTTCGAGGAATGACATGAACGTCGAAGTTGAAAATCTGCCAAATTGCATCGCCTCTTTGCATATCGAATTGCCGCCGGATGTTGTTACGAAAGAATGGAACGAGGTCGTCAAGGAATTTCGCCGGGCTGCGCGAATTCCAGGGTTTCGTCCAGGTAAGGCTCCCGGGAATGTGGTCGAAGCAAAGTTCCGCAAGGAGATCCAGGATCGATTGACCAAAAAGCTGGTCACAGAAACGACGCGAGTGGCAATCCAGGAGAAGGGCCTCAATGTGTTATCGATCTCTGATGTCGCCGGCGTCGAGTTCACTCCCGAAAGAAGCATGCGCTTCACGGCGACCTTGATCACTTCTCCGGAGTTCGAACTTCCGGATTACCAAGGAATCCATGTGAAGGTGCCGCCGGACGAAGTCACCGAAGACGAAATTGAAAAAGGCCTTCAGAGTCTTCGAGAGCGGCATGCCACCTTTTCGGATGTGGAAGGGCGGCCTCTTGAACTAAACGATTTTGCCGTCATCGACTATGCCGCGACTCTGGACGGACGTCCCTTGCTGGAGGCCGAACCGAAGGCGCCCAAGATGCTGACGGGTGGCGCGGACTTCTGGATCAAGCTGGAGGAAAACACACTCGTGAAGGGCTTCAGCGAACGGTTGGTCGGAATGCAAATCGGCGAAACTCGGAACTTCGATCTCACGGTTCCGGCCGATTTCCCTGTCGCAGAGTTGGCAAACCGCGCGTTGGACTTCAATGTCACGCTTAAAGGAGTCAAGAGCATGCATCTTCCGGAGCTCACGGACGAGTTCGCCAGCCAGGTTGCCGCAGGGTTGACCGTCGAAAAACTGAAAGAGGCTCTGATAGGGCAACTCGTCGCCGACAAGGAGCGCAGACAGCAGACGCTTAAGCAGAATCAAATCATCCAATATCTCGTGTCGCATGTGGAATGCGAATTGCCGCAGAGCTACGTAAAGGGTGAGACGCGCCGAATCATGTCCGAGATAGTGCAGCATAACCAGATGCGAGGTATCAGCGAAGACGTGCTGAGGGAGAACCAAAAGGACATCATTAGCATGGCTTCTCGCAATGCCCGGGACCGATTGAAGACCAACTTCATTCTAACAAGGATCGCCGAAAAAGAAGGAATCGAGGTGAAACCTCTGGAAATCCGGGAACGCGTCCAGGTTCTGGCAAATCAATATCGAGTCAAATACGAAAAAATGACGTCGGATCTGGAAGAAAAGGGGGCGATGGGGCAGGTGCGCGAGGAGGTGCTGTTCGGCAAGGTTCTTGATTTCCTAACTTCGAATGCTAACGTCGAAATCGCGCCCGAAGATGTCGTGAACAGCTGATTTAAAGGCTCCAATAACATGTCCAGCAACACCTATCATTCGCACAACTCTCTGCTCGTTCCGATGGTCATCGAACAAACCGGAAGAGGGGAACGCAGTTACGACATCTATAGCCGACTACTGAAAGATCGAATTGTTTTCATTGGAACCGCGATCGATGACCATGTGGCGAATCTAGTCGTCGCTCAGATGCTGTTTCTCCAGATGGAGGATCCAAAGCGCGATATCAATATTTACATCAATTCGCCAGGCGGTTCCGTAACGGCAGGTCTGGCGATCTATGATACAATGCAGTACGTCACGTGCGACGTGGCCACCTACTGCGTCGGCGTTGCCGCGAGCATGGGTGCGATTCTGTTGACGGCCGGTACTAAAGGCAAGAGGTACGCGTTGCCCAACTCCGATATCATGATTCATCAGGTCTCCGGCGGAGCGCAAGGCACGGCCAGCGACGTTGAACGCACGGTGGAGTACATGTTCAAGCTGAAAAAACGGCTGATCAGTATTCTCGCTCATCACACCGGTAAAACGGACGTCCAAATTCAAGCCGATTCCGATCGCGACTATTGGATCACTGCTCAGCAGGCCAAGGATTACGGGCTGGTCGACGAAGTGGTGAAGTCGCGCAAAGATGTCGCCCCGGAGCCTTTACCGGCTGCGGCTGATTTACCCGCTTAAGTGATTATCTAACTGGACGAATTGGATGTTTAGACGGATAGAATGATAAAATATGGCTCGCGCATCTAACCTCACAATGTGCTCTTTCTGCGGCAAGAGCCATGCGGAGGTGCGCAAGCTTATTGCCGGCCCGGGCGTTTACATTTGTGATAATTGCATCAATGTTTGCAAAGGTATCCTCGACAAGGAATTGAACGAGGACGCTAGGCGCCAAACCACCAGTCTGCGTGTTCCGAAGCCGGTTGAAATCCGGCGACAGCTTGATCAGTATGTCGTGGGACAGGAGGCCGCGAAAAAGGTGCTCGCGGTTGCGGTTCACAACCATTTCAAAAGAATCCTGCAAGCGAACGGCAGCAAAGATCTTTCGATGGATCCCTACGCGGATGTTGAGATTGAGAAAAGCAACATTCTGCTGATCGGTCCAACCGGTTCAGGAAAAACGCTTTTGGCCCGTACGCTTGCGCGGATTCTCGATGTGCCGTTTTGTATCGCGGATGCGACTACCCTGACCGAGGCAGGGTACGTCGGTGAAGATGTCGAGAATATCATTTTGCGTCTGTTACAAAATGCCGACTATGATGTGAAACGTGCCGAGATCGGCATCGTCTATATCGACGAAATCGACAAGATCGGGCGCAAGACCGATAACGTGAGCATCACGAGGGATGTTTCCGGCGAAGGTGTCCAGCAAGCGCTTCTCAAGATCCTGGAAGGAAGTAGCTGCAATGTTCCGCCGCAGGGCGGGCGCAAACATCCGCATCAGGAATATATCCAGGTCAACACCGAGAAAATTCTCTTTATCTGCGGCGGCGCTTTCGTCGGACTCGAAAAGATAATCAGCCGCCGGTTGGGAAACAAAGTTCTCGGGTTCCGTACCACGCATACCGTGGAAGACCAAGGTAAAGTGGAAGAAACGCTGAAGAACACCGAACCGGAAGACCTGCTTTCTTTCGGAATGATTCCCGAATTCATAGGTCGTCTCCCGATCGTCACGGCACTCGATGCATTAACGGAAGACGAGTTGATGCTTATTTTGACCGAGACGCGGAATGCGATGGTAAAACAGTACACGAAGCTGTTGGCAATGGAGGGAGTCAATCTCGTCGTTACTCGTGACGCTTTACGCGCCTTGGCTCACCAGGCGGTCACGAAAGGCACGGGTGCCCGCGCTTTGCGTTCGATGTTCGAAAAGATCATGCTCGACGTCATGTATGAAGTACCTAGCAGGGAAGATATCGCCGACGTGGTCATCAATCGTGCTGTCGTCGAAGGCAAACGTGCGCCGCTGATCAGAAGAAAACAGGACAAGGACGCGGCTTAGGAAAAGCAATCCCTTGCTGGTTTCTCATTTTTCGAATGAAGTGAACCGCCCTCGGTTGGCACTCCTCTTCATGGACTGCGACTTTGCTCATTGGTTACTCGCACAGGTCAAAACGTGTGTTAAAGTGCAACTCCGATGAAGCGCAAAGTTTTGTACGGCTTCTTGAGCCTGTTACTGATTTTTAACCTTGTCGTTGGCGCAAAGGTTCTAACCTCAAGTGCCGTCGCCGATTCGGACGACGCAGGCTACGCAAATTTGACGGTTTTCACCAGGGCTCTGCAGTTGATCCGCCAAGACTACGTTGACGCGAATAAAATTGGATACAGAGATCTGACCTATTCGGCTCTTCGGGGAATGCTTGGCAGCCTGGATCCTCACAGCCAGTTCATGGAGCCAACAGATTTCCGGGATATGCAGGACGAGACCCGGAGCGAGTTCGGTGGCCTGGGGATTGTCGTATCGACCAAAGATGGTGTTCTAACGGTCGTGTCTCCAATGGAAGATAGCCCCGGTTTTCGCGCCGGGATTTCGCCTGGCGATCAGATCTTGCGGATCAACGGCACGACAACCGAAAAGATGAGTCTTCAGGATGCGATCAATCTGTTGCGCGGAGACCCCGGCCAGAAAGTTACGCTCACCATTTTTCGACCCTCTACCAAGGAGACCAGAGACTATCTTCTGCAGCGAGAGATCATCAAGGTGGCCAGCGTCAAAGACGCGAAGATTCTCGATCAATCGGTCACCGGAAACTTTAAAATCGGTTATCTGAGGATCACGCAGTTTAATGAGCCCACTGCGCAGGAATTGGATCAAAAATTGAACGAGTTGCAAGCCCACGGCATGCAGGCGCTCATCGTTGATCTACGCTACAATCCGGGCGGCTTACTCACCAGCGCGGTGGATGTCTCAGGGCTGTTCCTCCCGCCCAAGACGATGGTTGTTTACACCGAGGGGCGCGACGCCTCTCAACGACGAGAATATTACACCAGCAAAAATGCGAAGCAGCGGCCTAACTTTCCCATGGTCTTGCTGGTCAACAACGGAAGCGCGAGCGGTTCGGAGATCTTGGCCGGCGCTCTCAAAGACCTGAATCGCGCAATCCTTGTCGGCGAAACGACCTTCGGGAAAGGTTCGGTGCAGAGCGTGATCCAGTTGCCGGATGGTGCTGCACTGCGGTTGACCACGGCCAAATATTACACGCCCGGCAAACAGGTTATTCACGAGAAAGGGGTGACGCCTAACATTAAAGCGTCGCTTACGGCGGACCAGGAGCGCGCACTGCTTTTGCGGCATCGCGACGGACTCCTCAGCCCGGACGAGCAGAGATTTGTCAACGACCAAAAAGATCCCCAGCTGGATCGCGCTGTCGATGCTCTAAAGGGCGCCATGATTTATAATCAGAACGACAAACAGCCTCAGTCGACTCAGCAGTGAGCCGGTCGTTGGTATTAGCGATCGAGACCTCGTGTGACGAGACGGCTGTGGCGGTCCTCCGAGCCCCGCGTGAGATTCTAGCTTCTGAAATAGCGAGCCAAATCGACCTCCATAGGAAATATGGCGGGGTCGTTCCGGAAGTGGCTTCCAGGAATCATTTGCCCAGAATCCGACCACTCATCGAGGCCGCTCTGCATCGCTCCGGATCGTCACTGGCCGAGATCGATTGCGTCGCCGCAACGCGTGGTCCGGGACTTTTGACGTCTCTCCTCGTCGGCTACAGCGCTGCCAAAGGTCTCGCGATCGGCTTAGGCAAGCCGTTTATCGGCGTCAATCATTTGGAAGGCCATCTCTTGTCGCCTTTTCTCCAAGGACCCGATCGACCTTTGCCCTCTGTTAACTTGATTGTCAGCGGTGGACACACCATGCTGGTCCAAATCACCGGCGTCGGCTCTTATAACCTGCTCGGAAGAACAGTCGACGACGCCGCCGGCGAAGCATTCGACAAAGTTGCCAAACTCCTGGAGTTGCCATATCCCGGTGGTCCCGAGATCGACCGTCTCGCTCAACTGGGAAATCCAAGAAAATTCGATCTCCCGCGAAGCATGTTGAACAGCGGAGATTTCAATTTCAGCTTCAGTGGCTTGAAAACGGCCGTTCGTTATCTCTTGCCGAAGCTGGACGGTGATTTTCGCACGGATCTTTGTGCCTCTTTTCAGGAGGCCGTTATCGATGTTCTGGTGCAGAAGACGATTCGGGCGGCCAAGAGGTCTGGAGTGAACCTGGTGACCGTAAGCGGAGGCGTCAGCGCAAACTCGCGGCTGCGCACCAAAATGACGGATGCCTCCGCCGCAGCTGGCTTGGAGCTGAAGTTGGCTTGTCCGTCCCTGAGCACCGATAATGCCGCGATGATCGCATTCGTAGCCCTTGAACGCTTCCTGCTCGGATATCGCTCCAACCTCAGCGACGATGCTGACCCGAATCTGAAACTCGTTTGAGCCGTGGTTGCAGGGTACTGGTGTCTACGGTACGAATCTCCGGATTTCTGATCTCTGGACAGCTGTCCAGACCCTGCTTACTGGTGCTATGTGACACTCCTCCTGATCGATGGTCATTACTACGTCTATCGCTCCTATCACGCGATCCAATCACTGACAAATTCGCGTGGCGAAGCCACTAACGCGATTTTTGGCTTTGTTAAGACCGTACGAAAAATGCTGAAAGATCTTCGCCCGGACCTGGCGGCGATCTTTTGGGACGAAGGGCTTCCCGCGAAACGCGTGGAGTTGCAGCCCACCTACAAACAGCAACGCGAGGCAATGCCCGAAAAGATGATC
>DATHPZ010000019.1:0-5212 GCA_035483355.1 Chthoniobacterales bacterium | reverse complement strand
GTACCCGCCGCATCGGAGCCAGACCTGCCGGTGAAACGCATCGTCTATCTGCTTCTGAACGCCGAATTTCTCGAAGATCGGAGTCGATTCACCATAATAAAAGATGCGCTTCTTCGACCGTTTTGAAATTTGGCCGACCAGATTTTGCATCCGTTCAACGGCCGCTTCATCATCGCAATAAACAACGTTTATTTCTTCTGTTAAAAAATCGCGTACGGTTCTGTCCACCAAGTCAGGTTCCTGGAAAAGGACGGATGCCGGCGGCTTCGTCTTGAAGGCCTCTTCTATTTGCCTCCACTGTTCGACGAGCAAGCCGAGATCTCGAACGAAATAGCGCGCCCGCTGTCCTTCTCCGATCGTTCGGATGATGACTCCCATTCCCTCTGGTATATCGAGTCGTTGCAGGATAGTCCGCAGGCGTTCGCGCTCTTTAGGTTCCTCAATCTTGCGTGAAATACCGCTCTGATCGCTGTGTGGCATCAGGACCAGATAACGTCCAGCCAGGCTGATATTGGTGGTGATGCGCGGACCCTTGTTGCTGATCGGGCCTTTGGTGACTTGCACCATCACTTCAGAACCGACTGGATAGATGTCCGGCACGTCTTTGGCCGTGATCTTCTTCCTGGACTTCCGTTCGGCGGCCCGGTTGACCTCTTCCACGCTGCTATCAAGGCCGGGAAGGGCATCCCAGAAATGAAGGAAAGCGTTTTTCTCAAAGCCAATGTCCACAAACATGGCCTTTAGCCCATGTTCGATGTTTTTAACTTTTCCTTTAAAGATACTGCCAACGATGTTTCGATCGGTATCCCGTTCGATGTTGTATTCTTCGAGTACGCCATCTTCGAGCAGCGCGACGCGCCTCTCGAGTTTTTCACAACTGATGACTATTTGGTTGCCGGTCTTACGATTGGATAGGCCGAGAAATTGTTTAACTTTGTCGAGCATGTTTGAAATTTAGAGAAAGTTGGAGCCGAAATATTAGAAGAACAGAAAATGATGTTTCTTCTGTTGTTGCTGCGCCGGCTGCTGCTGACCCTGGGAATCGTCTTTTGGCTTTCTCCTGAAAAAATCGAAAAAGCTGTGCCGTTTTTCCGGGGTCGGCTCAGCCCGCGCAGCGACGCGGTGATTGTCTGCGTCCGGACGGATGTCCGGTTCGGCGACTTCGGCCCGGTGGGTTTTTGTGTGCTTGGTCTCTTCAGCAACCGGGGTGTCGTCTGAGGTCTCATCATCTGTCGAGGAGACCTGCGCAGGTACAGTGCTGTTTTTGAAATCTACGCGATCAACTGATTTAAAATTACCAACACCCGGATCCATCGGTTTAAGATCGGGGTCATATCCTCTTTCGAGGGCCAGGCTTTCCTCGATGATCTTTGAGGCAATGGGTGCAGCGACTTCACCTCCCGCGAGGCCGCCCTGGACTATGATAGCCAAGGCCAGTTTTGGGTGGTCGTACGGCGCGAAAGCGATGAACCAGGCATTGTCGTCCTTTTTCCCATCGGTCCAAGCTTGAGCGGTGCCTGTTTTCCCGGCGACGATGACTCCGGGTACCTTGGCTCGAGCACCAGTCCCGGAGTCGTTCACCACGCGCCACATCCCTTTTCGAACGAGCTCGATCTGGTCGGGCGTGAGTTTATTCATTTTTGTCAAGTCGCCTCGGATTTTATCTGGTCGTCGTACCGAGGTACCGTCTGGTTCCTGAATCTTGTAGATCAAGCTGGGCTGATAAGAAACTCCACCGTTGGCTACCGTTGCCGCAATCATCGCCATCTGGAGTGGGGTAGCCAGAACGTAACCCTGGCCGATCGCAGAGTTGGCGGTTGTGCCTTGGCTCCATCGCTCATTGTTGTGCGTCGTGCGTAACCACTCGGGCGAGGGAAGGATCCCGGATGCTTCATTCGTTAATTCGATTCCAGACGGTTCGCCAAGTCCCAGGCTTTTGCCGACCGCGTCGATCGCATCGATGCCCGCGGCGTTCCCATATTGGTAAAAAAAAGCATCGCAGGAGTTTTTGATTGCTTCCGTCAAAGTTTGCGGGCCATGTGTTCCGCCATGCTCGGCTTGAATCCAACACCGCATATACGTGTTGCCGTAAGTGACGCCGCCATTGCATGTGTACACTGCTTTCGCAAGACCTTTGGTCAATCCCGCCAGCGAGGTGGCAATCTTGTAGGTCGAACCGGGGGCAAAAGCGCTGATCGCCCGATTGGTGAGCGGATCGGCGTCCGCATCCTTGAGCTCGGCCCAGTCTCGCGCGGAGATGGCGGGGATGAACTTGTTCGGATCATAGGATGGCACTGAAGCCATCGCGAGAATCTGTCCATTGTTCGGATCAACGACCACCGCGGCCGCTCGGCCAACGGCACGCAACGCACGTTCAGTGATGTACTGGATACGGGCGTCGATCGTCAGGTAGACGTTCGCGCCGGGTGTGGGCTGAACGATCTCTTTCTCGCCCTCAAGCTGGTTCTTTGCATTCTTTTTCAGGATCCGTTTCCCGGGTTTTCCGCGGAGGGCGTCATCCAGGTAGAATTCAACGTTGGTCTTTCCCTGAATATCCGGCTCGTAAAAATTGAAGTCTCGGATGTCCGAAAGCTTGTTGATATCTCGGGCCGTCCCCACGTACCCAAGGAGATGGGCGGCCAGCGCGTTATAGACGTATTTGCGCACTGGCCTGACATTGACTTGAACTCCGGGCAAACCGAGATCTTTTTCCGCAAACTTTGAGAATGTTGCGAAATCGAGATCTTCCCGGTAGGTAAACGGAACAAGGGTATTGTTGCGATAGTGCGTGCGGAGACGCTGCGAATTGTAGGGCTCGGCAACCTTGAGCTCCTCCAGTCGCGGAATAATCGTCTTGTCCACGATCTGAACGATGTCTGCCTCCTTGCGATCGTGCAGCATGCCGTTCGCATCCTTGGCCCGAAACTCCACCATCGGCGGCTGTCCATACTGTTTCTTGTAGCCGCTGACCAGATCCGGGAGATAAAAGTCAACTTCGTAGCTCGGCCGATTGGTGACAAACGGGATGCCATTCCGGTCCCTTATTTCTCCTCGGATGGAGGGGATGCGCACCGTAACTTCGGAACTGCCTTGAATTCGTCCGCGGTAATAGTCGGCCATCTTAACCTGGACGAACCAGAGACGTACCCCAATCGCGAACAGAGAGGCGAGAATGAAAACGGCCAGAAATAAAATCCTAAAATCGAGTACAGACGATTTCTTGGGTCGGGCCATAGGTCTAACTCATCTCGCTAAAGGCAAACCTGGTCGATACCCCAGCACGTGCGATAGCGGCGTGAGAATAAAGAAGACACATGGCGCAATCAAAAGAGAAATCAAGCCGGGACCAAGGATCCGCCATACAATCACGTCGTTAAAAAAGAAGTTGGTGCGTTCAATGCTAATGATAGCGTATTGCGCCACTAAAATAAACGGAGTCAAGGCCGCGCCGATTTCCGCCAGCAACCAATGCAGTTCCCATCGATGCCTGAGAAACAGAGGTTTCAACCCGTGCATGATCAATCCCGGTACCAGATAAACCAGGATCGAGACCCCGGCCGTGTAGTCTGCGTGACTTTTTACCTGCGGTATCATGAAAAGATCGTTCAGCAGGCCGGTGACGAAAGTCAAAGCCAGCATCAGCGGAAAAGGGAGCGACAAGCATCCGTAAAAATACAGAGCCGGCGCGAATAGAATGGCTGCCCCGTTGAGCAGAAGAACCGGAGGAAGAAAAAACTGAAAGACAAACGACCCAAAGATCAGAAAGACGAGAGTGAAAAAAAACGGGATCATTTTTGGCGGATAATCACAAACACATCTTGAATCTCGGCCAGATCTACCGCCGGCGTCACCGTCGCAATTCCTTCAAGCTCCTTGGCGGCAAAGTCTTTGACGGTACCAACAACGAGACCTGATGGAAAGACGCCGCCCGCTCCGGCAGTCAGGACTTTCATTCCGGGTTGCAGTTTTGCCGTCTTGCTCAAAAAACGAATCCGTAAGTCAGGCGCGTAGGTCGAAGAAGCCCGAGTGCCGCTGACGATGCCTTGTTCCTGGGTTCCTTCAATCGAAACGGAAACCCGCAAGCTCTCGTCCGACACCAGCAAAACGAGAGCAACATCTTTGCCGACGGTGGTAACCTTACCAACCAAACCGTTCTCTGTGACGACGGCCATATCCGGCGCGATCCCATCCTTCGACCCGCATGCTATGGTGCAACTATTCCACCAGGTTGCGCTATCTCGCGAATTAATGCGAGCGGGAAGCAGTTTGAATGGGGATTGCTCCCGAAAGCCGAGAGCGCGGTTCAACCGGTTCACTTCTGCTTCCAGGTTTTTCAACAGTGAATTCGCCGCGCGGAGCTGTTCGTTTTCGAATTTTAATTGCTGATTCTCCCGTTCGAGTTCATCGAGGCGCTTCAAGCCGCCTCTGACCCCTCCCAGCTCATGCCCGACGGAAGCGCCGGTGCGCAGAATCGGTGAGATCAATTGAAACAGGGCGCCTTGCATTTGTTGTTTCGTCGATTGAGGCAGCAAAAGGACCAGGATAACGAGGAGCGCGAAGATGCCGATGACGGCTATGGAAGTGCGCTTCATGAGAGGCGCGAGAGGCCCAATTGGCTCTAGCGAGTTGGTCTGTCGGAGGATGCGACCTGACGGAGGAACTTAATCTCGCTGAGGGCGCGGCCCGTGCCTTCGGCAACAGCGCTGAGCGGGTCTTCCGCGATGTGCACGGGTAAACCGGTTTCTTCCTGGAGCAATTTGTCAAGACCACGAAGCAAGGCACCGCCCCCAGCCAACACCAGGCCGCGATCGACGAGATCGGCGGAGAGCTCTGGCGGGCATCGTTCCAGAGTGACGCGAACCGATTCAACGATCGTCGAAATCGGTTCCAGCAGCGCTTCTCTTACTTCTTGCGAGGTGATTGTTAAAGTCTTTGGAAGGCCGGCAACCAGGTCCCGACCTTTGACCTCCATCCCCACCTCCTTTTCCATCGGGTAGGCGCTGCCGATCTTGATCTTGATTTCTTCTGCGGTCCTCTCTCCGATCATGAGATTGTAGGCTCTCTTCATGTAGCCCGCGATCGCTTCATCGAGCTCATCGCCGGCCACCCGAACGCTTCGGCTGAATACGATGCCGGAAAGCGAAATCAGGGCAACCTCCGTGGTGCCGCCGCCGATATCGATGATCATGTTGCCGGCTGCGTCCTGCACCGG
>DATHPZ010000018.1:0-9893 GCA_035483355.1 Chthoniobacterales bacterium | reverse complement strand
TCGCGAGCAAGAGAAAAATGGTTCCTCGTCGGGGTCCGCGGCTGCGGATTCTTAAATGCTCTGAGGCTTCGGAGCGCGACGATACCCAGAGAAAGAAAAAATGGCAGATACGAATCAAATAGTGGAGCAACTCAGCGCGCTGACCGTTCTGGAAATCGCTGATCTGGTGAAAAAGCTCGAGGAAAAATGGGGAGTTAGCGCGGCCGCCCCGGTGGCTGTCGCAGCAGCACCTGCGGGAGGCGCTGGCGCAGCGGCTCCTCCGGCGGAAGAGCAAACGGCTTTTGACGTCATCTTGAAAGAGATTGGCCCCAACAAGATCGCGGTGATCAAGGAAGTTCGCGCTTCGGTGGCGGGTCTCGGATTAGCTGAAGCCAAAGCCCTTGTCGAAGGCGCACCAAAGGCGGTGAAGGAAGGCGTGACCAAGCAAGAGGCCGAAGATATCAAGAAGAAGATCGAAGCGGCCGGCGCAAAAGTCGAAATCAAATAAATTGGCGTATCGGACGGGCTTTGGCCCGTCCAGGAATTGCGGGGCGCCCGGCGGATGTGAAGCGCCCCGCAATCCACCTCGAGATCTGTTCGTCCGCCTCGCGCACATAAAAATGCTTGCAGAGCGTCTTAGTCTGCATATTCTTTAATTCCGTTAACCGCGGGAACCTCGGGATATCGCTCGCAAGTTAAAAGAAATAACAAATTGGCAGCTCCATCAGCTTGGCAAATTTGACAAGCCACGCGCATGGGGCTATTCGTGTTCCCCTTTGTTGTTGCAACCTTCACCAAAGAGGTAGTTCCGCGGCGGGGCAGAGACCTTTTTGCCCGTTTGGCTAGCTATCACGTTACCGTATGTCAGAGCGTATTTACTTCGGAAAGATCAAAGAAGCGATTGAGCCGCCAAATCTGATTGAAGTCCAGCTCAATTCGTATGTCGAATTTCTGCAGAAGGATGTTTCGCCTGGAAGGCGAAAAAATGTTGGGCTGCAGGCTGTTTTCAGGGAGGTATTTCCGATCCAGAGCTACGACGATAAAGTGGTCCTGGATTTTGTCAGCTACGACATCGGTGAGCCGAAAATGTCGGCGCTGGAGTGCCAGCGCGAGGGACAGACCTTCAGTGCGCCGCTGCATGTGACTTTTCAGCTTCGGGACGATAAGGGCACGAAGGAAGAGAAAGTCTACATGGGTGAGATCCCGCTGATGACTCCCCAAGGGACGTTCGTCATCAACGGTGCAGAACGGGTGGTCGTCAGCCAATTGCACCGGTCTCCGGGAATCGCGTTTGAATCGTCGATTCACCTGAACGGTAAGGTGCTTTACAGCTTTCGCATTATTCCAGATCGCGGCTCCTGGCTTGAGGTGCAGTTTGATACCAACGATCTGCTCTATATTTATTTGGATCGACGGAAACGCCGCCGAAAATTCCTGGCCACCACGTTTCTGCGCTCGATCGGCTTTGGGGGCGACGGCGATATCATCAAGATTTTTTACAATATCGAAAAGCTTAATCTAACCAGAGATGTCGAGGAAGATGAGCTTAACACTCGAGTATTGATCCAGGATGTCCGCGACGGGGAGATCACCGTCGCGCGAGCATTCGAACCTCTCACCAAGGCGACTATCCAGCAGATTTTGACGCTGGGTATCACCGAGGTGAACGTCGTCGATACCAAAGACGATGACACCATCATCAAGTCGATCAAGAAGGATCCTGCGCACGACGAGGAAGAAGCTCTAAAGGATATTTACCGCAGACTGCGCCCCGGAGATCCTCCAACGGTCGCGAATGCGCGCGGATTGTTGAAACGGTTGTTTTTTGATCCCAAAAAATACGACCTTGGTCGGGTCGGCCGGTACAAAATCAATCAGAAGCTCGGAATCGAAGTTGATCTGGCCGAGCGAACTCTGACCAAAGAAGATTTTATTGGAGCGATGAAGTACCTGATCACCCTGCGCAAGGGTGAGGGGATTTTGGATGACATCGACCATCTCGGTAGCCGTAGGGTACGTACAGTTGGCGAGTTGCTGGCTAACCAATGCCGGGTCGGCCTGGCACGAACCGAGCGTCTCGTCAAAGAGCGGATGACGCTGTTCGACGTCAACATCGACGGGATGACGCCGCAGAAATTGATCAATCCGAAGGCACTTAGTGCGGTGATTCGCGATTTCTTCGGCCGCTCACAATTGAGCCAGTTCATGGATCAGACAAATCCTTTGGCGGAACTGACGCACAAACGGCGGTTGTCCGCTCTCGGACCAGGTGGTCTGAGTAGAGATCGCGCAGGCTTTGAAGTGCGTGACGTGCATCCATCGCACTACGGCCGGATTTGTCCGATCGAGACGCCGGAAGGTCCCAATATTGGTCTCATCAGCTCGATGAGCACCTTTGCCCGGATCAACGAGTTCGGATTTATCGAGACACCCTATCGGCGGGTCGACAGCGGTCGCGTCACGACCCAGATCGACTATTTAACAGCGGACCGGGAAGAGAATTATCTGGTCGCGCAAGCGAACGCGCCGATCGATGAACAGGGCAATTTTACCGACGAAAAAGTTTCCTGTCGTTATCGGGGCGACTTTTTGGAAGTCGACCCAGGCAAGATCCACTACATGGATATCTCGCCGAAGCAGTTGGTTTCGGTTGCCGCGGGACTTATTCCATTCCTCGAGCATGATGACGCAAACCGGGCGTTGATGGGTTCGAACATGCAGCGTCAAGGGGTACCGCTCATTCGATCCGAGGCGCCTTTGGTGGGAACGGGGCTTGAGGGCAAAGTCGCGCGCGATTCCAAAGCGGTCATCGTGGCTGAAGCGGAAGGCGTTGTTTCGTCTGTCACGGCTGAACAGATTGTCATCACCAAAGACGGGAAATCACCGGAACCGAAGAAAAAGTTGGTCAGCAGACCGGATGAAGGGTTGCACGTCTACGAGCTGCGGAAGTTCATGCGTTCAAACGCCGGGACCTGCATCAACCAGAAGCCGATCGTGCGCAAGGGTCAACGGATCGCGGCCGGGCAGGTCATTGCGGACGGGCCAAACACTGACGCGGGCGAGTTGGCGCTTGGCCGGAACGTGCTGGTGGCGTTCATGCCCTGGAACGGTTACAATTTCGAAGACGCTATCCTGATCTCGGAAAAGGTCGTCAAAGAAGACACCTACACCTCGATCCACATCGATGAGTTCGAGATTGGTGCCCGGGACACCAAGCTCGGTCCGGAAGAAATCACTCGGGATATCCCAAATGTCAGCGAGGAAGCTCTCAGGAATCTGGGACCAGACGGGGTGATTCGTGTCGGCGCGGAAGTGAAGCCGGGCGATATTCTGGTTGGCAAAATCACGCCGAAAAGTGAAACCGAGCTTGCGCCGGAAGAACGATTGCTGCGAGCGATATTCGGAGAGAAAGCAGCCGACGTGAAGGATACTTCACTCACGGTTCCCTCCGGGACCTATGGCATCGTCATGGACGTGAAGGTTTCCTCCCGCAAGGAGGTCGCCAAGCAGAAACTGACTCCTGCCGAAACCAAACGGCAGGCCAAACAGATCAGCGAAGATTACAAGAAGAAGAAAGACGAATTACACGAGGAGCTGACCGAAGCCCTTTCGAACATTCTTCTGGGTGAAAAAATCCCGCTCGATGTGGTCAACGCCGAGACCGGCGAGATCATTATTCCGGCAAACCGGAAGATCACCAAAACCCTTTTGCGCAAGCTGGCGGGCGTTTACGATCACGTCGATATCGATCCGAGCCCGATTCGAAATAAGATTCGTGAGATCATCAGTTCGTTCGAGCATAAGTTTGCCGAGTTGGATCTTGAGAAGGAACGCTCGCTCGATCGAATCGAAAGTGGCGACGACATCGATCCGGGCATCATCAAACAAGTTAAAGTTTATATCGCCAGCAAACGGAAGCTGAGCGTTGGCGACAAGATGGCCGGCCGACACGGGAACAAAGGGGTCGTTGCGAAGATCGTTCCAGAGGAAGACATGCCATTTCTGCACGATGGCACTCCGGTCGAAATCGTTTTGAATCCGTTGGGTGTGCCCAGCCGAATGAACGTTGGTCAAGTGCTTGAAACTCACCTCGGAGTGGCCGCGAAAGCACTTGGGTTCAAGGTTGCGACTCCGGTCTTCGACGGAATTGACGAACCCGAGATCCGAAAGTACCTGACAGAGGCGAAGAAAGTAGACGGATTCACCTGGGTCACCGGGACGGGAAAATCGACGTTGTACGATGGCCGGACAGGCGATGCGTTCGATCAAAATGTCGTGGTCGGATATATTTACATGCTGAAGCTCGGCCATCTGGTGGCTGACAAGATCCATGCGCGTGCGGTTGGGCCTTACTCGCTGGTAACGCAACAGCCTCTCGGTGGCAAAGCCCAGTACGGCGGCCAGCGATTTGGTGAAATGGAGGTTTGGGCGCTGGAGGCTTACGGAGCGGCTTATACACTCCAGGAACTGTTGACGGTCAAGTCAGACGACGTCCAGGGGCGAACCCGAATTTATGAGTCGATTGTGAAAGGCGACAATTCGTTGGAGGCGGGCACGCCCGAATCATTCAACGTTTTAATCAAGGAAATGCAAAGCTTGGGACTGGATGTCAAAGTCGGGGGGCGTACCCAGGTATTTGGCGATTCCGCCCTTGATGCAGCTCCCGCAGCTGGATGAACCAACGAGGATCGAGAATGGCAGGTCGGTTGACCGCCCTGCCGCCATGTCCCCAGACTCGATTACAGCAGATTTCTATTTTTAGTCAGTCAACCACTTATCCGTGGAAACTATGAACGAAACAAATCTTCGCGAGATTTTTGGTGAGGAGCGCTCCGTAGGCTTTGACCAAGTGGCAATCAGCGTCGCTTCGCCTGACGCGATCCGCTCCTGGAGCAAGGGCGAGGTAAAAAATCCGGAAACGATCAATTACAGGACGTTTAAACCGGAAAAAGGCGGACTTTTCTGCGAACGAATTTTTGGCCCCACGCGCGACTGGGAGTGCTCGTGCGGCAAATACAAACGAATCAAGCACAAGGGTGTCATTTGTGACCGGTGCGGCGTGGAAGTGACCTTGTCGCGCGTTCGGCGCGAGCGCATGGGGCACATCGAACTCGCGGTTCCGGTGTCGCACATCTGGTTCTACAAATGCATGCCGTCCCGTATCGGACTGATGCTGGATATGAGCTCCCGGCAACTGGAGCGAGTTATTTATTACGAGGATTACATCGTCATCGATCCTGGCCAGACCCAACTGCAGAAGACCCAATTGCTCAATGAACAGGAGTACAGGGAGGCACAGGAACAGTACGGCGACACGTTTGTCGCCGGAATGGGCGCTGAAGCGATCAAAATGCTGCTCTCTCAAATCGAGCTCCGGACGCTGAATGCCGAACTCGAGGAGTCGATGAACAACACCAAGAGCAAGCAGATCCGCAAAAAGCTCGCGAAGCGATTGAAACTTGTTCAAGGGTTCATGAATTCTCATTCCCGACCGGAATGGATGATTCTGGATGTGCTGCCAGTGATTCCGCCCGACCTGCGGCCGCTCGTTCCGCTGGAGGGTGGCCGGTTTGCGACTTCTGATCTCAACGATCTCTATCGCCGCGTGATTAACCGGAACAATCGCCTGAAGAATCTTCTGCAACTGAAGACTCCAGACGTCATTATCCGAAACGAAAAGCGCATGCTGCAGGAAGCGGTCGACGCCCTCTTCGATAACGGCCGGCATGGCCGCGCGGTCACAGGCGCCGGAAATCGTCCGCTGAAGTCCTTGAGCGACATGCTCAAGGGCAAGGGTGGGCGGTTCCGCCAGAATCTGCTCGGTAAACGAGTTGATTACTCCGGCCGTTCGGTAATCGTCATCGGACCGGAGCTGAAACTGCACCAGTGCGGTTTGCCGAAAAAGATGGCGCTGGTCTTGTTTGAGCCGTTCATCATTCGGCGACTCAAGGAGCTCGGATACGTTCACACGGTCCGCAGCGCTAAAAAGATGATTGAGCGTCAGACCCCGGAGGTTTGGGATATCCTGGAAGAGGTCACCAAAGGCCATCCGGTTCTTTTGAACCGGGCTCCGACCCTTCACCGGTTGTCGATTCAGGCGTTCGAACCGATGTTGATCGAGGGTGAGGCTATCCGCATTCATCCGTTGGTTTGTACGGCGTACAATGCCGACTTCGACGGGGACCAGATGGCGGTTCACGTTCCGCTCTCGGTGGAAGCGCAGATGGAGGCTCGCCTTTTGATGCTGGCACCCAACAACATCTTTTCACCATCCAGCGGCAAACCGATCACGACCCCATCTCAGGATATCGTCCTGGGTTGCTACTACTTGACGCAGAACCCTCGAAAGACTGCGCAGCTCGGCGAACGTCTTCGGTTGTTCTCGGAACTCCCGGAAATCGAATTCGCGCTGGCCGAAAAGGCCGTCAAAATCCACGAAAAAATTCGGTTCAAGAATCCGAATCTCGGCAAAAAGACGATTTACGGAAATCCGGACGTCAAGATTATTGAGACGACCGCAGGCCGGGTGATCTTTAATGGGATCTGGCCTGAAGGTCTTGGCTTTTACAACAAGGTCGCCGGGAAGAAGCAGTTGAGCGACATCATCTGGCGTACCTACCAGGTGTCGGGGCAACAGAAGACTGTTGAGACGTTGGATCGTCTAAAGGAACTCGGATTTAGCTGGGCAACCCGCGCCGGAGTTTCAATCGGGATCACCGATATGATTATCCCCGACGAGAAAAAGATCGAGCTCGATAAGGCTTACAAGCAGATCTCATTGGTCGAAAAGCAATATCGCAGCGGTATTATTACGGACGGCGAACGATACAACAAGATCATCGATATTTGGACTCACGCGGGGGAAGAAATCTCGAATGTGATGTTCCGGACCCTGGAACATAACGAGGGACGCCGGGAATTGAATCCGGTGTTTTTGATGCAGGATTCCGGCGCCCGAGGCAATCGTCAACAAATCAAGCAATTGGCCGGTATGCGCGGTTTGATGGCTAAGCCCTCTGGTGAAATCATCGAGCGCCCGATCACCTCGAATTTCCGTGAGGGTCTTTCGGTGCTGGAGTATTTCATCTCGACGCACGGCGCGCGTAAAGGTCTTGCCGATACGGCGTTGAAGACGGCCGATTCCGGATATCTAACTCGGAAACTGGTCGATGCAGCACAGGACGTCATTATCGTTGAGCCGGATTGCGGCACGGCGAATGGAATTCTGGTGCGCCCGATTTACGAAGGAGACGATGAAGTGGTCGATCTGGCGACCCGTATCGTTGGCCGCGTCAGTTGCGAGACCATTGGTAATCCGGTGACCAAAGAAACGATTATCAAAGCGAACCAGTTGATCGAAGAAGGACAGGCGAACGCGCTGATGAAAATTGGCGTTGAGCAGCTCAAGATTCGATCGGTCCTGACCTGCGAATCAAAGCGCGGAGTTTGTGCCCAGTGTTACGGACGGAATCTCGCGACCGGGCGGATGGTGAAACTCGGCGAAGCGGTCGGGATTATTGCCGCTCAGAGCATCGGGGAACCGGGGACGCAGCTCACAATGCGTACATTCCATATCGGCGGAACCGCTACTCAGCTGTTTAAGCAGCCGATCATCAAAGCGAAAAACGATGGAAACGTTCATTTTAACGATCTCCGGGTTGTCCAGTCTGTAGACGGTAACTTCATCGTTCTGAATAAGAACGGTTCGGTTTCGGTGCATGCCAAGGACGGACGGGAATTCGAACGCTACAACGTCGTGATCGGTTCGGTTATTTCCGTCGCTGACGGTGCACCAGTGAAGAAAGGCGATACGTTCGTTCAATGGGACCCGTACAACGTGCCCATCTTGACCGAGAGGACCGGTCGCGTGGAATTCCGGGATATGATTCCTGGCGTCACGGTGAAGCGGGAGATCGACGAGGCAACCGGCGTCATGGGCACTGTCGTGATCGAGCATAAAGAGGATCTGCATCCGCAAATCGTTATTATCGACGACAAAGAAGAGGTTGTTGCCAGCTACTCGATACCGGCTGGGGCGCACGTCGTCGTTCCCGAACATAAGCGAGTGCAGGCCGGTACCTTGCTGGCTAAGACACCGCGGAAGATTGCCAAGACGAAGGACATTACCGGTGGTCTGCCTCGGGTGGCGGAATTATTCGAAGCGCGGCGTCCAAAGGAGGCGGCCGAGATTGCCAAGATCGACGGGCTAGTCGAATTCGGCGGCACCGTTCGAGGTAAACGCCGTTTGATCCTGAGAGATCCGATTTCGGGTCAGGAAGAGGAACATCTGATTCCGTTGAACAAACACATGATCGTGTTCAAGGGCGATTTTGTGAAAAAGGGATCGCAACTGACGGAAGGTCCGATCGTTCCGCATGAAATTCTCGACGTGTGCGGGCCTCAAGACCTGCAGGAACATCTCGTGAATGAGGTTCAAGAGGTTTATCGGCTTCAAGGCGTCGAGATCAACGATAAACACATCGAGATTATCGTCCGGCAAATGCTGCGAAAGGTAAAGGTAACCGAGCCGGGCGACACCGCTTTGCTCTGGGGTGATCAGGTCGATCGGCTGGAGTTTGACAAGGAAAACCGTCGCGTGATCGAACAGGGCGGCAAACCTGCAGAAGCTGTGCCGGTGCTCCTTGGGATCACCAAGGCTTCCCTGGAAACCGATAGCTTTATTTCAGCCGCTTCGTTCCAGGATACTACCCGAGTGTTAACGGAAGCCGCGACGCTTGGTAAGATTGATTACCTCCGTGGCTTCAAGGAAAATGTGATCATGGGTCACCTGATTCCGGCCGGAACCGGTTTTATGGGTCATCGAAGTATTCGCACGCTCGAGACCGGTGAACCGATTGGAAAAGCTGTCGTCGTGGTCGAGGCCGAGCCCGTGGCTGTCGGCTGAAAAGAGGGGCCGCTTCGGTGGCCCTTTTTTCGGAAAATAGAAACCGCAGATCACACAGATTAGAGAAGGAAGGTACACTAGCCTTCCTATCTCCGTAGTCCGAGAAATTCACGGTTTTCTCTTCCCCGATTCTCCAAGTAAAAACTCTTCTATGTCCATCGCGACCAAGACCGGAGATTCTGGCGAAACGGCTTTGATGTATGGCAATCGCGTGCCAAAAACGGATCGGCGAGTCGAAGCCTATGGCACCGTCGATGAGCTGAACGGTGCTCTCGGATTGGTGCGTGCTACTGCCGTCGAAAAACTCGTCCAGGAGGTGGTCTTATCTGTCCAGAAAGAACTTATTATTCTGATGGGAGAGTTGGCGGTGGCCGACAAAGATCGAGAACGATACCTGAAAGACGGTTATGACGTGGCGACTGCGGCAATGGTAGATCGTTTGACCGATGTCGTGAACGATCTGGAAAAGAATTATCACGTCGATTTCAAGCATTGGGCGACCCCGGGTCATAGTCTGAGCTCCGCGGCTTTGGATCTGGCTCGGACCATCTGCCGACGAGCGGAGCGCCGTGTTGTCGCCCTGGGCGAGAGTCGGCTTTATGTGAACCCAGAGTGCATTCGCTACCTGAATCGCCTTTCGGATATTTTATGGTTATTTGCGCGATATATCGAGACGAAGGGGAAAGAGAGGGCATGAAGGCTACCGAGCGAAAATGCCTGGAGCGTGCCCATCGAAAAACCCCTTGCGCGACTGTAGACACTGCCGGATAGTCTTCGGCTCTACGCGGATACAACCTGAGAAAAAACGGCGGCTGTCATAGAACGAGATATGTCTTCAATGGAATTAATGACGGAACTCCTGGAGGCAGGAGTTCATTTTGGACACCAGACGAAGCGATGGAACCCGAAGATGAAGCCTTTCATCTTCGAGCAAAGGAACTCCATCTACATCATTAACCTTTCCGAAACCGTTAAACAGTTGCAGGTGGCGACCGACTTTCTCTCGAAT
>DATHPZ010000017.1:0-29918 GCA_035483355.1 Chthoniobacterales bacterium | reverse complement strand
GTGGCCGTCGTGGTGCCGTCGCCGGCGACATCCGAGGTCTTCGAAGCAACTTCGCGGACCAACTGAGCTCCCATGTTCTCGTATGGGTCTTCGAGCTCGATCTCTTTTGCTACGGTTACGCCATCTTTCGTGATCGTCGGGCTCCCGAACTTCTTGTCCAGGATCACATTACGCCCAGACGGTCCAAGGGTGGCCTTAACCGCCTTCGCGAGTTTCTCCACTCCCCGCAAAAGAGCGTGCCGAGCTGCTTCATCAAACTGCAATTGTTTTGCTGCCATAATTTATGCTAACTACTTTTTAAATGTTCTTTTATCCGATGATGCCGAGGATGTCGTCCTCGCGCATGATCAGATAGTTGTCGCCATCGATCTTGATCTCGGTACCGCCATACTTAGAGATCAGCACCTTGTCTCCGACCTTGACGTTGAAATCTACCTTCTTACCGTTGTCGTCGAGTTTGCCGGTGCCGAGTGCAACGACTGTGCCTTCCTGGGGTTTCTCTTTTGCTGTATCAGGAATGATGATGCCACCCTTTTTGACTTCCTTCTCATCGAGCGGTTGAACTATCACCCGATCACCGAGAGGTTTCACGTTGATTGCCATACTGTATATATCCTCCTTCTTGATTTAATGTAGGTTTCAGGACCAGCGCGCCGGCGGCGAAGGATTGGACCGCCAGGCACGATGGGGGAATTTGTAAATCTTTAGCTCTTCTTCTTGTCGTCATCGACGACTTCGAAATCTGCGTCCACGACGTTATCGTCGGGCTTAGCCGTGCTGCTAGCTCCGGTGCCTGCGGTAGGACCGCCGGCCTCGCCGGGGGGTGGTCCGGGTTTCTGAGCTGCAGCCTGTTTGTAGAGCTCGGCACTGATAGCTTGGAAACGACTTTGCAACTCTTCCGTCGCTTTCTTGATCGCCTCGGCATCTGTACCGTTCAGCTTCTCGCGAACATCTTTGATCGCGTCTTCCACGCCCTTCTTCTGATCTGCCGATAACTTTTCGCCAAGCTCAGTCAACTGCTTCTCGCACTGGTAGGCCAGATTGTCGGCGGTGTTTCGAATCTCGGCTGCTTCCCGGGTTTTCCGGTCTTCTTCGGCGTGTGCCTCCGCATCCTTGCGCAAATTCTCAACTTCTTCCTTGGTGAGTCCGCTGCTGCCGGTAATGGAAATTTTCTGTTCTTTTCCGGTTCCAAGATCCTTTGCGGAGACATTCAGGATGCCGTTGGCGTCAATGTCGAAAGTGACCTCCACTTGCGGCACCCCGCGCGGGGCGGGCGGGATCCCGTCCAAATGGAATGTCCCCAGCGTCTTATTGTCCCGGGCCATCGGCCGTTCGCCTTGTAGAACCTTGATTTCCACCCCGGGCTGATTATCGCTATAGGTTGAAAAGATCTGCTGTTTCCGTGTCGGAATCGTTGTGTTGCGGGGAATCATCGGCGTCGCAATATTACCCGCGGTCTCAATGGCGAGAGTCAACGGCGTAACATCCAGCAATAAAACATCTTTGACGTCGCCGCGTAGAACCCCCCCCTGGATCGCTGCACCAACCGCCACTACTTCATCCGGGTTGACACCCTTGTGCGGCTCTTTGCCAATCAACTTGCGGGCCGTATCAACTACCTTCGGCATCCGCGTCATGCCACCCACGAGCACCAACTCGTTAATCTCGCTTTCGGAAAGTTTTGCGTCTGCGAGACACGCTTTTACCGGCCGTATCGTTCGTTCGAACAGATCATCGGTTAACTGCTCAAGCTTGGAGCGAGTCAGCTTCTTCTGAATATGTTTCGGCCCCGTGGCATCTGCGGTAATGAAAGGGAGATTGATCTCGTACTCCTGCGACGAAGAAAGGGCGATCTTGGCCTTTTCCGCTTCCTCCTTGATTCTTTGCAGCGCGTCGGACTGCTTGCTCACATCCACACCAGTTTCCGACCGAAACTCGGCGATGATCCAATCCATGAGCTTGTTGTCCCAGTCGTCGCCCCCCAGATGAGTGTCTCCGTTCGTCGCTTTTACTTCGAAAACGCCTTCCCCAATCTCCAGCACCGATATGTCGAAGGTGCCGCCTCCCAAATCGTAGACGGCAATTTTTTCGTCTTTCTTTTTATCCAGTCCATACGCCAGCGAGGCCGCTGTCGGCTCGTTGATGATCCGCAAAACTTCCAAACCGGCAATTCGCCCGGCATCTTTGGTCGCATTCCGCTGGGAATCATTGAAATAAGCCGGAACGGTAATCACGGCCTGGGTGATCTTTTCACCCAGTTTTGCTTCGGCGTCTGCTTTGAGCTTCGCCAGAATCATTGCCGAGATCTCTGGTGGCGAGAAACTCTTGCGCTCTCCGCCTACCTGCACCTCGACATGAGCATCGCCATTGGAAGCTCGGATAATCTTGTAGGGAACACGTTTCGCTTCGTCCTGGACCTCTTCAAATTTCCGTCCCATGAAGCGTTTGATTGAGAAAACAGTATTCTGCGAGTTAGTAACCGCCTGCCGTTTTGCGGCCTGCCCTATCAAACGTTCCCCGCTCTTTGCAAAAGCAACAATCGAAGGTGTGGTACGCGCGCCTTCAGAGTTTTCGATGACGACCGGTTCGCCACCCTCCATAACGGCCATACAGGAGTTGGTGGTTCCAAGGTCAATTCCAAGAATTTTAGGCATAGGTCGAGCCAAGGGAATGCGCACCTTGCATGCCAAAAAAGCGAAAAGAGTAATGATAAATCTAACTATCTCAGGTTGAGAACGTTAGATATTGTCGTAGAAAATCGCAGGGACCGAATATAGTGTCATTATGACGCAGCATGGCTCATCCCCCGTGAGCCACGCTGTCACCGTGGCGCTAGTCCCATCGCAGATGAGTCCCTTGATTTTTCGCGATCCGGCGATCATGCTCGCAGTTGCTCTCGCCAACGATTGGCTATGATCGATGCGAATTCAAATCCCAGCGCCCAAGAAAGCGTGCCGTCCCCAGATCAGATCGAGACCGCGGGCGTGCAAGTGACCGAGAGGGACATCGTCTTCGATTGTCCGCATTGCGGGGGAGAGCTTGCGATTGACATGGATGGAGCCGGGATGGAAGTCAATTGCGCGCACTGTGGCAAGGCGCTGACGGTGCCCGAGTATCATGGACCGTCGCTTCAGTTTTTGCAGGCGGCAACGTCCAAGCTCGCAAAGGCGATTCAATCCGCCCGGAATGCGTCTCCGAAGAAATTTCATTTTGAGGGGCGCACGCCTGAGGAATTGAATCGGCGGCAAAACGAGTTGCAGCGAACACTTCGGGAGAGCCAGACCCAACTGACCGAAATCAAGGGTCACATTCATCACGCGACAATCCAGTTGCATCGCTACCAACTGAAGCTGGAAGTCATCCAGGAACGGCAAAGCGAGCTCAAGGCCGAACTTGATGCGCTCATTCAAGCGCTCAATCAGACCTGAGCGCTTATTTCGCGCCGAATGACCGGTCGAACTTGCAGCGTCGAGAGCGCTCGTAGAAAACAAGTTGAAACTGCTTCCTAGACGCAGGAATGTCTCGAGCTCGTCTTGGATGGGTGCCAGAGCGGTCGATTGGGCACGCCTGGAAAGCGTGTGTACCGCAAGGTACCGAGGGTTCGAATCCCTCCCCATCCGCCAGCGGTTCAAAACGAATCAGTTATGGAGAATCGGTGGCCAAAAGTTTCTCAGTTCTGAGAGAGTGTGAATTTATAATCTTTGGCGACAAGGACGCCTTCGCCGAACTGAAGACCATAACTAAACTCGGCGTGCTTATGGTTGCTAAACTTCATTTTGCCTTCGACCTGCAATTCATCAGGAGATTTCCAATCTCCTAGCGTGAATGATTCGGCGATCGACCGGCCTCCCGCGTCCCGTTGGGCTTGGTTGGCTATCCTGGTTAGGTCGGCATCCGGTTCTCGAGCTTTGCCCCAGGTCGCACCATTGTCATCGGTCCACGCCGCGACGATTTCTGAACCCAGAGCGCTGTTGGTCACTACGACTACCCGTTTTGAGGTCGGTGCCCAAGATACCTCAAATTTTGCGTTGCCCGTCGTCGATCGTATCAATGTGATTAGCCACTGACCTTTTGCATCGACCAAGAAAACGCCCGAGCGAGAATATTGGACGGCAAAGTGTCCGTCCGGAGAGTTCGCCTCCGCGGATTTAGCCGCGAAACCGGTCAGCAGCAAAGCTGCCGCTGCGCAGATAGTGACTGTCTTCATGGGTTTACGAAAAATTCACACGGGGTTTCCCCAACAATAATGCTACACAGGTAGAAGTGCGCGGAAAGTGCTTTACATACGTTCCGACTCATCATTTATGTTCCCGGTCATGAAATGGAAACGATGTTCGTGGTTCCTCGCGCTTTTAGCTGTGGCGGGTGCGCTCATTTTGACATCCTGCATGAACCAGGAGGGTATTGGGCCGGGCGAGGGCGAACTGAAAAGCGGCGGAGCGTCCGCAGGAGGCTACTGACTTCCGAAAATCATCGGAAGAGCTTTCGGCGACAACCCTTAGGACCGAGTATCGAATCACTCAGACGGCGCTTCCGGCGCTGTCAAAGAGATGGGCGTGGTTGGCGTCGAATCCAAAGCCGACGGCATCAGAGTATCTGTAATTTTGGAATCCCTTCACATTCAAAGTAATCCGGTTCCCGGCCGGCGTTGTACCGTGAAGCAAAGTCAGATCGCCCAGGTTCTCCACAACCTCGATCAAAAGGGTGCTGGCGCCGCTGCCTGGTTCGCAGACCCGGATGTGTTCAGGTCGCAAGCCCAGGGTTAACTCCGCACCGGGCGCCAAATCTGCCGATCTGGTTTTCGCCAGGCTCAAAGGCCGGGACGGGAAATCAGGACCCGCGATGACAACGATCGTTTCGGTCGTGTGTTCCGCACGTACCTTAAGGAAATTCATTCTAGGCGCCCCGATAAAGCCAGCGACGAACAGATTCGCAGGCCGTTGATAGAGATCGAGCGGGACGCCGATCTGTTCGATTTTACCTTCGTTCAAGACAATGATCTTGTCCGCCAACGTCATTGCTTCGACTTGGTCGTGAGTCACATAAATCATGGTCGTCTGCAGTTCGCTGTGCAATTTGGAAAGCTCAATCCGCATCTGCACCCGGAGTTCCGCATCGAGATTTGAGAGCGGCTCGTCGAAAAGGAAAACTTCCGGTTCACGGACAATTGCCCGACCAATGGCTACGCGCTGACGTTGTCCGCCGGAGAGTTCTTTGGGCCGCCGTCTCAGGTACGGAGTGAGCTGCAGGATTTCAGCGGCGCGCGCAACCCGCTCTTTGATCTCGTGCTTTGGGCGCTTGGCCATCCGCAGGCCGAATCCCATGTTCTCCTCAACGGACATATGCGGATAAAGAGCGTAGGTTTGAAACACCATTGCCACACCGCGATTCGCCGGGTCGACATTGTTGACTTGGCGACCGCCGATCCAAACTTCTCCCTCGGTCGCCTCTTCCAGTCCGGCGATGATCCGCAGCAGGGTTGATTTACCGCACCCGGAGGGCCCGACGAAAACCACGAACTCCCCGTCCTCAATTTGAAGGCTGACGCCGTGGATGACTTCGATTTGGCCGAATCGCTTTACAATATTTTCGAGTTTTAAACCTGCCATTATGCGAACTATTCTTGGAGATGACGCAACAACCTCAGGTATCAGAGAGGGACTGCTTGCGCAAGAGGTGATCTGTTGGCTCTTTCGGCCGCTGAACCGGGGGAAACACTGCACGAAAGAAAAACTTTTTCGAAACTTCACGTTCTTCGAGGTGTTCAGCAGTGTGAGGTGACGTATGAAGAACATACTGCTATTACCAGCCTCCGCTTTGGGCGTCGCAGATACAGGCTCTTAACTGGCTTGACTGCTATGACTGGAGCGTGCTGCGTTTGGTCCATGAAGTTCTCCAACGAGGCGTAAATGGCCAGGCTTCAGCTAAAAAAGTGACTACCAAACACACTTCTGACTAAGAACAACCTGAAATTGCTATGACAAAACACATTCTGCTTCTAGCTGCGGTCCTCGGCTTTATCGCTCAATCCAGCGTCTACGCCGCGGATCCGACTCCTGCTCCGAGCGCGAGCCCGAAAGCTACGACCCATCACCATAAGCATCACGCCAAGAAGTCGGCCTCTCCGGCAGCTTCGCCTGAAGCGACTCCAAAATCCTCCTAAGGCGTACGCTATCTGGTCGCCGGACCGATGGTCCGGTAACCGCTGAAAACTACAAGTGATTTGGTCCTTCGGAGATTAAAGCCGAATCAAGGACCCTTCAGTTGAAAAGCTGATTTGGCCCGGACGGAAACGCCCGGGCCGAATCTTTTCCGGGATGATGCGCACGATTTCCCGGATAGCCGCGAATAGCGGGCGGTCTCTCGCCGTCCAAGGAACTGGACTTGTGGTACGGTACTCCTTTCTGTTGTTGGCGGCTCTTGGGTTGTTCGCTTCGATCTCGGATTCGAAGGCGGGACCTCATTTCGGTCCGTCGCGCCGGGGATCACCCGGCGGCGTTGCCTATTCCGAGTATCATCACCGCCCGTACTATTATCGCCGATACCACTACGCCCCGGCTTATCGGTCGCCGCGATGGCATCCGAATCGCTTTCCGCACCGATAAGCCGGATTCTGCCCGCTACGGCGGCGAGCTTGGGAGAATCCGTTCGCGCCGGAGCAGATGCCCGGTCACGAGCACATCACTTCCGACTCGTTTGTAACGGATGCGATGGAGCCTGCTCGCGTCCTTCATACTCTCGACTCCAGCGCCTCCGAAGCTTGGTTTGTTCCCGCCCGTCAGCAAGGGCGTGGTAAAACACCAGAGCTCATCGATCAGCTGCAGGTCATGGAGTTGGCCCAACACGTCGGCACCCCCTTCTACCAGCAGCCGGGTGGCCCCCCTGGCACCGAGATCTCTAAAGGTTTCCAACCAGCTGATCCCCTGGTAAACGAGGGTGCGATCCCGATGTTCATCGGTAAAAATCGTCGCATCCCTCGGCAAATTTCCGGATCGGGTCACTACGACGCGCCATGGCGGCAACCCGGATCTGCTCGGACGGACGGTCAATCTCGGGTTATCCCGGCGAACGGTTTCCGCACCGACAAGAATTGCGTCCACGCTGGCCCGGAGACACTGGACTAGCCGAAGAGATCGGTTGTTTGAGAGCCACTGGGGCTCGCCAGCAGGACGCGTGATCCGGCCGTCCATGGATTGAGCGACTTTGGCGATGACCCACGGCATCCTGGTGATTATCCATTTATTAAAACCAACGTTCAACAGACCGCACTCTTCCTCGAGGACTCCGGTCGTGATCGCAATCCCGGCATGACGGAGCTGGACGAGCCCGCGCCCCTGGTGTCTAGGATTCGCGTCAATCGCGCCAACCACGACCCGGCCGATTTTTGCGGCGATGATGGCGTCTGTGCACGGAGGGGTCCGACCGATCGTCGAGCATGGTTCCAGCGTCGCATAAAGTGTCGCACCCGCGGCCGACTCGAGCTCTGGCAAAGCGGATAACGCCTCAATCTCCGCATGCGGACCGCCCGCTTGCCTATGCCAGCCGGTCGATAAGAGCGATCCGTCGCGTACGAGCACCGCCCCGACGGCTGGGTTCGGACTTGTTTTCCCCAAACCTTTCCGAGCGTGGCATAATGCCAGTCGCATAAAACGTTCGTCCAAACCGGCCTGGGTCGAGGAGCGATCCGATGAAATCTTCATACGCGTGGCAATCCTTTCACACCCACCCCGCTACAATTGGAAAAATTTCCTGAGCCGGCGAAGCAAACCTTCCTTGGTGGCGTCCGTTCCAGGCCCATCGCCATTGGCGGGAGCGGACGCAAGTTGCGTTTCGGTGGCAGATCGTCTGGCCACCACGGTTTCGCTAAGCGACTCGGCCAATTCGGGATGTTCCCGCAACAAAATTCCGATCGTCTCCTGCTCAATCTCGAGTACCTCACAATCGAGCGCAGCCAGAACCGTCGCGCTGCGCGGTTCTCCCGTCAGTAAAGACATTTCGCCGAAGCAGTCTCCTGCAGCCAGGCTGGCGACCGGTTGAACTCGCCCGTCTCTTTCGACCTGGACTTCCGCTTTGCCCATCGCAAGAATGAACATCGAGTTCCCAGCGTCCCCCTGGGAAATGATCCTTTCGCCCTTTCCAAAACGGATTCGTCTCGACCCGAGCGCAAGACGGTCCAGCTGAATCTGATCCAACGAGGAGAAAAGCGGCTGGCTGGCGAGCAGTTGCAAATCCGTTTCGGGCCTGCGCGTTACCAGCGCGCCGCGAACAAGTTCAATTTGCTGGGTGGAAAAGGCCAGCCGGATACCGCGTCGATTGAGCTCGTACCAAACATTTGTCCGGACACCGTCGATGATATCGGGAAAAACCCTTCCATCCATCAGCCAGAATTTGATTTCATACTGCACGGCCGATTCGGCAAAGTCGATCAGGAAGACTTTCACTGGTGGATCACGAAGTACTCCGGGTGCCGCCGATGCAGCCTGGAACATCGCATCTTTGACCTCATTGGGGGGAACCCGATGATCCACGCTGAGGCGGACACGCGCCGCATGTCTGCGCGACGGAAAGTAGAGATTGACGATGGTCGCCTTGGCCAGTTGGCTGTTCGGAATATCAAAGCTGACTTCGTCATTGTTGCGGAAACGAGTCGATCGCCAATTGAGTTCGACCACTTCAACATGTTTGCCATCGACGATGAGCCAGTCACCGACCCGGTACACTCTCCCGGCCTGAAGGCCAAATCCGGCAAAGATATTTCCAAGGGTATCTTGCAGCGCGAGACCGATGATAATCGCAATCACGCCCGATCCCGTCAGAAGACCGGTAATGGTCACATGATAGAAAGCTGCCAGCCCGAAAAACGTCGCGAAGACGAAGACCATGATCGCGACAACCTGCGGAAGAAAGGCGGGAATCCGGGCTTGCTCCCCAGGATAACCGCAGAGCGGCCAGAGAAACCGACGCAACAACGCGTTGATCGGAAATGTCGCGGTGGCGGCGGCAAGCATGCCGACGGCAGACTCGCCGGGGAATTCGACTTCGATGAGCCGCGCCGCGACGATGATTGAAGCGCTCGCGATGAACACGTGAGAAGTCCAGCCCAATTCGACATGGATGCGGCGTTTCAGCCAGCGGCCGACCATCAAACCGATCAAATAAAAGACAAAACTGACCAGAATCAGATACAACCCTGGCGTTTGGGTCGGCCAAAACGACTGAATATCTCGCAGCATCAAACCCCCGATTCGTCCCAACGGATTGCCTCCGCGTTCATCCCGAACCGTGCGGTATGGCGTCTTGATTTCTGACGGCGGAGTTAAGCTTTTTCTCGCTCAAATGCCGCGTCGAAGGCAACTCCGCTGGGAGCAAAATCATACGAACGCACATTCCGGCACGATTCGGCCGCCCCATGAATGCGATCCATCCGGATGTCTTCCCATTCGATCGAGAGCGGGCCGCGGTAGCCGATATCGTTCAACGCGACAATAATATCTTCAAAGCGGATATCGCCATGCCCGATTGAACGAAAATCCCAATATCGCCGGTGGTCCCCAAAATTGGTGTGACCGCCAAAGACGCCGACATCGCCGGTACCGTGGCCCCACCACACGTCTTTCATATGTGCGTGGAAGATGCGATCCTTGAACTCGCGGAGAAATTTGACATAACTGACTCCCTGGTAACCAAGATGGGAGGGGTCGTAGTTAAAACCGAACCGGGGATGATTCTTGACGGCCTCCAACGCGCGGTGCGCCGAACCGATATCAAATGCGATCTCGGTCGGGTGTACTTCGAGCGCGAAGTTCACCTCGAGTTCATCGAATACGTCAAGGATGGGCAGGAATCGTTTCCCAAAATCAGCAAACCCTTTCTGAATGAAATCCTGACTTGTCGGCGGAAAAGCGTAACAGGCGTGCCAGACGCTGGAGCCACTGAAACCGGCCACCACCGCCGGGAACTTCAGCCCCTCGGCGGGTTTGGCATCGATAAAGTTGCGTGCCGCCTGGGCCGCTTTTTTCATCTGTTCCGCGGCGCGTTGGCGGACCCCTTCCGGGTTCCCATCTTTCCAGATGTGGGGCGGCACGATCGCCTGGTGCCGCTCGTCGATATTGTCGCAAATCGCCTGTCCAACCAAATGGTTGGAGATCGCGAAGGCGGTAAGATCGTTGTCCGATAGCAGCTTCCATCGATCCTGGCAGTATTCTTTGGATTCCGCCGCAGTCTCGATGTCAAAGTGATCGCCCCAACACGCGAGTTCAAGGCCGTCAAACCCCATTCTCTTCGCCAGCGGAGCGAGATCTTTCAACGGCAGATCGGCCCATTGGCCGGTAAACAAGGTAACTGGTCTAGCCATGATTTTTTTTTGAGGGGGGGAAATGTTTTTGAATTTCACCACTGTTACCCGAGAAAACGCATTGAATTCAAGGGAAGTCGATCAGCGAAGCCAAATACCTTCCAATCCGGATTTGAATTTGCACCGCTTCTAACCCCGAGCGGAACTCCGACGCGACAATCCCGCAAAATATATTTCGCGTCCGTTTACGGAATAAAATCGGAGGGATGCAGGTTCCGGCCTACACGGCCGCACTTTCGGTACTCGATGGTGACATGCCTCAGTATATCCACGACAACACCGATGATGAAGATAGTCATCAGAAGTTCTTAAACGCCTTCTTAGAATCGATTGGTGCCGAGCCAGTAGATCTTGAACCCTTCAGGACTTTGCCGGGTAGTCAGGCGTCGGGTGCGGACCCAAACAAAAAACGGCTGACCAATCTCATGCAGCTGACCGTCGACACGAGTTGGTACACACGGTACCGGGGCATCGGGAATCCCGATTTTGGTGACGTGTTCCCTCCGGCAGTTCCGGGCTTGAATGTTGGGCAACATCCGGCAATTCCGATAACCAATGCCGACCTGATGCCCTCCCTTCATCTCCAGGCGATCGCCAACACGGCGGGCTTTCATTTTGCGACCATCGAGCAAGGTGGTTCGAGTCTTTACGGCTCCTTCGTTCCAAAGGCGACCAGCAAAGTGGTGCTGCGAATCTTGTACGCTATCGGAGGATCGGAGATAGCCCATTTTCAAACCTGGCATGACACGGCCGGCAATGCGCCTCCTCTGATCGACCCTGTGAGCGGGTTGATTTTTCCGGATCTCAATAGCCGGACTCCCAAGGAGCTCTTTCAGACCAATCTGATCATGCCTGAGCCATGCGATTTCATCCGCAAAGATTTGCCGCGATGTTCAATCATCCGGCCTACGCTGACGAAGAACGCAGGTGCGGTGGCCGCCGCCACCTTCCTGACGAATATGGGGCTGTTCATCGGTCAATCGCCTAGATTCTTCAGGACGTTGAAAGCTCTGGCGATTGCGGCAGACGGGGCCCGGCGTCAGGGTGTCGCGGACGACTTGGACGACGAATAAAGAAAGGCGAGGAGGATTGAGACGCACCTTGGGTGTGCAATCACAGTATCTGTATAGCGAAGTCTTCGGCCTCAAACCGACCAGGGGTATTGGGGAGTTGGGGTGTTGGAGTTGGAGTGTTGGTCGACCTCAAACCGACCAGTGGTTTATACTCTGGCTCATGAGCACTTTTCCGAATGTGCGCGACCTGCTTGAGGGCCATATGTCCCAATCCTCCTCCTCGTCCTTCGTCCGCTTTTCGGGTGGTACGAGCGAAACTCCCACCGCTTGCTTTCTCCATTCATCCTTCTTCCATCCTGGCAAACCGCCTCGATCCCCAACCGAGGACGAAGGACGACGACGAGGAGGAGAATTGGGACATGACAAGGACACTAGGGGAGGGGCATGCCTGCTCCCTCATAGCGTCTTTGACCGATATGCGGGAATGGAGATTCTACTCGGACGCTCCGACCCGCGGCACAGCAGGCAGCCTCAATGCTTTTAGCAACGGTGGATCAATCAGGCCGGTGACCGGCAAATTGTTGGCTCTTTGAAACGCTCGAATGGCATCGCGGCTGCCGGGGCCGATCGCTCCGTCGATTGACCCGTGGTAATAACCGCGGTTAGCCAGTTCCGTCTGTACTGCGGTCGCCATCCCGGCCCAATATCGGTAGTCGTAAACGGGCGACGTCTCGTAGTTCGCATAACCGTCGGGATACCCGTAATAATAATCGGGATACCACCAGTAAGGAAACCCGAACGCAACGACGTCAAAACCAAAAAAGAACCGGCGGTTAAAAAAGAACCGCTGGTTATTATGAAAGAATCGGTTGTGCCCGGCAAAACGATTGAACCCGGGATGCGGGCCAAAACGGTTACCGATTCCATGCGCAGAAGATCCGTGGAATCCACCTCCGGTGAATCCACCCATTTGATGACCGGACATGGCTCCCGCCGTGACCGGCAACGAGGCAGCGAAGGCTGCTGCCAAAAGCCAATGAAAAACACGAGTCGTTTTCATGCGCAACCACCGGGAGACCAGCTAAGTCTTGCCCGGTTACTCCAATCTAACACCCAATTTATAACTTTGCACGATCGAGGCGCCGCTGCTTTTCGCTGCGCGTAACCAATCGTTCACTCACATGTTAGACCGAAGAAGAATCTTTTTTATTCCACTAAGTAGAATTCTTTGGGACGCACTGTGCTTCCAAGGCATTTAACAGCTTAGTTCCGTCCGGAGTGCCTAGCCCACTGGCGGGATCCCAGCCCGGACCGGCCGTATAGCGCCCATTGAGCGTTCCGGAGTTGTCGTTGGTGCCCGACACAATGTCGCGGAAGACGCCTCCGTTCAGGATCGCCGAACCATAAAGAACTGGATTAAGAAAACCAACTGGCTTGCTGCCGATGCTCACCAGCCGTTGATTGATTCGGGCAATCAGACCAGCCCAAAGTGGAGCCACAGCGCTGGTGCCTCCGATGACGCCCGGACTGCCGGCCAGAAAGATCTGGTAACCTGTTTGGGGATCGGCATTGCCGGAGACATCTGGCAAACCACGACCGTTCTTGCCTTTCGGCGACTCCGGTATATTCAGCGAGGATTGATATTCCGGACGAGCGAATTTGTTGCTGACACCACCACCGCCGGCGCCACCTTTAAGGCCCTCGTTCCAAACCTGTTCGGTGGAAATTGCTGTCCCCGAGCCAACCAGCTTAGTCCCACCGCAGGCGAGCGCAAATGGACTCGAGGCAGGGAAGTTGACGTGCGGCAGGCCATCCCAATGGTTGTTCGGGTCGTCCGTCGGCATGGCGGCGGAACCGTTGTCACCGGCAGAGCAGCAGACGGTGACGCCGAGTGTCGCAGCGTCCTGCAGCGCTCCTTCCAAACCGTCCATAAATTGCTGCGGCTGCGCATCCTCTGAACCGCCCCAGCTGATCGAGACGACCGTAGGCGCGTGATCGGTGTCATGAACGGCCTGGGACAAAGCATCAATGAAACCCTGGGAAGTGTTCGGCGCAAAGTAGACGGCAATTTTTGCGCCGGGAGCGATCGCACCAGCCACTTCCATATCCAGGGTCACTTCCACGTCGGTGTTTGGATCTGGTCCGGGCTTGTTCGCGCCCCCGTCGATCGACTGGACGACTACTTGCGGTGTCGGAAGATTCAAGTTCGAGAAAAACGTTTGCAGATCAGATGCCTTAAACCCTGCGCCCGTGACCTGATTTGTGCTCCTGTTGAGATCGTTTAGCTCAATCAGCGCAATACACTGACCGGTTCCATCGAGGGCCGGTGGGAAATTGTAGAGCCTGGCCAAGTCGAGAGCGCTGAAACTACCATCGTTCGCGTTTGTTGACTCCGCCGCTGCTGTCACTTTCGATTTGCCGGGGTGCCGATAATGAGGTTGGGCCACCGGTTGATTGTCGAACCCGTGGACGCCGACCACGATCTCAGCCAGATCCTCCGGCACACTGATTGAGCCGGTCCTCCCTCGATAATTCAAATCCGGTCGACTGTATTGGTGGAGTTCAACTTTGAACGCGCCGGTGAGGGCCTCCACCGTGCCCGAAAGTTTCACTGAACGTTTCGCTCTGCTGGACTCCGCCACGGTCAGACCATGTTCATAAGCAAACGCTTCAATTTTGGCGAGATCCGCGGCATCCGCTCCATGTTGCGCCTTGAATTCTGTGCGAGTCAGGTATTTGCGTTCATGCGGCGCTCGCCGGCTTAACTCCAGGGATTGTGTTCGGAGTTCACTGCCTGCCGCTGGCCGGCGAAGGCGCACCGTGATCGTCAGCAGACCTTTCGGATCGACTTCTCCCACGATCCTGGATTTGGCGGAGGGTGTTCGTTCGCTACCCGGAACGGGATGATAAATTTTTTGGACAGACATATACGCTTCGTGAAGGCTAAAGTTTCGGGTGATCCCACCGGACTTCAAGGTAACGTCTTGGAAGTAACCCGAACGGGTAATGACCGGCTCCTTCCGAGCGGCTCGATCGGTTCTGGGAGGTGCGTAAGGTCGCGCACAACAAATTCCATCTGCACCTGCAACAAGACCACAGAAACATGAGGCGACCGAAAAGATGCGTGAACGCGGGTGTACATTGACGATTTGTCCGCCGAGCCCTAGGCTCGAGTTCTACTGTTGGATCGGTCCCCCCGGGCGGTCACGGACGGGACTGCCTTTTGTTCCCTCCGCAACCAAGCTGCGCGGCGGATGGTTCGCAGCAACTCGTTAACACTCTATGAAACGCGATAAAGTACTCGATCGAATCGAGAACGGAGATAAGTCTTGGGATTTCCTCGTCATCGGCGGCGGGGCAACGGGCCTTGGGGTCGCTGTGGATGCTTCTGCCAGGGGATACAGCACTCTGTTGGTGGAGCAGGCTGATTTTGCTAAAGGGACATCCAGTCGCAGTACGAAACTGGTCCATGGCGGGGTTCGCTATTTGAAACAAGGAAACATCTCGCTGGTGCTTGAAGCGCTCCGCGAACGTGGACTGCTTTGCGAGAACGCGCCGCATTTGGTTCATCATCTTTCGTTTATTGTCCCGATTTATAGCTGGTGGGAGGGCCCTTTTTACGGGATCGGGATGAAGATCTACGATCGCCTGGCCGGCAAGCTCGGGCTCAGCCCGTCCGAAAACCTCTCCCGTGAAGAGACCCTAAAGCGAATCCCAACACTCCAGCCGACCGGGTTGGTGAGCGGAGTGTCCTATTACGACGGTCAGTTTGATGATTCGCGACTGGCGGTCAATCTGGCGCAGACTGTCTTCGATCTCGGTGGCGCCGCGATTAACTACACCCAGGTGACATCCCTGATCAAGGAGGATGGACTCGTGGCCGGGGCCGTGGTCAGGGATTCGGAAACAGGGGTCGAACACTCGATCCGGGCTAAGGCGGTCATCAACGCCACCGGCGTCTTCTCCGATGCAGTTCGTAAAATGGATGAGCCAGAGGCAAAAAATGTGATCGCCGCCAGTCAAGGGGCGCACGTGGTTCTGCCAAAATCCTTTCTGCCGGGCGATACCGCCATCATGGTACCGCATACGCCCGACGGCCGCGTGATGTTCGCGGTTCCCTGGCACGATTGTGTGGTCGTCGGCACGACCGATACGGCGGTGGATTCGATTCAGCTTGAACCCCGTCCAATGGATGAAGAGATCGGGTTCATTCTCACCAATGCAGCCCAGTATCTCAGCAAACAGCCAAACCGCAGCGATGCATTAAGTGTGTTCGCCGGTTTGCGGCCGTTAGTGAAGGTTGGCGACGCAAAGAGCACGGCTGCGATGTCCCGTGACCATACGATTCTTATTTCAAATTCCGGCCTGCTGACGATCGCCGGCGGCAAATGGACCACCTACAGGAAGATGGCCCAGGATGCTGTGGATCAGGCCGAAACAATGGCCGGCTTCGAAGAGCGCCGATGCACGACCGAACACCTCCAGATTCATGGCTGGACCAAACAGCAAATCACCACCCCAAACCTCCGTGTGTACGGTGCTGACGCTGCGGCGATCAAAGAATTGGCGGAAGCGGAACCCGGCCTTGCTGAAAAACTGCATCCTGACCTTCCCTACACTGGGGCGGAGGTCGTGTGGGCTGTCCGGCAAGAAATGGCTCGTACGGTCGAGGATGTACTCGCTCGGCGGACCCGCGCCTTGTTGCTTGGCGCACGAGCGAGCATCGAAGCGGCGCCGAAAGTCGCGCAGTTGATGGGACGCGAACTTGGCGCGGACGAATCTTGGCAGCGTGAATCCGCCGCCAATTTTGTGAACGTTGCGCAGGGCTATGTCCTGAACTAGGGCCCTCCGCATTCCGCGGCGATAGCGTCGAATGCGAGGTCGGAGAAGGAGGATGAGCCAGCTGCGAGTTCTTTGGCGAGATGCGCGGCTCCGGTTGGCTTATTTCCCGAATCCTAAAAGAGTGTCATCGCCGATTTCTTCCGTCTTCCCGTCATTCACCAGCCAGATCTTCATCTTCTCCGTCTGAGGTTCGGCTGCCCGGTAAAAGACCCGTTTGCCGGAGCGGCTGGAGCAAAGCAAACTATAGGAGCCATTCTCGCCGAGCAGTCGAACCGATTTTAATTCCTCCTGGTAGAGAGCGAATCGTTTCTCGAGAGTATCGTCTTCAGGCTCTCCGTCGACGAACTTCACCACCGGTGCGCTCACCGACGCGATTTGTCCCCAACCGCTGCCGCCCAGGCGAAGCAGGTGAACGTAGATCAACTCTCCCGCCGGTGCCGTGGCCTGCACTCCTTGATTCGTTGGGGTGCTGAAACTCGTTTCCAGGTTGGCAAGCGGCACGATCCGAATTCCACAGATCCAATAGCCGCTCTCTTTGTCGTCCGGAACGCCGCAGACCGATCCCGTCCAAAGGTCTCCGGAGTAGCCAAAATAAAGTCGACCTTCAGAATCGAACGTAAACCCGGAAAGATATCCGATACGTCGAAGTCTAAGTTGGACAGGTTTGTTGGTGCCCTTCGGCAACAGCCAATACGTCATAACGCTTTTCCTATTCGTTGTCTGGAAAATCATCGAGCCGTCGGCCGGGTTGTAAGCGACATCGGTACAGGTCGTCTCGCTGGGAGCGCGGCACACGGTTGCCCAATTCCTTTTTTCGGGATCGTAGGCTGAGATCGCGTCATTTCCTGCGAACAGGAGGTAGCCGGCATTGGAAAGGGAAATTCCCGAATCGATGTCAGGATCAAATTTTGTTGGGGTCTGCAGTGTGTGAACTGCTTTGGTCGTCAGATCCAGCTCGACGAGGCCTTCTGGAGACAGAACGAAAACTGCTTTCTCATCGAGAGAAAATGCAGCTTCAGCGCAATTTCCGACGGAGACCAGGGCAAGAAACAGAGCGGTGAGAACACCACAGATTCGTTTTCGCGCAAGTGCCGAATCGCCAACGCGGCGGTATCCGAATTTTCTACGTGATCTACTCATAGTGGGATTTTCGCCATTAAACAGGTTTTCCTTGGATTACAATAACATACTTGTGAAATGTAGATAAAAAGTGCTAGCCCGACGACAGGACGATTCGAGCCCGGCCAATGTGAGAACCTTAGGGCAAAAATCGTCGGCCAAAAACTCGAGTCACACTTAGTTGCCAAAACTGGACGGATCTAATTGGGTAACCGTTCATCCTTGGTCAGTGAGTTGGTCCTGATAATAGTCTCTAAATTGAGCGGTTTCGCGGCGGATGTACTGTTCTACGCTATGAACATGTACAGAAAAACAGTACAACAAACTGTGCAGAGTGTTATTTTTTGTGGCTTTTAATCCGTCTACCGGCTTTTCAAGCGGTGCGGTAAAGGTTAAATGAAGCCTCCCGGTTCGGCGCGCGAGGTCAGATCTCTTCACGCGTAGAGTGTAGCTGCCTAGGCGCGCTGAATCTCGCGGTCTCTTGGCACGGTTAGTGCTGACCCTCCGGTCTCTGAAATATATTACACCACAGGTATGTCAGAAAATATTGCACCTGCTCCAAAGGCCACCCTTGGCTTAACCGGGCTAACTATGAATGCCATGGCGCTAATCGCACCAGGTGCATTTCTATGGTTAACCTACGCTCAACAATGTCTATACGGTCAGCCAATGGCCGGCGCCGCGATGTGGTTCGGTATTGTTGTCGCGCTGCTGCTCTGTTTGGCGACCGCGATTTCCTATGCCGAGTTGTCAAAACTCTATCCCGGCGCGGGTTCCTCCTACTTCTTCGCCGAACAGGCATTTCTATCCAAAAACAAGGCGTTCAAGTACGCGCGGATCGCTAAATTCACTGTTGGATGGGCCAGTCATCTTTATTACTGGGTCTATCCGGGAGTGATGGTCGGCGTGACCGCGCTCCTCATGGGTTACTTGTTGGGTCAGCTCTTTCCGAACGTCTTTAACTCCGCGGTGCCCAGTCCGCTGTTGATGATCTTGTTTTCGATCGTTTTTCCCTTCCTGGTTGGTTTCATCGCTTATCGCGGCGTGACCGGTGCGACTTCCGTGAACATCGCGATCAACGTTATCCAGATCACGGCGCTGGTGGTCTTTGCCGTAATCGCGATTGCTTATCGGGTGAACCACGGGACCGAGGGATCCAAAGGGATTACCCTGAATCCCGATGGCGTTCCTGTTTCCAAAGTCATCGCGATGACAACGACGAAGGATGACAAAGGCAATGACGTCACCAACCCAACCAAAGACAAAGACGGCAATTACGTTTTTGAAAAAAATGCGGACGGAACGGATAAAGATGTCACACTGACCTACGCTCCGGACCAGGGGACTGACAAAGGCACTGACCCGAAAAATCCGGCGGATACGTTTCAATTCCATCCCAATGCTCTCTCGGTCATTTCGCCACATGGATTCAGTTACGCCATTATTCAGGCCTGTATAGCCATTCTGATTTTGGTTGGATTTGAATCTGTCAGTTCGATGGGAGAGGAGGCCAAGAACGCCAAGCGCGACATCCCACGAGCAATTATCCTATCGCTGCTCGTTCAAGGTGTTATCTGTTATCTCTTCGAGTATTTCGCGGCGAATTACTTTTTGAACAGTGGGTATAAAATGACGCAGGCGGCCGCTTCCCCAGCGCCCATCGGCGACATGATGCAGATTGTCGGAACCTGGCTATTCGGTAGTGCCCAAGCCGGGTGGTGGTTCATGTTCATTCAAGCGATCACCGTCTTTCTAGCGCTCATTGGAACGACGCTCTCCTGCATCAACACGGGAGCCCGCGTCACCTTCGCCATGGGTCGTGACGAAGAACTCGCCGGAAACCTCGGGGTACTTCATACCAAGAACCTGACGCCGCACCGGGCCATCTGGACGCTGTGCGTCATTTCGGCGATCATCGGGGTTTTCTCAGTGATCCTCTATTTCTGCGGGGGAGCTGCCTTGTCGGACGACACGATTAAAACGCTGCCGCATAACATCTGGTACAGCTTCGGAATCTTCGCGCACGACTTTGCGGTGAACATCCCGCAGAGTTTGCTCATCGTGACGTTAACCAGCAACTTCGGGACGTTCCTGCTCTACATGATGAGCAACATCATCGCGATCGTCGCTTTCCGCGAACATCACTCGTTCCATGGATTCAAACACATGGTGGTGCCAGTGTTTGGCCTGCTCGCGAATCTGTTGTGCATGCTGTTTTATCTCATCGGGCCGTTCTCGGTGGCAGGCATGAGCTGGAAAGAACCGTTTATCGCGCTCGGGATTGCCGGGGTCTGGGGTCTTTACGGTGCCTTCCACTTCACTTGGGGCAGTAAAAAGAAAGAAAAATCAATTCTCGTGCAGCAGGTACCTGCCTAGCGCTCGTAAAATCTGTTACAGACTCGGGTGGAAAGCAGCGCGCAGATTCGAAACAATCTGCGCGTTGCTGTGTCTACAGGGTACCCGCCTTTCATCCGCTCTGAGAAAATTCTGACGGAGGCGAAAGAGAAAACATCGCACCGAGATCCGCACGGTGTAACGGAATGTTGCGCTGCAATGACACGCAGCATCCGGGAATTCCTTTTTCAATAAAGCCAGCAGCCCGATAATAACTTATCTAATAAAACGTAATACTTTAATGAAACAGATTGTGTTTGGACAAAAATCTTGCTTAGACTTCCGCTTTTATCGAAATGGATTTCCAAAGACTGTTCAAACGAAAAGAAGAAGGTCCCGCTCCTCAGATCTTCAGGGATAAGATAAGGGAAACGTTAAACGAAAGGGATGTGCTGGTCTGTGAAGGGGAATTGTTGGACGGCAAATCACCGGCGTCCCTTGTTTGGAGCAATGTAGGCGGGAGAATCCGCATCAAAGCTGATAAGATCCTAGGCATACTGGAAGGTCGAACCCGGATCAAGGCAGCGGTTCTTCAGGAGCTTTATCCTGGTCTATTTGAAAAAGCTCCAAATCCTGGCACTGAATTTAATATACCACTCCAGACGATTGTTATGCAGCTCGAGGAGATATTCACCGGAATCCCTGCGGAGGATTCGGCCCTCGAAGATTTCGACACCCCTTTTGGGCAGCTCGCTCGCCAGGATGAAGCGAGATTTAAGGACCAGCAAGCGGATCGGTCGGAGATGCGGCCAATGGCGGCGCGAACGTTATTCATGCTGCCGCAGCTCGGAGCGAAACCGGTTTTGCACGAGCAAGATCAGAAGGCCAGCATGGGAAAGCTGACAGAAAATGGTTCCCCGAAAGAGGTAGTGGAAGAGAGTGCTTCCCGCCGTGGAAACAGCGGTCCTGTCGAACTGCAGTCGAAAGAGGAGAAGTCGGCACCTTCCGAGTCGAGTGCGATCCGGGAGTCCTTCGAGAGGGAAAATGGAGAAAGCGGCAACTCCGACGGATCCGGTGGAATTCCCCAGGACAATGAGAATATTCCTTCTTCCGCGGGGGAACCGGAGCCGGCGATCGGGAAAAAATTCTCCGCGCCTGCATCGCACAGTGGAGCCTCGGGAGTCTTCGCTCTTTCATCTGATGCTCGAATGGTCCAGAACGCCAATCTTCGTCGCGAAGGCCATGCACAGCTTCAGGAGCTCTATCTCACGGACGAACCCCTTGACGGATCCACGGTGGCAGACCTGATTTTGCAACTGCCTCGAGTCGCCGGCGTGGTCGTGATGCTGTCAAACGGCGCTGCGCTCGGAGGCGGGTTGAGGGGAGGACTCAGCGAAGCATTACTCAGCTTGACTCCTGATTTTGTGAAACATCTCTTGAGCTTCACCAAGAGCATGCCAGGAGGCCCGGCGAACTTCGTCCTTTTTTCGAGTCAAGGGTGCAAGCTCAGCCTGACAATCGGCGGAGATGTCTTGATCCTGGCCGGGCATGAGGGTAAAGAGCTTCCTCCGGGTGTCCGCGAACGCCTCGTGGCGACGGCGCAGGCGCTAAATCGGATTTACGGTACGCGTTCGTGAAAAAAGATCGTGGCCGGGTGCGACGAAAGAGAATTGCTGGCCTGGGAATCCCGATCTTTGGTCGGTTGTTTGTACGATTTTCAGCGGAATACCGATGCAGTGTGCGCTCTGATCGTCCAGGACGACGCAGCGATTCTGGCGAAAGTCACCGCGAATGCAAAATTGGACGTCGATACGTTAGGCGTCTTCTCTTCAATGATGTTTGCCACCTCTCGAATGCTCGTCCGGGAACTTGGAGCTGAAGGAGAGGTTCTCGGCCGCATCACTATCGGGACTGAATACCATCTCTTGGTCATGGGCATCACGTCTAAGGTTGCTCTGGTAACACTCTGCGGAAAGTCGTTCGCGAAGGGTCTCCTGGAATACCACGCGCGGGCCATGATCCCTCGGATGATTAATTGCCTGGTTCACACAGTCCCGGAGGACCGATGATCAGGACGGCGCTTGCTTCACCTTGGTTACCTTTGCTGTACTGGGCCGCCGCGGTGATGGCGATGATCTTTGGTGCGCGTCATGAGTCTTTGCAACGACGCCTTGGGCATCACGAGTTCCAGGGGGGTCTGAGCGCTTCCGAACCAACGCCTGCGCCAACTCGTGAGCACTCCTCCACTTCAAAGCTGCATCCTGCCAAGGAGGCATTCGTGACCGGGTTTAAATCAACCCGCTTTTGGGACCCGCAGATCTCCGTTCTCCAGAGGATGGATCCCTCTGTTCATGGGCTGGTGATGGACGTCGCAAAAAACTTGCCGATTTCGACGAAGGCGCGAACTTCCACCGGTTTGCCGATCACCATGCTATCGATTTGCGTCGATCCGCCGGAACGAAACGCGGCAAAGAAATTAGCGATTCAATGCAGGACCAGCGAGGCAATCAGCAATGCGCACGGAAGGACCGTCACCATACACGGAGTTGTCACGCAAGAGGTCGTATCGTCCACGGGAAGGATTCTCATTATGGCAGGAAGCAGAGTGGTTGGGTCGGGACTATTTGATCCTGAGAACGGGAGATGCAAATCCGATGGTCTATGGTCGATAGTTTTCGATGACACTGAATTGAAAGTCCAGGCTCAGCTCTTGGACAGATCGGCAGGTTTACCCGGAATGCTAGGTCAAGAGAAACCGAAAGAAGACGAAGCTCTTCAAACGGAAGCAGCGGAGCGAGACGGTCGCTCCGTATTCATACCCCGAAAGGCACCTTTCGTTCTCGAACTGCGCGGCGAGATTCTGCTGCGCGACATAAAGTCAAATGAAGCGAGCAAATTTGAGCAAACCGATAAATCCGGGTTACGTAACTCCGAGCGTGCAGCCCATCGTTACGATGATTAATAACGGTCTTGGCAATGGCGGAGGTTAGGACAAGCCTGCGCCATTCACGACGGAGCCTTACGGCTGACCCGCATGGCATTCGCCGCTTTAAAAACGGAACCTGACCGGTCCTTGTTGGCTTCCGTTCGAGATGACTGCTTGAACCAGTTTCGGATCGGCGTTTGGGTGTAGCTCTACGATCCGGAAATTGTCCAAATTGGGCTCAGAGGTGATCTTCTGAACATCGTTCGTCTCGGTATTTTGGACATAGATTACATCCTTTCCAGCCTCCTGTAGCCAACTGACGAGCACCAAGTTACTAAAGGCCCCGGTCTGCGTTTGTGCGGTTGTCGGAATGCGTTTTGCCGTCGTTTGAGCAGGTTGGGCCGGAGGATCGAGCGTTCCGGGATCGGTTTGCGGTCCGATTTTCTCGTTCGGATTCTGCGTAACTAAATCTCGTTGTCCTGGTGGACCGATCGAACCATAGCCGCCATTGACGTAAGCAATATTGGGGCGTGGATCCATTCCGGAGTTGTTGCCTGGATTAATGATTACGACAGTCCCGCCGGCGGTTCTGGAGGATTCCGGTTGCACGGGAGCGGCCGAATCGTCCCAATATTGATAGTTGTCATTCGGTCCGTAATCCAAATAGGAGTAATCATAGGGAAACCAGTATGCGGGCCAGACAAACTGCTGAACAAAAAAGCGATGGTCGCGACGAAAAAAGCCACGGTTATGATCGAATGCGAAGGGAGCACGAAACGCCGCCTGGCGCCGAAACCCGGCTCCCATCCTGAATGCCGCGCCACCACCGTGGACACCAAACCCGCCTCGAAAACTGCCACCGCCGTGAGGAGCCGCTTGAGACGTGGCGGATAGCATCAAAAACGCACCCGCTATGAACAAAGGCATTTTCACACGATTGACCCACCCTCTACTTCAGCGACAATCTTTACTGAGCATCGTTGACGTTGTGTACCATCGTCACCGCCGTTGGACTTGTCAAATAACCACGGGGCACGGACGAAGACGAAACCGAACGTCGCTGCAGGGATTGCAGATACCGGTCAACGACATCACCATTATATGCGGGACGGTGCCCGAGGGCTTCCACGAAGTGACTACGGCTGGTGGTCCGACATTTTCCGTCGATGACCTCTCGAACGATTTCCAGGGCGTATCGACTTAGATTTCTGCTTTGGACAAAACATACGACTCGATAGCCGCCGGACCGCAAACCGCCGTGATCAAGCCCAAGATCGCCACCAGGCTAAGGGCAACAGGAAGACCAAAAAACTTCGACATCAGGCCAATCACGGCCGGTCCGATCAGAAAGCCACAAAAGCCCAACGTGGTGACGGCGGCGATACCGGGCCCGGGCCCCAAGTCCGGATCCCGCCCAGCCGCGCTAAAGAGGATGGGCACCAGGTTGGAATTGCCTAGTCCGGCCACGGCAAAGCCGGCCATGGCAAAGATGGGGCTGGGCACCAGAAGAGCTACTACCAAGCCGACGATGATCAGCGCACCGCTCAAGCGCATCACGAAGCGCTCGCCAAAGAAGGCCACGACGCGGTCTCCGACGAATCGGCCCAAGGCCATCGAAGTAGAGTAGCCAGCGTAGCCGACCGCCGCAATGGAGACGGGAACGGCAACCACTTGCCGCATGTAAACAGCCGCCCAGTCCTGCAGAGCACCTTCACTGAATAAGGCGATAAAGGTGAAGACAGCGACATAAAGCAAGGCTTTGCCAGGGAGCCGGAAACGCTTCCTGCCTTCCTCCGGCGGAGAGGCGTCGCGCATCAAGTAAGAATAATTAAGCAGGTCGAGCAGCAGAATCAGCGAGGCGACACCCACCAGATTCATGGCAGGCGTAAAGCCCAGACCCAGGGTTGCGCTGGTCAAAAAGCCACCGGCAAGACCGCCGACACTCCAGAGGGCCTGAAATGAAGACATGATCGGTCGCCCGTAACATTTCTCAACGACTACCGCCTGGGCGTTGATCCCAACGTCGACACCGCCTTTCGCCGCTCCGAACAGGAGTGCGGCGACGACAAACAGAATCAGAGCCGGCGCTAACGCAATACAGACGAGGCAAAACGCCAGGCAAGCAACGCTGACGGCGATGCAATACTTGCTCCCATAATGCCGCACCGCCTGCCCGGCGAGCGGCATCGAAACGATCGATCCGGCGGCGACCGCGAGCAGCACGATGCTCAGCGACGAATCGCTGAGGTGGAACTTCTGTTTGAACGCGGGAATATGGGCGGCCCAGATGCCGAAGCCGAGCCCGTCAACGAAGAACATGATGTAGTTTGCGCGACGAGCGGCGTGAACGGATGGTGCCGTGTGTTCAAGTGCCTCGAAAGAAGGAAGTTTGCCAGATCGAGAAGGCTTTGGCATCCAGTGGTCGGGGTAAGGTTTCTCAACCTGCGGTCAGGAAGGACCTGGCGGATCCAGGCGACTTCGCAATTCCTCGGCGCGACGGCCGGTCACGAGAACCTGTTTCTCTCGAGCGGCCCGGCGGCGGACGATCCGGATCTGCGAGGGTGCAACGCCCGAGCACCTGCCCAGAAGTCGGATTAACCGGTCGTTGGCTTTGCCATCGACCGGGGCCGCATTCAGACGAATCTTCAAGGCTTAGGTCGTTCGCTGATCGATAGGTACATACGACGCAAGCGGTTCGCCGACATAAATCTGTCGAGGCCGACAAATTCGTCCCGCTTCATTTGCGCTGACCTCGCGATAATTGGCAATCCAGCCTGGGACACGGCCGATGGCAAAGATCACGGTAAACATTTCCAGCGGGATTCCGATCGCGCGCATCATGATACCGCTATAGAAATCCACGTTCGGATAAAGCTTTCGCTCGATGAAATAAGGGTCGTGGAGGGCCGCCCGTTCGAGCCGCAACGCGATGTCCAGGAGCGGGTCACTGATCTTCAGCTCGGCAAGTAGATCGTCACATTGCTTCTTGATGATCTTTGCGCGCGGATCATGGCTCTTGTAAACGCGATGGCCGAACCCCATCAATCGTCGTCCGCTTTTCTTGTCTTTTGCGGCCTGGATGAAACGCGATCCATCGTCTCCTTCGCGGTGAATTTCCTGGAGCATTTCCAGGACCGCCTGGTTGGCGCCGCCGTGGAGCGGGCCCCAGAGCGCACAAACACCGGAAGCCACGCTCGCGAACAAACCTGCCTTGCTGGAAGCGACCATGCGAACGGTCGAAGTGGAACAATTCTGTTCATGATATTGATCAGCGCTTGGAACTGATCTCGTCTATCTACCCGAAAGTCGTGCCTTTGGAAAGTTGACCATTTCTTTTTCAGAGAGTTTCCTCATCAAGTCAATCGCGGAAGAAGTGAATGAAAGCCCAATTGAAACAAACAAGGATGCAGCTACCGTGGCGTCTGCCGCCACCCACAAACGGAAGAACATGAAAGAATCGTTCGGGATGACCACGGATGGCGCCGAAGTGGGTCTGTACACCCTGAGGAATGTGTACGGCCTGGAAGCCGGGATCACTAACTACGGCGCCATCCTGGTCTCCCTCATGGTGCCGGATCGAAAAGGCAAGTTCAGTGATGTCGTCCTGGGATTCGATAACCTGGCGGGATACTTGAACGAGCATCCATGCTTTGGAGCGACCATCGGCCGATATGCCAACCGGATCGCGGCAGGACGCCTGAGCCTGGAAGGGAAAGCTTATCAGCTCACGCGGAACAACGAAGGAAACCACTTACATGGCGGTCTGAAAGGCTTTGACAAGGTCATCTGGATCGCGGCGGAGCGGAAAAGCGCAATTGGCCCGGCGCTGGATCTTCGATATGTAAGCCGGGACGGCGAAGAAGGGTATCCCGGAGAGTTGACCGTTGAAGTGACCTACACGTTGAGGGATGACAACGAGCTGCAAATCGATTACACCGCTACGACGGATAAAACCACGATTGTCAATTTAACGCATCATTCGTACTTCAACCTTCGGGATGCAGGTGCGACCGACATCCTGGGACATAAATTGACGATTGACGCAGACCATTTTCTGCCGATCGATCAATCCTCGATCCCAACCGGAGAAATCAGGACGGTAAAAGGGACACCGTTCGACTTTAGGAAATTGACGCCGATTGGCACCCGGATCGGCCAACGGGATCTGCAACTCCTCTATGGGAACGGGTACAATCACAACTGGGTATTGAACAGACCGGGTCAATTATTGACGCCGGCAGCAACGGTGTGCGACTCGACCTCCGGACGCATGCTGGAAGTGCTGACCACCGAGCCGGGTCTGCAGTTTTTCTCCGGGAATTTTCCCGCCGGTAAATTCGGCGGGAAAGGCGGGAAGACCTATCCGTCGCGATCCGGCCTTTGCCTGGAGGCCCAGCACTACCCGGACTCGCCGCAGCATACCGAGTTCCCGTCGACGGTCTTGCGGCCGGGAGAAAACTACCTCCAGACGACGATTTATCGGTTTTCGATTATTTAGAGGTCGCCGACTGGCCCTAAATCACGAGTTGGGCAAGGAAACGATCGCGATCGCAGGCCGTATTCAAGTGGACGATTATTGAATATTTAGATCTGATCTTGACGTTTTCGTTCCGCGGGCGGTTCGATATTCATTGACCACCAGGCTGGTCAGTTCTTCGACGGACGTATCTTTGGTTCTTCGGTCGAAGGTAATCTCGCCATTTTGCAGAAGGTTGATCCGATCGCAAAAATCGAAAATCTGGGCGTAGTTGTGAGCCACAATGATGACTGAAACATCCCCCTTTTCCTTCAGGCGCCCAATCACGTCCAGGATCATCGTGCTTTCTTTCACGCCCATCGCCGCCAAAGGTTCATCCAGCAAAAGCACTTTGGCATTGGCGTAAACGGAGCGCGCCACTGCGATCGCCTGTCGTTGGCCGCCCGAAAGCCTGGAGATCTCAACGTCCACAGACGGAATATGCACTCCCATCTGCCGCAATTGTTCCTTCGCCTGCTTGCGCATGGCACTGTCATTGAGGATCCGCAGAAACCCGCCAAACATGAGCTCACGTCGCAGGAACATGTTGCGGTAAACGCTCAACTCGTTAATGAGAGCCAGATCCTGGTAGACCGGTTCAATCCCCAGCGAGCGCGCGTAGCCGACGGACCTGAGCGCCTGTTCTTTACCCTGGATAAAGATCTTGCCGCTGCTTGGCTGGTGAAACCCGGTCAGGATCTTCAACAGCGTGGACTTGCCGGCGCCGTTGTCCCCGAGAAGCCCCAGAACTTCCCCTTTATCCAGCCGGATCGAAGTATCCTTCAGTGCCGTGACTCGGCCGAAGGATTTGGAGAGGTGCTCGCCGCGCAACATTTCTTCACTCATCGCTTACCTCCTGCTGCGCGTAGACGGCTAAGGCGCACGTTGATGAGCATGGTCAGGAGAATGGCTCCGCCCAAAATCATGTCGAAGGCATAGGCACTGACGCCGGAAAGCGTGAATCCGTCTTTTAAGATTCCCAGCACGATGGCACCGAGGAACGCGCCGACGATGGTGCCGGAGCCACCGGTTAGAAGGGTTCCGCCGATGACCGCGGACGCAATGGCCATGAACATGATCTCGGTTCCGCCGGCCAGTGGATCGATCGATCCGATCCGGAACGCATCCAAAATCCCAGCTAACCCCGCCAGGAGGCTGCAAAGCACGAAATTCCCGATCTTGACCAGACCGGTCTTGATACCCACCTCCTTCGCGCCAATGAGATTACCACCGGTGGCGATGGTGTGCATACCCCAGCGAGTCTTGACGAGGACAAACTGGAAAATGAGCGTAATACCAAGTGCCCAGATAATCTGGGAAAGCGCATTACCGCCGAAGATGGCGGCGATGGTTGGACCCGCGTCCGGTTGAACTGGATAACCGCCTGAAAACGTCAGGGTCAGGCCATTGATCAGGAACAGAGTACCGAGGGTGGTAATAAAGGATGGTATCTCGAACACCACGGTGATCAATCCGGTGATCAGGCCGATGAGCGCGGCAGGAATCAGGCCGATAACAATCGCGAAAATGAAAGGAACGCCCGCCTCGTGAGCGTAATACATTACGAATGGGGAAAGAGCATAGACCTGTCCGGCGGACAGGTCCACCTCACCGGAAATCAGCACCATGACCTCGCCGGCAGCGATGATGGAGGTTGTCGCGGCGTAGCCCGCAAGATTAGCCACATTGCCGGATGACAGAAAGGCGGGCGCCGTGCTCTGAAAATAAATGACCAGTACAATCGCCGCGATCGCGACGCTCGCCTCTCGGGACCGCAGCACGGATGTTCCCAGTCTTCGCACCAAGCCCCGGCGCTCGGCGCGCCGGGGTGGATCCTCTCGTTGTGATACGGTGGCCGTTTTGTCTGTCGCCATGGCGTATCTTGGCTGTTAAATAGCGCCCGACCGTGTCAGAACCTTTTCTTCACTGGAATTGCCCTGAAAGCGGCTTTTACTGTTCAGGAAGGGGTTCACGCTGGACTTCGTGATGAAGTTCAGGCCGGTATTGATGTCGGATGGTCCGGTCAATCCGCCTGATATTTTGTAAAGAAAGAGCACCAGGACGGTGTAAAACCCTTGGAGGTACGGCTGTTGATCGATCGTAAAGTCCAGGTCTCCCTTGGCGATGGCTTCCATCGTGGTCGGCAGAAGATCAAAGCCTCCGGCATGAACACCTTTGGCCTGTAGCTGATGTCCCGCCATCGTCTTGGCGACAGCTGCCGTACTGCCGGCATCCACCGCAAACATTCCTTTGACGTTGGGATGACCTGCGAAATAAGCTTCGACCGCGGAAACTTCGTCGTTCAAGGCGGCTCCGGTGGATACCTCATTCAAGGTAATATTTTTGCCAGATTCCTTGATTGCGGCCTTGGCGCCGTCCAGACGCGGTTGGATGTTCAGCTGTCCCGGGGTAGCAATAAAGCCAACCACTTCACCTTCCGGCACTAATTCAACGATGCGTTGGCCTAAACCTTTGCCCGAGACAAACAGATCCTGGCCGATATAGCACAATCGTTTGTTGCCTGAGGTGTCTGCGTTGTAAGACACTACCGGGATCCCTGCCTTGAGAGCCTTTTCGACTGGGTCGTTAAACGCAGCTTGGTCAACCAGGCAAACAGCGATGCCGTCAACCCCTGCAGAGACCGCAGTGTTCAGAGCATTAACCATATCGGTAGCGATGGACTTCTCGGAGCCGGTCCATTGGAAAGTGCATCCCAGAAGCGCGCAGGCGTCCTCCGCACCATACCTGGTGGGGACAAAGAAAGGGTTGGTGGTGACGTGATTGACGAAAGTAAATTTCCATTTTGGATGCTTC
>DATHPZ010000016.1:0-29281 GCA_035483355.1 Chthoniobacterales bacterium | reverse complement strand
AGTCCCTTCTTGCGGGCGGCCTCAATCAGTTGTTCCGGACTGCTTACCCCGTCGCCAGAAAAGAATGAATGGCAATGGAGGTCAATCTTCACAGACATGAATTGCAGATTATCGAGGAAATGAATCGCGCCAACTAAAATTTCCCTCGCGCACCGAGCCCAATCCTCGGATGAAAGTCTCAGTTTTCCTTGATCAAAGAAGAACTTCTTCAGTGCAAACGCCAGGGATTGTGCTAACAAAACTTCGATGGACGGATTGACAGCCGAGTCGAGCTTACGCCCGCAGGAAACGATCAACGAGAAGCGCGAAACAGGCGTGCCGGCTTTCAAAGAATGGGCTATCGTCTGTGCTTCAATCGAGCGCGGAGAGACCAGTTTGATCTTCCGAAAGGGCGGAATCGCCGAAGGTCGGAAGGGATTCCGATTCAAACATCGGCGCTTTTATCTATTCCCTACCTATTTCCACGAGCAGATTGAGCGAACGCGTTTGAACCGGGAACGCGAGGTGACGCCGCGGAATGACTGCGTTGCGATCTCCGTTTTTCTGGAGATCGAGTTCGCCATCTTGATGCGGGACTTGACCCCGATCCAGGCGTTGGAGCCGTTGCACGTCTTGCAGGCGACTGTCCTGGAGGAACGCTTTCATTACGACAAACAAGAGGGTTTGCACGTTGCTTTTTTGCGCGCATTTCGGATTTCTCCCGTTTGGGAGTTGCCGTTTCATCCTTCGTACGGCGGATGCCGCTCCTGGGTTACTTTGCCCGATCCGCCCTCTGATTTGAGAAAGGAACCGGTGCTCACCGACGAAGAACAAAGCCGACGTCGCTCTCTGTGCCTCACTCGAATCCGGTCACATGTAAAGTAGTTGGATTCGCTGGAATGTCGCGGCGACTCGATCGCGGACGCGATTGATTTCCCGCGAGTTGGTATGCCTGTTCAGAGAGCTGATGAGATGGTCGAAAATAGGTCGTGCATCTTCGAGCTTCGACTTCAGAGACTCCATGTAATCCTCCATCGCCTTTTTGGAATCGGGATCGGCGTCCATGGATTTCACCACTTGGGAATCTGCGAATTGATCTTTATTCGCATTAAATTCGTCGACGAACTTGTTGGCTTGGTCACAGAATTTGTCCGCGGCCTTGATGAGATCCGATTCTGTTGTCACGGTATCGAGGGCCGACCCGAGATCGTTGATTGCGGTAAGGTAGACAGAAAACGGCTCCTTGTATCGGTCAATAACGGCTTGTTTTTCTGGATCGAGCGCGAAGCATGCAAGACTTAGAACGAGAAGAGCGGACCCGAGCGAGACTGCAAACTTCAGATTCATAAAGATGTCATACCGCGACTGCGGGACATTGTTTGAGTGTTACCTGGGAATCAATTAAAAATTCTTTGCTTTGACTTTGACGACAAGGTAATTGCTCACGGTGGGCCTCCCTTCCGAGAAGATCGGGCGCTCGTCGGTCCTGACGTAAAACGTTGTCGAGGATCCGCCATCGAAATTTAACGCTCGGATGATGCGATGGTCCGGAAGCAATGTCGCCTCCGAGAGGATTTCGCCCATGGCTTGCAGAGTGACCGCGCGGCAAATGCCGAAACCCCAGACAGAGGAACCGGACGAAAAGATAAAAGTTCGAGCTGCGACGCGCTCGTTCTCCAAACCGGTCACGGTCCGGCCGCCATCAACTAGAAATGGCCCGCATTGGATGGCTTGCTCGATCCCTTTGGTGCCGGGAAATTCCCGCGTTCTCGCCAGCCAAGGCCGACCGTTTTTCACGTAAAATATTCCAGACAAAAGTTTTGCATTTTCTAAGCGGTGGACCAGGCGGTCGTTGCTGATTAACAACCCAACCGGCTCGAGGTTCGCTTTAAAATAACCACCGTTTATCCCAGCTGACCCATCACGCGCCTCAATGAGCTCTCTCAATCCTCGAATCTGTCCGTCTGTGTTCGCAATTACTTCGAGCGTTACATCCGCAGGTTTGAAATAGACAAGATCAACTTCAGCTTCCGCTGCGCCGTCTGTTACCCGCAACTCTGATGCAGCCAGCTTTCCGTACGACCCAGGCGAGTCGCGTCGGTCAAGTATCTTCCAATCGGCGTATAAACCTACCGGGGTGAGAAGAGAGAGCAGAAGAAGCCTTTTCACGATATAGATTGAACCTGAGAATCGACACCGTCCTGCGCCGGCGCATGAGGTCATTTCAGCCCGGTCGCCAGCACCGTTTGAAAGTATGGACTATTCAGTTCCCTGGAAACGACCTGTACGTCGTTCTCTCGAAATCCGGCTTGCTCGAGCAAACGCACGAGCTCGACCTCGCTGAATCCGAGCCAAAGATCCGCGTACAATTCTCTTGCCTGTTCGTAGCCGTGGGCGAGCAGATCGAGAATCACCAGGCGCCCTCCCGTGCGCAATATTCGTCGCGCTGCTGCGATTGCCCGTGGTGGGCTGTTTGCGTGGTGCAGCGCTTGGCCGAATATTGCCAGATCGATCGAGTTGTCCGGTATAGGTGGTTCTTCAAGGTCACCAATACGATACTCTAAATTCGTGAATCCGTGATCTTTCGCGAGTTGGGACCCGACCTCGACCATGCGCTCGGAAATATCGATGGCAATGACCTTCCGAGCACTTTTGGCAAGTATTTGAGAGAGTGTTCCTTCTCCCGCGCCCAAGTCTGCCACATCGATCGGGGGAATCATCGTGAGGAAGAGATGTGCCAATGCTTGCCAGGATCTGCCTGGGCAATAGCTCCGCCCAAATTTGCCTGCGAGCTTGTTGAAGTACTCACGGGTGCGGTCCTTGCGCTTGGCGATCACGTGGTGCAGACTTGACCGGTCCGAAGCCGCTTCGGGCATATCCGTGACAGCTAGCCGGATGAGGCTTCTGAGCTCCGCCTCCTTAATCGGGCCGCCAGGAGTCCAGCTGTAATAAATGTTTTTCCCGACGCGGCGATCCCGGACCAGACCGCCCCGCTTCAACTGCGCTAAGTGAGTCGAGATCCGCGATTGGCCCATTCCGAGGATTTCCTGGATTTCGGCGACTGACAATTCTTCGGCCTGGAGGATATGCATCAACCGGGCGCGAGTTGGGTCGGATAAAGTTCGAAGAGAATTCAAAGTTGACGGCATGGAAATACGGTCGATATATCAGTCTATCATGATTGGTCAATATTCGCATCTGCCTTCCTCGCTTCTCTTTTCGCGGTAGATCCTAATCCAACCGATCCCTATTATTACTTATGGCGCGTCGTTACATCTTTTCTTCTGAATCCGTGGCCGAGGGGCATCCTGACAAAGTCTGCGATACCATCTCCGATCAAATCCTGGATGCCTGCTTAGCGCAGGACCCGAAAAGCCGAGTGGCCTGCGAAACTCTCGCCAAGGGAAATCTGGTAGTTATAGCGGGCGAAATTACTACCAACGCACGATTCGATTATCTCGACGAGGTGCGTTCCGCTATTCGCGAAATCGGATACGTCCATGAAGATTCACTCTTTCACGCTGATACATGCGTGATCGTTCAAGCGTTGAGTCGGCAATCGCGTGACATCGCGCAAGGTGTCGACGCCAAAGCCGCCGAGGGTAAAGAAACTGACGAACAGGGAGCAGGTGATCAAGGATTGATGTTCGGTTTTGCTGTTCGCGAGACGCCGGAGTTGATGCCGGCGCCAATCCAGTTGAGCCACAAACTCGGCCGCGAGTTGACCCGCCTCCGCAAATCCGGTGAGCTGCCATGGCTTCGCCCGGACGCCAAGACCCAGGTTTCCATTGAGTACGAGGGGTATCGTCCTATTCGGGTAGACACGGTCGTGATCTCCACTCAGCATGCTGCGGCAGTTAAACATAAGGAAATTCGTGAGACTCTGATCGAACGGGTCATCAAAGGAGTCATCCCGGCCAATTGGATCGATTCTTCCACCCGATATCTCATTAATCCGACGGGTCGCTTTGTGATTGGCGGACCGGAAGGCGACTCTGGACTGACCGGCCGCAAAATTATTGTCGATACCTACGGCGGAATGGGCCGGCACGGCGGTGGCGCGTTTTCAGGGAAAGACCCATCGAAAGTGGACCGTTCCGCCGCTTACATGGGAAGGTATGTCGCGAAAAATGTCGTCGCCGCTGGATTGGCGGACAGGTGCGAAGTGCAATTTGCCTACGCGATCGGGTATCCTGATCCGGTCAGCATCTCCGTCGATACGTTCGGCACGTCAACGGTTGACGAAGAAAAAATCGAACAAGCGGTTCGGGAAGTTTTCAATTTCAAACCGGCGGCGATTATCCAGCAACTTGAACTGCTTCGCCCAATTTACCGCAAGACTACCAACTACGGGCACTTTGGCCGTGAAGACGATCTGGACGCTCTCCGCTGGGAACGGACGGACAGGGCCGACGCACTGAAACAATTTGTCTCCTGAGCCTTTGAATATCCTTTTTCGCTTCAACCCCGTCTCCAACCGCAAATTTTCATGAGTACCGTGACGACCATACCAACCGCAGATTACAAAGTCGCTGACCTCGGACTAACCGAGTTCGGCAGAAAAGAAATTGAGATAGCCGAAACCGAGATGCCTGGATTGATGGCGCTGCGTGCGGAGTTTGGGACGGCGCGGCCGCTCGCCGGGGCCCGGATCGCGGGCTGCCTTCATATGACAATTCAGACGGCGGTACTGATCGAAACGCTGATCGAACTTGGAGCGTCGATTCGCTGGTCGAGCTGCAACATCTTCTCGACCCAGGATCACGCTGCAGCCGCTCTCGCTGCAACCGGAATACCCGTTTTCGCGTGGAAGGGTGAAACGCTCGAAGAATACGACTGGTGCATAGAAAAGACAATCTTCTGGCCCGATGGTCAACCGCTTAACATGATCCTCGACGACGGCGGCGATCTGACCGGCCTTGTCCACCAGAAATATCCGCACTTGTTAAAGGGAATCCTTGGACTTTCGGAAGAGACGACGACGGGCGTTCATCGTCTCTACCAGATGGTGGAACGTGGTGAGCTCGGTTGCCCTGCCTTCAACGTGAACGATTCCTGTACCAAATCGAAGTTCGACAATCTGTACGGATGCCGTGAGTCGCTGTTGGACGGCTTGAAGCGCGCGACGGACGTGATGATTGCCGGCAAGATTGCTGTCGTCTGCGGGTATGGTGACGTCGGGAAAGGGTGCGCGCAATCGCTGAAAGGCCAAGGGGCCAGGGTCATCGTAACGGAGATCGATCCAATATGCGCTCTACAGGCCGCAATGGAAGGGTACCAGGTCGCGACACTCGATGACGTGGTTCACGAAGCGGATATCTTCATCACGGCAACCGGCTGTCGGGACATTATCCGGCGCGAACACCTCGACGCGATGAAGAACCAGGCGATCGTGGCGAACATCGGGCACTTTGATCTCGAGATCGACATTGCGAGCGTGTTTGAGGACAAGAGCTTAAAACGCATCCACATCAAGCCCCAGGTTGATCAGGTGGAATGGCCGAACGGGAAACGTGTGACGGTTCTCGCCGAAGGCCGGCTGATGAATTTGGGTTGCGCGACCGGGCATCCCTCCTTCGTCATGAGCGCATCCTTCACGAATCAGGTGATGGCGCAGATCGAGTTGTTCACGAACCACGGTGCTTACGAAAACAAGGTCTATGTCCTGCCGAAGAAGCTCGACGAGAAGGTTGCACGTCTCCACCTGGACAAGCTCGGAGTGAAGTTGACGCAGCTGAGCGAGACCCAGGCGGGCTACCTTGGGATTCCGGTTCAGGGTCCTTACAAGCCGGATTTCTATCGATACTAGAATAATAGACGCTTACGTGGTGAGGCCGATTGTCAGGTGATCGGCGCGAGCGAACGGTTAGACGGGAGGGCTCATAACTCATCAACATGGACGATCTCCCCAATCAGATTCGGGCGAAGATGCAAGCGGCCGGACTCAGTGCCGCTGCGATTCGCGCGTTCCTGTATCAATACCGTAAGCTCGAACGGAACGAGTCTGGTTTAATACCGGAGAGTTCGATTTCGCCTCTTGGACGCTTGTCCTCGATTGAGGATGAAACGGTCTCGGGCGAGCGGTCGAATGTCGCGGCTCAAACCGTGGTGTTAAAGCTGAACGGCGGCCTCGGCACCGGGATGGGTTTAGAAAAGGCCAAGAGTCTGCTGAGAGTCCGGGACGAACTCACCTTTCTGGACATCATCGTTCGCCAATTCTTACACCTGCGCTCTGCACTTGCTCCCCAGCTCCGCCTGATGCTCATGAACAGCTTCAGCACGAGCATCGATACCGCTGCAGCGTTGGCGAGCTACCCGGAACTTGGCGAGCTCGGACAACTGGAGTTGATGCAGAACAAAGTGCCAAAGATTGAGGTCAAATCGTTGGCGCCGGTGGTGTGGCCCCAGAATCCATCTCTGGAATGGTGTCCGCCGGGGCACGGCGATATCTATTCATCGCTTTTAGGCTCTGGGTGGCTCGAACGCCTGTTGAACGAGAACAAAGAGTTCCTCTTTATCTCGAATTCCGACAATCTTGGCGCCACATTGGACATCCGGCTTCTGGATTTCTTTGCCAACTCGGGTGCCCCGTTCTTGATGGAGGTCACTGCTCGCACCGCGGCCGATCGAAAGGGAGGTCATCTGGCGCGCAGAAAAACCGACCAACGTCTTTTGCTTAGGGAATCCGCGCAATGTCCTGAAGAGGATTTGGCGGCTTTTCAGAATATCGAGCGGCACCGCTATTTCAATACGAACAATCTCTGGATTCGTTTGGATGCGTTGCGCGCAGAATTGGATCGAGGCGATGGTTTTCTTCCTCTCCCCCTGATTCGCAACGAGAAGACGACAGATCCACGAGATAAATCGACGCCGAAAGCTTTTCAGCTCGAGACGGCGATGGGCGCTGCGATCGAATGTTTTGACGGCGCCAGAGCGATCGAGGTGCCGCGCAATCGTTTTTCGCCGGTTAAGACAACCGCCGACCTTTTAGCTGTTCGCTCGGACGCCTATGAATTGGATACGGAATTCCGGCTGGTGTTGCGGGCCGAACGGAACGGGGTGCCGCCGGAGGTGAAACTGAGCGAATACTATCAGCTAGTCGATCAATTCGAGTCGCTGGTTGCCGTTGGCGTGCCGTCCCTGCTGCGTTGCAACAGTCTTACGATTGAGGGCAAGATGGAGTTTGAGGCTGGCGTGGAAATCGTCGGAGATGTTAAATTCGTCGCTCGAGGTGAAGGTAAGAAACGGATCCGTTCGGGCACCTACCAGGACCGGGTGATAGAGCTATAGGGCGGATTTCAGAGTCGGACAAAGTCCCAAAGAAACCTGAACCACAGATAGAACATTCCGCGCCACGTGTAGCGCACCCTTTGTTCATCGACGTGTGCGAGAAGCCCGGCGCGCACATTGTGAGTAATCTGTGCCGTCAAGTCCTGCTGCAGCAAAGCCTGGATCGATGGGGGATCGAGTTTGGGAATCGCATCAACTGAAATCTTGTTGCGTTCCAGTAAATGCTGATGTGCATGGCACATGGCAGTGAACGAGGCTGTTGGTCGGATACGTTGAATATGGGTGTGCGGCAAAAATTTCAAAGAGTACGAAAACGGATAGTTCCAAGTCGTAAAGACATGGCCATCGGTAGGGCGAGTCATTAGACTGATATAATAAAAGGCTATATTGCCTTGATCGACCAGGCAAAGAGCGGCCTGGGCTTGGTCGCTGGGCCGGTGAAACAGCCTCAGAAATTGACGCTGCGCATCCCAGTCGCAGCCAAGATCATTGATGAGTTCGAATCCTTCCTGCTCAATCTCTTCGGTCAAATCGTCCAGATTCGGAAACAGATCCCGGCCGGGCGGACTTTTGTACTCAAGTTCACGTTCGAGAGGCATCCGTAACGACCGGATCTTGGTCAGAATCTCAAGCCAAGGCAGGAAGATCCAAAGCGTTGCAAATGCGAGACCGACAGCCCAGTTCCCGGACGGCAGATAACCGAGCAAAAATGACACCGCCAATACGCAGAGGACGCAGAGTCTTTGCGCAACCGGGTGATCGAAAGACCGAAATGCCATCCCCAGGACGGCGACCCCTAGGATTAGTAGAATTGACGAAAGCATTGTTCAAGCAGGGTCGGCTACGGCAGGATGTTATGCTCGTTTAGGAAATCTTCAAGTTCATCAGGTCCGAAATCGGGAAGAAACAAATCTCCAATGACCAGCGTCGGCGCGTAGGTCTGGCCGGAGATGCGTCTCAGCTCATTAAACGCCACGGGATCGCGGCAGACATCCACTTTTTTATATTTGTACCCGTGCTTGTCGAGATAAAATTCTGCCAGAGGGCACCACGGACATCCGGTTTTCACGTAGAGGATCATGGGCATGGAGCTCATGGTGTCGCTCTCTCGGTGGCAACGAAATACAGAACCAAATTCCCGGTTTTCGCCAGAGCATCTCCATCCAGTCGATCGGCGGTGTCATCCGCGGTATGCAAAAACGGGGAGTCCGCATCGAGGAGCGCAATACTGGGAATACCCGCCTGCGCAAACGGTACCTGATCCGCGAGAAGCGAACGGTTTGCTGGCTCGAGTTTCAGGCCAAGAATCGTCGCGGCTTTCTTGAGCGCAGCAGCCAGGTTCGGGTCGCTGTTCGGCAAATAATTCAGCGTGTCGCCGCCGGCGTTGTCCAAAAGGATGGCTGCCCGGATATCGCCGGCTTGCCGATTGAGGCGCAGAGTTTGGGTGTAAAAGCGGCTACCGAACAGACCGTCGTTCAGATTGAGCTCTCTAAACGGGGCGTTGCCATCGAGAAAAAGCAGTTCGACGCTCCCGGCCAACTGCGGATCCAAAGCCAGGGTCCGGGCGAGCTCGATTAAAATAGCTGTATTTGCCCCGCCATCACTTGCGCCGAGATCTCGAAATTCCTGGGTGGGAGGAGTGTCGAAGTGGGCGCCGATCAGAATTCTTTGAGGCGATGCCGGATATCGCGAATACCGCGCCACCAGATTACAAAACTCGATTGCGCGTCCGTCCGGCGCTTGCTCAGTGAGTCGCTGCTCGCTGGTCTGCCAGCCGAGGCTCGTCAAACGATCGATGAGGTGTTGGCGAACCTGCTTGTTCGCATCGCTGCCGGATGGCCTGGGACCGAAATCAGTGAGCGTCTTGGCTTCTGCCAGAGCTTGGCGACTGTCGAAATTGCTCCAGATTTTCTCGCGGCGCGGCGGTGTTCCACTCGGAACCGAGGCATTCGCCTGGCTTGGTTCTGTCTGTTTTTCTTGAGAGCCTGCGGGTGTTGGAGGGTCGCTAGGTCTGCAACTGGAGGCTATGAAAAATAGATTGAAAAACCAGAACGCTCCCAGTGCCAAACCAATATTGGGCCTTCTTTTCGACGCTTGCGGTTTTCGTTGTCTGTCAACTCCTGCGCTTCTCACTAAGCGGAAACTCCCAGTATGGAAAGAATACGGTCGAGATCGTCGTTGCCATAGTACTGGATCTCGATCCGTCCCTTTTTCTCGCTGTGGTGGATCGTGACATGGGTGGCAAGTCGGTCTCGCAGGCGACCCTCCAAATCACTGACGGCATTCTGAACCATGGCCGAGTTCCCTTGGCTTGCCCGTGCGCCGGGTTTCCCGCTCTTGCCGAGCCCTTGACGGGCGAGTTGTGACGCGACGTATCGTTCCGTCATGCGCACGGTGGCGGCTTGCCGGATCGTGAGCTCTGCGGCGAGGAGCTGTTCATCCTGGTTTTGCAACCCGAGTAAAACCTTGGCGTGACCGACGCTGAGACGTCCTTGAGCGAGGTAAGCTTGCACCTGCGAATGCAGGTCGAGCAAGCGCAATGAATTTGCGACCACCGACCGGCTTTTTCCCACCCGCTGAGCAATGTCCTCCTGCCTTAAAGAGAATTCTTCGGCCAGGCGCTGATAGGCGTGAGCCTCTTCGATCGGATTCAAGTCTTCACGCTGCAGGTTTTCGATCAACGCCAACTCGAGCACGTCTCGATTCGAAGCCTGTCGCACGATGACAGGGGCTTCTTTTAATCCGAGCTGACTGGCGGCCCGCCAACGTCGCTCTCCGGCGATCAGCTCACACTTTCCTTCAACCTTCCGAACAATGAGCGGTTGGATGATCCCGTGTTCGCGGATCGATTCGACAAGCTCCTGAAGTTGCTCCGAATGAAAAGCTTTTCTTGGTTGCAACGGGCTCGGCACGATATCGGATAAGGCAACCTTTTCAACCCGCTCCCACGGTTCTGCCGCTGGCGAGGCCGGTTTATTGGTACTGATCAACGCACCGAGACCTTTGCCGAGAGCAAGCTTAGCCATAGGAATCTTGAAGCTAACGGAGGGGACCGGGGAAAGCAACGTTTCTACCGCGATTTGCAAAGTTCCTGCTCGGAAGTTATCTACCGTTCCGTAGGCGCCAAAAAGTGATGCCGGCGACCGAAGGAGTGCTATGAAGCTTGAAATGCTGCGTCTAATACAGGAGGACAGCCCAAGATCGGCGGCAGAAAACATGGCTGTGGACGAAGTGCTGTTTCTGACGGCAGTGTGCCCGGTGTTCAGGTCTTACCGATGGGTCCGCCCCTCTGTTTCTATCGGCTATTTCACCCCTTGGGACGAAGTGGCTGCGCGGTTCCCTGGACGGGATCTGGTTCGGCGCTGGACCGGCGGGGGCATCGTGGAGCATGGTCAGGATTTTACTTATTCCCTGGTTTGCCCGGCCGGGGAAAGTCTTCCGAAGACGATCGAATTCTACCGGTCTGTCCACTTCGCGATTGCCAATATCCTGCGAAAAAGCGGGTGGCCAGTTGAAATTGCCCAACTTACCGAGCCGATCCGGTCGCCCGCCTGTTTTGAGAAGGCGGCTCAATTTGACTTAAAACTAAGGGGCGAAAAAATCGCGGGAGCTGCAATCCGCCGGAACCGAAAAGGTTTGTTACTCCAAGGGAGTATTCAACGTCTTAAAGTTCCGGGACAGTTTGATGTGATGCTGGCCGGTGCACTTGGTGAGAAAGTCGACTCGTTTGTCGTCCCCGAGCTGGTCATGGAACACGCGGCGCGCATCGCGAAAGAAAAGTACGGTGCTGCAGAATGGAATTGTCGGCGTTAAGATTACCTGTCATGAACGAAGCATTTATTTCCAATCGGCTCTTCGAGGGGCTGACACCGGAGGTGCTTCGTTCGGTCGACATCCAGGAGATGGAGTATCAACCGGGAGACCTGATATTCGATGAGGCCACCTCCGGATCGACGTTGATGCTTGTCGGACGGGGTCGGGTGCAAATCTCCAAAACAGGGCGCCAGGGCTTGCAAGAGACGCTGGCGACCATCGAGAAGAACGACTTTTTCGGAGAAATGGCGGTCATCGATCACGGACCAAGGTCGGCGCGAGCGATCGCATTGGAGTCCGCCTTGGTCGGCGAGGTCGATCACAAGACATTCACCCGGCTGATGAACAGCGCTCCAGATACGCTTCCATTAACCTTTACCAGGGTAGTGGTCCAACGTCTGCGCTATACGAATGCGCGGTATATTGAGCAACTTTTGCAAAATGAGCGTCTGACGCTCCTTGGCACGATGGTCAGTTCGATCGTCCACGACCTGAAGAACCCGATGTCAGCGATTTTGTCTTCTGTCGATTATCTCGAAAAGACGGCACCTACGGATTCTGTGCGGCAGTTGGCCGAGATCATCCAGTCTTCCGCGCTTCGGATAATCGAGATGAGCGAAGAACTTCTCGGATTCGCGCGAGGAAAGGTGAATATCAGACCGCGTGTGACGTCGGTGCGCCGGCTGATGGAACTTCTGGACGAGGAGATCTTGAACCAGGTCCGCGATACCCAGGTGCGACTCGTGCTCCGGATCAGTGAAGCCGATCACCTGACCTTGGACGAAGCGCGTCTTACCCGCTGTCTGGCCAATATTATCAAGAATGCTAAAGAGGCGCTTGGGGACGAAGGAACGATCACCATCCAGTTTCGCGAAGCGGGATCGGAATTGCAGGTGTCGATCTCCGATAGCGGTCCTGGCATTCCGGAATCGATCCGGAGCAGAATTTTTGAACCGTTTGTGACGTACGGCAAGAAAGATGGGACCGGGCTGGGCATGGCGATCGCTAAATCGACTGTGGATGCCCATGGCGGGCGAATTTGGCTCGAAAGCGAAACCGGAAAAGGCACGACGTTTCATGTCGTGTTGCCGAAACATTTCGACCCGGCCTTCGCGCTGAGCCCGCGTTGAAAGGCGTCGCGGGCAAATCTCCCGAGCCAAGGCACGCGGAAGATTTGCAGGTTGTGAGAAGGCGAGCTATCCGCCGGCAATAGCGGGTACGATGCTGACTTCGTCACCCAATTTCACCTGGGTCTCGGATTCATTGAGAAAGCGGACGTCTTCGTCGTTGAGAAAGACATTCACGAATCGCCGGATTTGATCCTGCTCATCGCAGATGCGGTCTTTCAAACCGGGATAGGTGCGCTCGAGACTCTCAATCAGCTCGCGAATCGTTGCGCCATCAGCTTCAACAACTTCCTGATTGAGGGTGAGTTTTCTTAGCGGGGTGGGAATACGAACGGGGATAGCCATAGAGTTAGGTTGTCGGGATTGCATGCTCGAGGAGGGATTCAAATTCTTTTAGATTTGGCCGGATCAGTTTGGCCTGACCGACCTTGTCGATGACAGCCTCCTGCGTCTTCAGGCCGTGCCCGGTGATACAAAGGACGATGCTTTCGTTTCGTGGGATACGTCCGCTTTCGATCAGTTTCTGCGCACATGCCAGCGTGACTCCACCCGCAGTCTCAGCGAAGATGCCTTCCGTTTCGGCCAGCAATTTGATTGCTTCAACGATTTCCTCATCCGTGCAATCTTCGGCCGTACCACCGGTTTCTTTCATCGTTCGGATGGCATAGTAACCGTCGGCCGGAGTGCCGATCGACAGGGATTTTGCGATCGTCTGAGGCTTGGGAACCGGTTTGACGACCTCTGTGTTATTCTTGATCGCAGTGGTGATCGGGGAGCAGCCGGCTGCTTGAGCGCCATAAATGCTGAACTCTCCGGGCTCAGCGAGCCCAAGCTTGAGGAATTCGCTAAATGATTTGTGGATCTTAGTCAGGAGAGAGCCGCTTGCCATGCAAACCACGGTGTGCCGAGGCAGGCGCCAGCCAAGCTGTTCGACGATCTCGAATCCCATTGTTTTCGAACCCTCGGCGTAATAAGGACGAAGGTTCACGTTCACGAAGCCCCAGTGATACTTGCCGGCAATTTCGGAACAAAGGCGGTTGACTTGGTCATAGGCACCTTGAATCCCGATCACGTTGGTTCCAAAGATCAGGGAGCCAAGTATCTTTGTCGGCTCGAGGTCGGCCGGAATCAGCACAAAACTGCGAAGTCCCGCCGCCGCTGCGTTGGCAGCCACTGAGTTCGCAAGATTTCCCGTGGAGGCGCAGGCGACCGTGTCGATGCCGAGTTCTATGGCGCGGCTTAGAGCGACCGCAACGACGCGATCCTTAAACGAAAGCGTGGGATAATTTACCGTGTCGTTCTTGATATACAGTTCATCGACGCCGAGGCGTTCAGCCAAACGGCGAGTGCGGATCAACGGAGTGAATCCCGTCTGGAGACCGACAGTCGGCTCATTCTCGATCGGAAGTAGCTCACGATAACGCCACATCGACCGCGGGCGAGACAGGATCCTTTCGCGTGTCAAAAATTTGCCGATTGCGTCGTAGTCGTAGGCCGCTTCGAGGGGACCAAAATCGAATTCGCAGACGTGAACAGCTTCCTTGGCGTAGTGTCGGCCACATTCCCGACAACGAAGGTGCGAAAAGAACGGATGTTTATCCATAAATCAAGGTGGTATCTTCTTTTGCCTCATCCCACCAAGAGTCGCGAGAGTTATAAGGTCTACGCTCTCTCCATCTTTGTCCGAAAATTCTTCGAACCTGGAATTGGCACCTGGTCGTTCCGCATTTCGCGGAACCGGTTGCCGTGGCATCGCAGGGCCAGTCCCTCCGCCACTCTTGATGGAATGATCGGGCATCTTAGGGGATTGCGTCCGGGAGGTCAACTGATTTTTGCAACTCGGCTCGGCGCGGGCGCGCGAAATCAGCGCTTGGCCTGCGGGAGGCATCCCGAGATTGCCGCTGGCAAACGACCGCCCGGCGTGCCATCATAGCGACTGGAAATGGCCGCAAAGTTTCGCGTTAATTCCCCCGGGGGAGAACCTTTTGAACGAGAAGTTAATAATACCGCCACAATCGGTCGGACTCCGGACAATACCATTCCGCTACCGGGAAACCACGTCTCGCGCCAGCATGCAATCGTGCGTTGCCACAATGGTTTCCAGTATCAGATCATGGATCTTGGTAGTCGGAACGGGACGTTCGTGAATGATCAGCGCGTGGTCATGCCGGTAACCCTCGAACCAGGGGCTAGGGTCCGAATCGCAAATTACGAGCTGGTGTTCGATCAAACTCCCGACGATGAGCCGTCCGGAAATGTCGATGCCACGCTTGCTGCAGGGAGTATGGAGGGGCACCAGGCCGTCTTGTCCGTCGCGATTCTGGTCTGCGACATCCGTGGTTTCAGCTCGATGGCCGAAAAATTGAGCGAACGCGAACTCGCGCAAATTATAGGCAATTGGTTTCGCGACATTGGGAATGCCGTACAGTCGGCCGGAGGGATTATCGACAAATATATCGGGGATGCGTTGCTTGCCTATTGGCCGGCGCGGGACGAGGAGGGAACCGAGTGCGCAGTTTGCCTCGACGTGGCATTGACCATTCTCCAACTTGCGGCCAATCGGGTCTGGCCGGGGACCGAGACCCCCTTTCGCGTTGGCATTGCAGTCCATTTTGGCCGCGTGACGAGCAGCAATATTGGCCAAGTCGCAATGAGAGATGCAACGATCATTGGCGACACGGTGAACACGGCCTTCCGTCTCGAGGTCGTCATGAAGGAATTGAACCAGAACCTGGTTCTATCGCAGGATGTTGTGACGGTACTGCCTGCCAGATACGATTTCGTGAAATTTGGCGAATTCCAGCTGAAAGGGAAAAGTCAGGTGGTCCGTGTCTATGGACTGCGGGATTTAGGCGGAAGCACCTCTGTTTGATCCGACCGATGCGCTATTCGCGCTCTTTTCTCCCAAGTAACCAGGAGGAATAGACAAAGCCGCCGATCGTCCACAACACAAGGGACAAGTAAGCGAACCAGATGGGGCGTGATTCCCTGTAGACCGTGCCCGTCTTGAGTCGCTCCCCGGTTTTCGATCGGTACCACTCGTTGATGTTGAAATAGGCGATGGGATAGTCCCGCGCGAGCTCCCCGGAAATCTTCCGGTCGATCAAAAAGCTGACGTCCGCGATCCGCTCGGAGGCAAAACTAGGCATAATCTGGCTCAGCGCCAGGACCGACGGTGTCATGTCCTTGGCGGGCACCGTAAAACCCGAGAAGAGGATTTGCGGGATGAGCAGCAGGGGAACTAACATGACAGCTTGCATGGGTGACCTCGCGAAAGCGGACATCGTCAATCCGATGCCCGTTGCGGCAAAGGCCAGCAGTATAAGCCCGATGATTTGCCACTGAAATGCGCCCTGGACACCCAGCCTGCCTATCGCAATCGTCGCGTAAAGAAGGAGGGACTGGAGGGCGGTGAGTCCCGCCATCCAGATAAATTTGCTGGTCAGGTAGCTCCAGCGGCTTAAGCCAACCAGCCGCTCACGGCGATAGATCGGCAGTTCTTTGACAATTTCCTGCGCTGAATTGCTGCATCCGAACCACAGGGTCCCGATATAGGCAAAAAACTGATCCAGCTGCGGATCGCTGGCGGCCCAGGCAACCAAAGCCCCGATGACAATCGGTTGGGCCAGCAGGATGATCAGATTCTTGATGTCAGCTGTGAAGATTGCCAGCTGGCGCTGCAAAAGTATCGGAAGCGAAAACGCCCTTCTATTTTTGGTGAGAGGCGCAGGCGCGGGCGCATCCTGGTCCGGCTCCCCAGGAAGCGTCGGCTCGAAGGAGGGGAGATTCTTGGACTCGATCGATTGAAGCGCATCGTACAATGAGGAGAGTCGGGTTACGCCGAACTTTGCCCGGGCTTCGTCGGGAGGGCCTTGAAACACAACCCGTCCATCGGAAACGATAGCGATCTGATCCATCAGGTAGACGTTTTCCATCACGTGGGTGGTGCAGATCACCGTGCAACCTGTATCAGCGAGGCGACGGAGTAACTCCATCAGCTTGAATTCCGCCAGCGGATCCAGCCCCGATGTAGGCTCGTCCAGAAACAAAAGAGGCGGGCGGCTTAGTAGTTCGACTCCAACACTGACTCTCTTTCGCTGCCCACCGGAGAGTCGGCCGATCTTCAGATTCACCCGGTCGGCCAGGCCAAGGCTGGCGATGGTATGATCAACCAGCTTTACAATCTCCGATCGAGGTGTTCCTGCAGGCAAACGGAGACGAGCGGCGAAGGTGAGTGCTTCGGTAACGGTAAGATCAGAGTGAACGATATCGTCTTGCGGTACGTACCCAAACAACGAGCGAAGCTGGCCTAGGTTTTTGTAGAGATCGGTTTGATCGAATCGAACCTTCCCGCTTTCGGCAGGCCGGAGTCCGCTCAGAGCATCCAGGAGCGTAGTTTTCCCAGCGCCGCTTGGTCCAAGAATTCCGATAAATTGGCCGGGCTCAGCCACAAAACCTGCACGGTTTAGAATCGGACCGTTGTCGCCTTGTCGGGTGAGCCCGATGGCAATGATCCGTCCAACCGAAAGGCGGCGGACTCGAATGAGACGTCTTCCGTCGTAGATAAAGAAAAATGGTCCCAGTTGGATTTGATCGCCGATCACGAGGTCGTGTTCGTCGAAACGGCGACCGTTGACGAATGACCCTGATTTGCTATGAAGATCGAGTAACCGATACCCTTTCGGCCCGGCCTCAATCATAGCGTGGCGTCGCGACACGACCGGATCGCTCAGAAGGACATCGACCTCGTCGCTGCGCCCGAAAATGAGATCCGCCCCGAGCGGAATATCTCCGGTCGGCGTTCCCTTATACAAAACCGACCCGATGGGGTTAGCCAACTCCGATGTCACCGAGGGTTCTTCGGAGCCGACACCAAAGACCATAGTGATAGGACCGATCTGGATCTGGTCCCCGCTTTTGAGCGCGGTCCGACCCGAGATACGGTTCCCGTTGACCGCAGTGCCACGTTGGCTGCCAAGATCCTCAATGTACCAGGTCTCATGTTCGAACAGAATCCGGCAATGTCGTCGCGATACTTCGGGATGGCTCAATACCAGATCGACTTCCGCGGCGCGGCCGACGATAACATTTTCATTGCGCAGCAGTTCCGAGCGCGGTGGCAGCCCGGCAAGAATGGAGATCGGCGTTTCCAAGGTTTAATTGTTACCTAATCGGACAGTGACACGAATTTCAAGAGGCGTTGTTTCCTATGGAAGTTATCCTTGTCACCGGAGCAAACCGGGGAATCGGATTGGCGCTCACGAGGGCCTTGCTGGTGAGCGGGAATGTCGTCATCGCAGGTTGCAGGAAGCCGGACGATTCGGGCGAATTAAAGCAACTCCGTCTTCTGCATCCCGAAACGATCTATGTGGTCAAATGTGACGTGGAGAGCGAGAAAGAAATGGCGGAGGCAGCGGAGGTATCGCTAAAACAGCGCAAGAAACTGGATGTGATCGTCAATAATGCAGGGATCATGCCTGAAGCGGGCGATGAATCGATTCTGAGCGTCGACCTGAATCTGTTTTGGCAAACCTTTGATACTAACGTGCTGGGAGTCGCCCGGACCATTCAGGCTTTCTATACGATGCTTGCTCAAAGCGAGCGGCCGCGCATCGTCAATATTTCTTCCGGCCTCGGCTCGATTTCGACAAGGGAGGGCCACGATTATTACGCTTACTCAACTTCAAAGGCGGCACTGAACATGTTGACTCGGGCAATTGCCCATGAGCTTGCGCCGAGAGGAGTGACGACGGTAGCGATATCTCCAGGATGGGTCCGTACGGACATGGGGGGCGAAGACGCCGCCCTATCGCCCGAGGAATCCGCCCGTTCCCTGGCCGAAACGATCAAAAGAATCGGCCCCGAATCAAACGGTCAGTTCCTAGACCGCGACGGACGGATCGGGGAGTACCGTTGGTAATTCTTTAATTGACCTTCGTGGTCGTTCTCGTCCTTCGGCTTCTTGGGAGGCGGGATACGCGCCGATTACCAGGGACTTTCAACATCGAGGCCGATGAAGAAACAGAAGGCCGTCAGAGGACCACGGCAACGAAGAGCATACTACCGTTGCTGCATTCCTGCCCTGGCGGGGTTCGTAAGTCAGCGATCCATAGCCCCTGACGGTTCTATTTCAATCGACCAGTTACGCGAGTAGGGCAATGGCTTTCTTTTAGCGAGAACAGGGCGGTGGACAGTTTTGAGTTTGGGGTTGTGCGTTTCGAGTTTTGGGTTTTCCCTTGTAGCCAGTTTGGGGGAGCGGATCTCTCGCCAGTTCATGCAAAACGCAAAATGTTAATCGAGAAATGATAAGGTTCTTGTTGGTGGTCTTGATTCTTTGCGTGCTAGGCACTGTAGTATTGGGTTTTTTTAACCGGGCAAAGCTTGCGCAACGCACCGAGGACTTGAGCGAATCGCGTTCAGTCGGCGCCCAGGCGATACAACAATTGAACGACCGGCAGCAAAAGCTGAAACAAACCGAGGATCGCCTTGCCACCCAGGAGCGTCTGACCCAGCAAGAGCGAGATGCGCGCACGGCGGAGTTGAACACCACTAAAGCGAAGCTGAACCAAGCGACAGAACAACTCACTGCGCGCGATAGCGAAAACAAGGCGCTGACCGCGGCGTTAACTGAGGCGGGTCGAAATCTCGAACAAAAACAGCGCGCTGAACAGGACCGCCAAGCGTTGGCCAGGCGACTGATCGATGTTGAAGATGAGCTGAATCAATTCCGGCTCACGGCCAATAGGGCGAAGATAAGAGCGACGGTTCCGCTGGAGGGGAGCATTCTTTCGATCAACCAGGAGGCGAAGGCTCTGACCGTGAGTTTAGGATCCAATTCGGGAGTCGCCACTAATTCCAGATTAACGGTCGTGAGAAATGGCGAGAAGTTAACTCAGTTGCGCGTCGTCTCGGTCGAACCGAACAGTTGCGTCGCAGAATTTGCTTCCGCAGCACCTGACAATCTTGCAAAAGTTGCTATAGGAGATTCAGTTTTACTCGCCACGAAATGAAGAAAGTAATTCTAGTCCTCAGCTCGGGTTTGTTCTTGATTGGGTGTGCTGCCGATGACGCCAAGGAAAAGGAAGTGCAGCAAACCCCTCAATTCGGGAAGCCTGAAAGCTCAATTCCCTGGAACCAGCCAGAGGATTGGGAGAAGAATGGTCAACTTGGTTCGATGCCTGGCATGACCGGGAGTCACTAGCCTTACTGGGTTTGAATATTCTCGTTCTGCGGGGAGGCGCACTCGGAGATCTGATCTTAACGCTCCCTGTCTTGGGCGAGATCCGGAAAAGTTACCCGGATGCCAACGTGGTATTACTGGGCATTTTTCCTCAGGCTCGGTTAGCGGCGCCAGAGTTCGTCGATCGAGTCGAGCGACTGGATGCGCCGGACTGGACACCGCTTTTTGTCGATGGGCCGTTGCCACAGTTCGTCCGAAATAGGCTGGACGGGTTCGATCTGGCCGTTTGTTTTTTGTCTGATCCCGACGCGGTCATGGCACGGAACCTGGCCGCCGCCGGGGTGAAACAGGTAGTCGCAAGTTCAAATCGAATCCGATCTGACGTTCACGCAGTCTTCCAGTTGGCCGAGGTGCTCGGACAGCTTGGATTGACTCTGCATGATCCGGTCCCGAAGTTGGCTGTCGGATCGCAACTTGCCCGATCCTCAAGGCTCGGTTTTCACTTGGGCAGCGGTTCTCCCCAAAAGAACTGGCCGATCGATCATTGGATTGAATTGACGCAGCGACTCGATGGTTTTTTCGGTGATTTTCTTTTGCTCGGCGGCGAGGCAGACGACAAAGTGGTTCGCGAATTTCGTGCGCGGTCCAGTTTACAGCGTCTCGGAACCCTCTTGAATGCAAGTCTGGCCGACCTGTGCGAAGCGCTGTGCGGATGCACGGTTTTCGTCGGACACGACACGGGAGTCACGCATTTAGCCGCTGCTGTCGGAACCCCCACGGTCGCATTGTTCGGTCCTACGAATCCAAAAGTCTGGGCGCCGCTCGGGCAGCACGTGAGCGTCGTTTGGAGCACGGACGGCCTGATGCAGTCGATTCCCGTGGCAGAAGCGGCGAAAGAAACGAGTCGGCGTCTCGGCGCAACGGCGTGTCGGCGTGCGCCAGGAAGCGCATTCACCCTTTAATTAATTAAGTCCCAACGCCGACACACTGACACGCCGACAGGCCGAGACGTTTCTTCTGCCGTCGTCGATTTCCAAGAATTTTGCGGAGAAATGGGGCGGTCCGGCTTTCTTTGTGTTGCGCAAGTTCCTCCGGCGGGCCTGCAGCGACGACTTTTCCACCGGCATCTCCGGCTTCGGGGCCGATATCGAGGATATAGTCGGCCTCTGCAATGATATCGAGGTTATGCTCGATGAGGATCACCGTGTTTCCCTCGTCGACCAAACGGTGTAGGACCTCAATGAGCAGTTGCACGTCGGCCATATGCAGACCGATCGTCGGTTCTTCGAGCAGATAAAGGGTGCTCTTTGGAGTTATATTCCTCCTGAGCCGGTCCGTTAATCCTCTTGCTACCCCAATCTTCAATTCGCTGACCAGTTTCAGACGCTGCGCTTCGCCTCCACTTAGAGTAGGGCTCGGTTGTCCAAGTTGCAGATAACCAAGGCCGGTTTGCACCAGGAGTTCAAGTGCCTGGTAAATCCGTGGCTGTGACCTGAAGAATTCCGCGGCTTCTTCGATCGTAAGCTCGAGCAGATCGCCTATGCTCTTGCCATTGTATTGAACGGCGAGCGTTTGCGGATTGAACCGCTTCCCGCGGCACGCTTCACAGGGGATATAACTGGGAGGAAGGAAATTCATTTCCAATTTAATCACCCCTTGACCGGCACAAATCTCGCAGCGGCCACCCTCCGTATTGAACGAGAAACGGCTGGGGGTGTAACCCCGGATCCGGGATTCGGGGAGCTGCGCAAATAACGCACGTATGTCGTCGAATATTTTAACGTAGGTCGCCGGGATCGAACGCGACGTTTTGCCGATCGGCGATTGATCCACTTCAAAGACGGAACCCAGATGTTCGAAGCCCGCGAACCCGTCCCAAGCAGAGTTTTCCGTTATGCCTTTCTTTTTTGTTCTCTGCAGGTGCGCACGAACGGCGGGTAGCAGAACCGAGCGCAAAATCGTGCTTTTCCCGGAGCCGGAGACCCCAGTGATGACCGTCAGTCGCCCGACGGGGAAGCGGACGTCGATGTTTTTCAGGTTGTTCACGTGCGCTCCACGGATCTCGAGCCAGCTCGCGTTGTGCAACGGCCGCCAGGAACCGCGCACCGGGTGGGCAATCGGCAGCGCCAGGAATTTGCCTGTCACGGAATCTCCGCACTTCAGAATCTCTCGCAGCGGACCCAAAAAAACCAGGTTGCCGCCACTGCGTCCCGCGCCAGGTCCAAGATCAGCGATCAGGTCTGCGCACCGCATTGTCGCTTCGTCATGCTCAACCACGACAAGGGTGTTACCCTTCTCTTTGAGCGCTTTCAATGTGTCGAGAAGTCGCTCGTTATCTCGAGGGTGCAATCCGATGGTTGGCTCATCGAGAACGTACAGGACACCGCGCAAATTTGAGCCAAGTTGAGCAGCGAGTCGAATCCGCTGAGATTCACCGCCGCTCAACGTCTTTGCGGACCTGTCGAGAGTCAGATATTCGAGGCCGACCTGTTGCATGAACAACAACCGTTGCCTGATTTCGACGACGATGTCGGCTGCGATCGTACGATTTGCTCCTGAGAATTGCAGGCCCTCCATCAGCGAGAGTGTGTGCCTGATCGAAGTCGCGGTGATCTGGTCGATGGTGTAACCGTGTACCTGCACGGCACGGGCGATCGCGTTCAAACGGGTGCCTCGGCATTCGGGACACTGCTCCAGGCTTTCGACGTCGACCGAGTCGCTCCGGCGCTCGGCGATCAACTCAGCCGCCAGCTTGGACTCGGCTTTCTCGTCGTCGGTGGTGAATGGCAGGATATAGCCGAAGCCGTTACAGATCGCGCACCAGCCGTGCGGCGAATTGAACGAGAAAAGACGCGGATCCAGCTCTTCAAACGCATCGCCGCAACTGGGACAGGTCATTTCGCTGCTCAGGACGACTCGGTTCAGAGAAGAAACCGGATTCCCTCCGTTCCTGCCCAAGGTGCGGCCAGATGCGCGCTTCGATCGAGGTTTTGCGGGCAATAAAAAAGCGGAGCCGTTTCCGATCTGCAACGCCGTCTTGACCAGCTGTGGCAACTCTTTGTCATCGGGGTTCTCGAATTCGGCAATGACAACATCGATCGTGTGTTCCCGATAACGTTCCAGGCTTGGGAATTCGCTTATTTCGTGTCTTTTCCCGTCAACGATCAATTCTTCGTAGCCCTCGCGTTTGATCCAGGCGGCAACTTCTTTGTGATATCCTTTTCGCGCTTTCACCAACGGCGCCGTCAGCGTCGCAGGCGATTTCGCGACGAAGTCTCGCACTTGTCTGAAAATTGCCGCGACACTCTGTTTGGTTACCGGAATGGCGCATCGAGGACAATATTGGGTTCCGAGTTTGGCGAAGAGCAGTCGCAGAAAATGATAGACCTCGGTCAATGTAGCGACGGTGGATTTTCCGCCGCCCTGAGTGAGTCGCTGCTCGATTGCCACACTCGGCGGGATGCCCTCGACGTGGTCCACATCCGGGCGTTCGAGTTGTTCCACAAACTGGCGCGCATAGGTCGACATGCTATCCAAAAAACGGCGCTGGCCCTCCGCGAAAAGTATATCAAAAGCCAGACTCGACTTTCCCGACCCGCTCAAGCCGGTAATCACGATGATCTTTTCATGTGGAAGGCTGAGCGAGAGGTTTTTCAGATTGTGGTGACGCCCCCCTTGAACCGTAATTGCAGGCTTCGATATCTTCTTCGGAAACTCAGCGACCCGTGTGCTTGACAGGGATTCGCGTCCCGCCAACTTCTCCCGCAGGAAGATTCCCGTTTGCGAACGAGGTTCATTCGCCAATTGCTCCGGAGTACCTTCTGCGATGATCACTCCGCCGTTGACGCCCGCTTCCGGGCCCAGATCGATAACGTAGTCTGCAGACTGGATGACCTCCAGGTTGTGCTCGATGACCACCAAAGTGTCACCCCGCTCTACCAATTGCTGAAAGAGGTTTAAAAGAGCGGCAATATCATCGAAGTGCAGACCCGTTGTCGGTTCGTCGAAGATCAGGAGAGAGTGCCGGCGGCTCTTCTTGCTCTCCGCCAGGTGGCCGACAAGTTTCAGGCGCTGCGATTCACCGCCCGACAGGACGTTCACCGGTTGGCCGAGTCTCAAATAGCCGAGCCCAACTTGCTTAAGCAATTCCAGCGGTTCAACCAAGGCTTCATGTCCTTTGGTGGACCGGAAGAATGCGATCGCTTCGGTCACTGTCAGTTCCAATACATCGTGAACAGACTTTCCCCGCATCTTGATCTCGAGCACATGTGGTTGATACCGTTTCCCGTCACATTCACCGCACCGGATATATTGATCGCTGAGAAATTGCATCTCGACTTTCTCGTAACCAAGCCCGGCACAACGTTCGCAACGACCGGTGCCGGAGTTAAACGAGAACGTAGCGGGATTCAATCCGGCGGCCTTTGATTCCGGGAGGTTTGCGAATAGCTCTCTGACACGATCGAATACCCCCACGTAAACAGCGGGCGTCGACCTTGGAGATCGCGCCAGCGGCGATTGGTCCACCAGGATGACCTCGTCGATGTCATGGGCGCCAACGATCCGATCGCAGATTCCGGGTGTCTCCTCGCTGGAGCCGCCCTTTAACCGGATCAGATTCTGGTAGAGAACATCTTGGACGAGCGTGCTTTTTCCCGACCCAGAAACACCCGTAACACAACAGAAGGTGTGCAGTGGGAATCTGATATCGACATTCTTGAGGTTATGCTCTCGAGCACCGAATATTTCGAGGTAGTCTCTCGGCATCCGGCGCTGCGCCGGGGGGAGAATCCGCTTTTTCCCAGTGAGGTAGGCGGCGGTAAGTGAGTCCGGTAACGCCTCATCGATCTGGTCAACCGGGCCTTGATAAACCAATCTTCCGCCGAGTTCACCGCGACCAGGCCCGATCTCTATCACGTTATCCGCGCTACGAATCACCGCCTCTTCGTGCTCGACCACGAGAAGGGTGTTTCCTTTGTCACGCAAGCTGCGGAGAACCCCGATCAGGCGGCGAACGTCCCTGGGATGAAGTCCGACACTCGGCTCATCGAGCACAAAAAGGGTGTTCACAAGGGAGGCGCCCAGGCAAGTCGTCAGATTCACTCTTTGCACTTCACCGCCGGAGAGGGAACGCGTAGGACGGTCCAACGTGAGATATCCGAGTCCGACGTCGACCAGATAATTGAGCCGGGAAACGATTTGCGATCGAACAACCTCTGTCGCCTTGTCCTTTTCGGAGATACCCAATTCTGAAAGACGGTCCGCCAATCGATCGACCGGCATCTGCTGCAGATCAGGGAGCGTGAAGCGCTGCTCACCAATGACGAGCCGAAAATTCAGCGTCTCCGGTTTGAACCGCGTTCCGTGACACCGCGGGCACAGGGTATAAGCGCGGTAACGGCTCAGGAATACGCGCACGTGCATTTTGTAGGCGCGTGATTCCATCCAGTCAAAGAATCCACGGATCCCATACCATCCGCCGCTTTCCCAGACTGCCTCCGCGCTCAGATCTGGACGAAGATCGCCGTTGATGACCCATTCCTGGTCAGATTTTGGCAGATCTTCAAAAGCGCAATGGATATCGACTTGTCGATCCAACGCTCGGGAAAGTAGATCTTGTTGGCACTCGCGCATCTGGCCGGTTTGAAACGGCTTTACGACGCCTTCGGCGATGCTGAGACGCCGGTTTGGCATCGCGCGGTCCAGGTCAATCCCGATCGTGCGTCCGAATCCGCGACAATCGGGACACGCGCCGAGCGGATTGTTGAACGAAAAGAGACCGGATGCGGGCGGTCGGATGTCCCTGTCGCAATAGGGACAGTGCCAGCCGGTGGAAAAGGGATGCTCTTCGATTGGATTGAGTGCGACTATGGTCAGCTGCCCTTTGCCGTATTTCAGAGCCTGCTCAATCGCTTCCAGCACGCGTGGTCCATTGGACTCGTCGACGATCGTGCGATCCTGGATAGCAAAAACGAGGCCTGGAAGCCTTTTTACCTCGGGCGCAGTGTCGGTACGGATCGCTTCCTGATTCAACCAGACACGCAGAAACCCTTGCTGGTTCAAGAAAGAGAAAAAATCGCCGGGCTTGACGCCGGCGGGTGCCGGCACGCCGAACGTTATGAGAACGGGGCGAGATTGGAGATTTCTTAGCAATGTCGAAGCGATGCTGGTGGGAGTTTCGGGAACGATCTCCCGCTGGCATTCAGGACAGAAAGCCCGCGCCGAACGTGGCATCAAGAGTTTCAGATAATCGTTGATCTCAGTCATGGTGCCGACGGTGGAACGCGTCGTGCGAACCCGATTCGCCTGTTCGATGGCGATTGCCGGTGGAATACCGAGAATTTCGTCGACGAGCGGTTTGTCCATCCGCTCGAGAAACTGGCGAGTGTACGGGCTGAACGTTTCGACGTATCGGCGTTGTCCTTCCGCGTAGATCGTGTCGAAAGCCAGGCTCGATTTGCCGCTGCCGCTTGGACCGGTGATCACGTGAAACCTGTTCAGTTCAAGGTCGAGATTGATCCCTTTCAGGTTGTTTTGGCGTGCGCCACGAATAATGACCGTATCCCGTGGGTGCTGGGCAAAACTGGGCATAAGACGGCGAAGTTAATGCGATATGACAGCACATGCCAGCGCTTGGAAATCCGCGCAGCACTTAAGGCCGCAAAACACGCGAAAAGACGTAGAAACTGGAGAGAGGATTCGCAGGGTGATCTCTTGGTTGTAATTTAATTAGTATTTTTTTTCGGGTCGTTGCGCGGGCGCTGAAGGGAGATGCAGGATAGTTTTCACTCTATGACATCTTCCGACATCATCCGGCTCCTGGATCTGAAACCGCACCCGGAGGGCGGCCACTATCGCGAAACGTTACGGGATTCGGTGAACTACGGTGACAGGTCTGTTTCTACCGCGATCTATTTTATGCTCTCGGCCGGCGAAATTTCCCATTGGCACCGGATCGATTCCATCGAAGTCTGGCACTGGTACGGCGGGGCGCCGCTTGCCCTTTCCGTCTGTGCGGATGGCGAAGAGGTCGTAAACGTCCGCGTCGGCATGGATTTAAGCTCGGGCGAACGCCCACAGGCATTTGTTCCGGCCGGTGCCTGGCAATCGGCGCGAACCCTTGGACCATGGACACTGCTAGGATGTACCGTAGCGCCAGGGTTTCTGTTCGATCGATTCGAATTGGCTCCGCCGGGATGGGAGCCTGGAAATCAGCTTTGAGTTTTGCGGCCAGTTTGATCGGGAAACGGTCGGTGATGCGCACTCAAACCCCGCAACAGGACGAGGAAAAATTCAATACTCGTAGAATATGCGCTGAAGTTCTTTGGTATCTCTGGTCTTGGTGAGAGCGACGGTTAAGAGGATTCGCGCTTTCTGCGGGTTCAGCGTGTCCGAAACGACGAAATCGCGTTTGTCATCGTTCACTTCGTTGTTTCGAGCGACGATCCCGTTTCCCACCCTGGCGCTGCGAACGATGAAGACCCCCTTTGCCCGGGCGTCTGCCAGCGCTTGTTCTGTCAGCTCCGACGGATTACCGTCGCCGACTCCCGCGTAAACGATCCCGTCTGCACCGCTCGCTGCGAAGGCGTCAACCGCGGTGCGCGAAACGTTCGCAAAGCCGTAAGCGATTTCGACATTAGGCAGCTTATCGACTCCGGAAATATCGAACTCGGAATTCAGCGTGTGCTTGCGTGCCGGCAATCGATAGAAAGCAATACGGTTTCCTTGAACGTAACCAAGCACGCCGAGTTCCGGCGATTTAAAGGTGTCTGCCGTGGAGGTGTTGGTTTTCGTCACGTCTCTGGCGGCGTTGATCTGATCGTTGAGACAGACGAGAACACCTTTTCCAACCGCTTCCTTGCTCCCGGCAATCAGGACGGCGTTATACAGGTTGATTGGTCCGTCAGCAGAAAGCGCGGTCGAGGGACGCATCGCGCCGACGATCACGACGGGCTTGTCGCTTTTGCTGACCAGATCCAGAAAGTAGGCAGTCTCTTCGAGGGTGTCGGTTCCGTGCGTGACGACGATCCCCGCTACGTCTGGTTGTTGAAGCAATTCGTTCACCCGCTTCCCAAGTTTAAGCCAGTAATCGTTGGTCATGTTCTGGCTTGCGATTTGGAAAACCTGTTCACCCCGGACCGTGGCGATCTTCTTGAGTTCGGGAACGGCGTCGATCAAAGCTTGAACGGGCACGGTTGCTGCCTTGTACCCGACGGTGGTCGTACTGGTAGCTCCGCTGCCGGCGATCGTGCCGCCGGTCGCTAGAATGACGACATTCGGAAGAGTCTGTTCGGCCGTGTCGTCTGCGCGTATTGCAGGTTGGGAGATGAAGAGGAGCAGTAAGACGGGAACGAATCGGGTATTCATGGATAGTCCATCCCGGTGTAGCGTTTTCGGCGCGAAGAATCAATGCGCGGTATTGTTCAGACGCCAAAACGAATCTGATCGGGCTGGTGGGATTCGAACCCACGGCCTCTACGTCCCGAACGTAGCGCTCTACCAAGCTGAGCCACAGCCCGTTGTGAACGGGAGGACGGAGGTTATATCTCCAGCGGAGAGAAAGCAACTGCTCATTTTCCGTAGGAGAAAACCTGCTCACCTGAGGCTCACCGCCGGGTTGTACGGAAATAGTCCGCGAGGCCGTCCACGACACCCTCAACGTATTCTTCGAAAATATTCTGCCGCATGACGCCTCCGAAATTTCGGAGGCCTTCGTACTCTCCGGCCTGGATTCGCGCGAAGAAATCCTGACTATTCATGACATAGGGCTCGATAAAGATAACCGGGCATTCATAAAGACGGTTTGCCAACAGGTTTCGCGCCCAGACATACCCTGAGGTACCGACGCTTTTCGCATTCGAACTGGAATACTGATAGGGTGGAAGTCCTGTTACCCTGGCCATTGCTGCAGCCACGGATTCGGAGCAGGCCAACTCTTCGGAACAGGTCCGATTCAGCAGCTTCAGCAACATGGCGAAACGCTGGTCGTCAAAACCGAGTTCGGCGGAGCTGTACGCCCCATTGATCAACAAATGGAGATGATTCACCCTCACGAGCACCGGGTGAGCGTGGGTACCCCAAGGTTCGGCGTTAAAATGAAGGCAGATCACCAGGTCCGGCTTGATTTGTTCATTGACGATTTCGGCCCGCGAGTGGATTTCGTCGACTCGATAAAAAAGTCGTTCGGCCTCCCAAGAAATTGAATCTTCGCGATTTGGATCGTCCGGCCCGGAGTAGGACGGAAGAATATTTGCCACACCTCTTTCGCGGAGGGAAGCCTCAGCCTCGACCTGGAGTTCTTCTGGGCGAACAGTGGTGACCGGTCCGGGTACTGACCGGACCAAGGTCACTTTTGCTCCCAGATTCTGGAGCCGGGGAGCGAGGATTTGGGCGACGCGCAAGGTCAGATCTCCTTCGACCACAGGAATCGAGTTGCCGATTTGAAACCAGCGTTCTTCCATTTTTGCCCAGGTTCCACCTAAATGGCCCGGGTCAATGGCAATTTTGAGTCCTTCCAGCGGTAATTTATCGTTCGGGCCTAAGTCCTGTGCGGCGATCCAATAGCGCGGAACCGGCTTGCTCGTTTCGGCGCTCGAGGCGAATCGCAGGACGAATTGGTCCGAGGCGTTTTCCTGGATGAGGGCACGTGTCGATTCCAGTTTAATCCATTGCGCTCCGGCGCCGTTCGGAGCGTACACCGAGTCGAGCAGCTCAATGAACAGGGCGCGCGTGATTGTTTCCTGAAATCGATTGAGCCGCTCCCAATCGGGAGCATGAGAAAGCGGCGTCAGCCGCTGGGAGAAACAGACGAGAGGAACGAAAACGAGCAACATTGACAACCCTATCGGCGTGTCAAATTTGATTCGGGATCTATGAGAACTTATATAGGATG
>DATHPZ010000015.1:0-13453 GCA_035483355.1 Chthoniobacterales bacterium | reverse complement strand
TTTGTCTCTGGTTGTGACCCACACACAAATTTTCCGACAAGCTCGCTGATTGGGGGCTAACGCCCCCCTAGAACGCAAAAAAAGGGCAAAGATATTCAGTCAATCATTAACTAAAAGTCTTGCTCTAGCTTTTGACTTCTGACTTCTGACTCCTGGCTCCTGGCTCCTCTAGTAGAGCGGTCTCGGCTTCTGCGTTACGATCTTTCATGGCCGCCTTGCGACTGAGCTTCACGCGGCCCTTCTCATCGATTCCAATGCATTTCACCCAAACCAAGTCCCCCACCTTCACCACATCCTCAACGCTTTTCACACGGAAGTCTGCCAACTCAGAGATATGCACCAGTCCATCCTTGCCTGGAAGCACTTCCACAAATGCGCCAAAGTCTTTGATGGAGACGACCCGGCCGTGGTACATCTCGCCGACTTCAATTTCCTTCGTCATCCCTGTGATGATCTCTTTTGCCCGGTTCAAGCTCTCACGGTTGGCGGAGTAAATATGGACCGAGCCATCGTCGTCGATGTTGATCTCGGCGCCTGTCTCCGCGACGATGCCCTTGATCGTCTTTCCGCCCGGACCAATCAGCAGACCGATCTTATCCGGGTGAATCTTCACCGTCTCGATTCGGGGAGCATATTGGCTCAATTCCTTCCGAGGACCGGCAATCGCCTCGGCCATCACATCGAGCACCTTCATCCGCGCTTCCCGAGCTTGATGAATGGCTTCAGTCATTATTTTAAGGGGAATCCCCGGTAATTTGAGATCCAACTGAAAACCGGTAATGCCGTCCCTGGTACCGCAGAGTTTGAAGTCCATATCCCCGAAATGGTCTTCCGAACCGATGATATCCGTTAAGGTTGTGTAGCGCGTCAGCTTTTCGCCTTCGAATTCGGTGACAAGACCGACCGAGATGCCGGCTACCGGTTTGCGGATGGGAACCCCTGCATCCATCAGCGCCATGATACCTGCACAGACGCTCGCCATCGAGGTCGATCCGTTCGATTCCATTATCTCGCTGCTGACACGGATGGCATACGGGAACTCGCTTTCTGTCGGAATGACCGGTTCGATCGACCGTTCGGCCAGCGCGCCGTGACCAATTTCGCGTCGACTCGTACTGCCGAAACGGCCTGTTTCTCCCACGCTAAATGGCGGAAAATTGTAATGAAGGATGAAACGTTTCGTTTGATCTCCGCCCGTGTAGCCGTCGATCATTTGCGCTTCCTCGGCAGAAGCAAGAGTGGCGAGCGCGACTGCCTGCGTTTCGCCGCGCGCGAAGAGCGCAGACCCATGCGACCGCGGTAGCAGCCCCACTTCCCCGCTCAGCGGACGCAGATCGTGGAATCCGCGACCGTCACAGCGCTTCTGTCGATCAAGAATACTGACTCGGAATGCCTTTTTCTGGAGGTAGTCGAACGCCTGAGAAATTTCGAAAGCGGTCGCTTCCGGATACTTCGCGAGAATGGCTGTCTCGACTTCCTTGCGGAGGGAATCCACTGCTTTGGAGCGGGCAACTTTTCCCGATGTGTAGAGTGCCGCTTCGATACGGTCTCCCGCGACCTGGAAGGAAATTTCAAGCAGATCATCGCGCACATTCAAAAGCGACACCTCGCGCTTGGGCTTGCCGGCGGCGGAAGCGAGTTCCCGCTGCATTTCAATGATCTCGCGGACGAAAGGTTGGGCGAACTCGATCGCCTTGATAAACTCTTCTTCGGGCAATTGGTCTGCCGCGCCCTCAATCATCACGATCTCGTCGGAGGTGCCAACATAAACGAGGTCGAGGTTGCTGAGCTGGCGCTGGGAATGAGTGGGGTTCACCACCAATTCTCCATGGATCCGTGCGACGCGGACCGCGCCGATCGGCCCCGCAAACGGGATATCCGAAACGCAAAGCGCGGCTGATGCTCCGTTGATACTGAGAATATCAGGATCATTTTCTCCGTCGGCGCTCAAGAGAACGCTGATGACCTGCGTGTCGTAGAAGTAGCCTTTGGGAAAGAGGGGTCTCAACGGGCGGTCCGTCATCCGGGAAGTGAGCGTCTCCTTCTCCGACGGACGGCCCTCGCGTTTGAAGTATCCGCCAGGGAATTTGCCGACCGCCGCCGCTTTTTCGCGGTAGTCAACCGTCAGGGGAAAGAAATCTTGTCCTTCCTTGACGGAAGTGGCCGAGACGGCTGCCACCAGAATAATTGTTTCCCCGGATCGAACCGTCACAGATCCATCCGCTAGTTTTGCCAGTTTGCCCGTCTCGATCGTCAGATCAGAGGGACCAATGATTTTTGAGACTCGTTTTTCCATTAAATGAGCCTCCAAGATGGACAATGCCAACCGCCCTTGCTCGTAGGTCCGAACTCCGAAAGATCCTCGGGACTCGGACCTAAAACCAAGGCCGTCTGGCGGATCTCAGAGGCAAGGGGATTACTTACGTAAATTAAGTTTTTCGATGACAGACTTGTATCGATCTTGGGAGGTACGCTTGAGGTAATCAAGCAGGCTTCTGCGGGTGGCAACGAGCTTGAGCAAACCTCGACGTGAGGAATGATCTTTGCGAAAGATCTTGAGATGATCAGTCAATTGATTGATTCGACGGGTCAACAGCGCGATCTGGACGTCAGCACTCCCGGTGTCTTTCTCATGAAGCCGAAATGCACTCAGATCGATGTTGTCACTCGATGCCATAATTTTTAAGAGTCGTGAACATAGGGGATTACTTCGGACAAGCAAGCGTTTTTACGCTCCTTTCCCAATCGTCACCAGATCGTCGGCCAATTCCCCAAAAGTCTTGGTGATTAATTTCTCCCCGAGAGTATTGATATTGATCTCGAGGCCAAGCTTCTCCTCGAGGTGCAGTACGAATTCAACGAGATCGAGACTTTGTTGAATCACGTCGCTCGCCTTCATTCCTTCTATATTATTCCTGGGAACATTCGGGAAATTTTCCGCGAAAAATTCCGCCATCGCATCCAAAACTGCTTTCCGATCAACCATAGGATTAGCTCAAAGTCGAACGCCGCTTCCGCACGCTACGTGAAAGCCAGCTCCCATGGATAGCCATCGGATAGACTGGCCCGACCCCGCGCATCCTATGACATTCTTTAATATATGCAAGATGCTCACGCTACTCATGTTCGAACAGGCTCTGAAATGATTGATCGACGGTTCGAGCGCCGAACGGGCGAGCCCGAGTTTTTTTGCGAGACTCAGAAGCAACATGATACCGGCCGGATGGATCGCCCAAGCTGCTTCAGGGTCCTTTTCAACCTGGAGCTCGGTCATCGCCTGCAGCACTTGGCTGCGAACCTGAACTTCAAATTGTTCCAGTTCCGCGATCCCAAACCGATAGTAATCCGTTCCCCAATCCCATCGAATTAGCTCAGTCGCATCACCTCGCCAGGACGACAATTTCCCGAGCTCAAGAGCGCCTTCTCCAGGTTCGTCGGAAATCCAGACTCCCGCTGCTCCGTCGCCAAAAGTGCAAATGCCCTGCCAATTAGACCGCGCCGTGGATTTCGGGTCGATCAGCGTGGACGTCGGTTCCATGACGAGGATCAGGATATTCCTCATTTCCGGAGCGAGATTTTGCACCAGTTGGATCGTTCGCACGCTGGCCGTGCAGCCGCCGTTCCCAACATCCATCTGGGTGGCGGTCCGCCTGACCAGGCTCCCAAGCCGTCGAGCCGCGCGCTCCGCGATACCCGGGAGAAGCAACCCTTCGCTCGAAACGCCGAAGACCGCATCAAACGGCTTGCCGGAAGGCGCTGCTTCAATCTGTTCGGCGATCGCATTGATCGATTCCTCAATCGCCTGGGCAAAGGCGCGGGCATGATCGGTGAACGAGTTCATCCAGAGGAAACGTTCCGCATACTGGGCAAAGCGCGTCCGATGCCCGATCAGGAGCAACCTGACAAAGTCGAATAGCGCATTCTTTTCGGCGTCATCGACCTCAAGAGCTTCAAACCTCAACGCAATCGCATTGAGTAGTTCCTGATTGCTGACCCGAACTCCGACCAGCGGGGCATATATGGCACGTATGTAACGACTCACAGAATCAGTGCGCGCACCCTAGCACAGGTACGAAAGGTTTGTCTCCCAGATTTTACGGCGTTCGCCGTTCACCGTTCGCCGTTCACCGTTCACCGTTCCGTTTACCGGGCGCAGGGAAAGCGTTCGGCGTTCGGCGGCGATCGAAGGGCCCACGAAACGACGCGAAAGATTTACAGCTATTCGGAGGTGCTCCTGATTCAAGATCTTGCATTTCTTTTCGCGTCGTTCCGCGGCGCCGCCGGAACGGTGAACGGTGAACGGTGAACGGTGAACGGTGAACGGTGAACGTTCTAGGAGCCGATCCACCATTCCTCGACAAGGTCGATCGGTATCTCTTTCAAGAACCGCGACGGGCGTTGAAGCCGGTTTTCCGGCGCCGCATTCGACCAATAGTACGGATAAGTCAGATACAGATGGTCTTGGGCGCGGGTGGCCGCGACATAGAATAACCTCCGCTCCTCCTCAATGGTTTCCGTTGACTGAAACGAACGCGAACTCGGAAACATTCCGTCGGTGAGCCAGATCACAAAAACCACCCGCCATTCGAGGCCTTTTGCCTGATGAATGGTAGAGAGCGTAATTTTCTCCGTCTCGTTTCCGGTAGCTCGTACCCCTTCCGTTTCCCCGGTTGCCATGAGCGAGAGTTGGCTCAGAAAATCAACCGGATTCTCAAAGGTCCGGGCATACGATTCGAGGGTGGTCAAATCGTCTCGACGCTGTTCGTGATTCGCGTATTTCGCTTGAAGATAATCGTCGTACATCGCCTCCAGGATGATGCGAATCATCTCCGAAGGCGGAGCCGGCTGGCGTGCAGGCGCGATTTCATCCAGCGTATAGCAGAGCTGTTGCCAGGCTTTCGCGGGTTTCTGTCCAATACGGCATTGACCCAGCCATGTCCCAAAATCCCGGCGTTCAGATTCCGGGGCCGAAGAAAGCTGATCCCACAGTTTCTCGGCAGTCTTGACGGCGACACCAGGGAGCAGGCGAGCGATGCGCTTGAAGGCGACTTCGTCCGTGGAATTGACCGCAAATTTCATGAAAGCAGCAATATCTTTGATGTGAGCCTGCTCGAAAAATCGTAGTCCGCTCGTAATCGCGAATGGTATTCCGCCTCGGGTCAAGGCGAGTTGCACCTCCAGAGATTGGAAATGCGCACGGTACAGGACCGCCATGGCGTTTAGATCGATGCCTTCGTTTTGCAACTCCAGAATTCGTTGCGCCACGAACGAAGCTTGTTGATTGTTGTCATAGAGCGCGACGAGGGCCGGCTTGACCTCAAACCCCTTGCGGTGGGCACGCAATGTTTTTGCGAACTGTTTGCTGTTTCCCAGGATCGATGCGTTCGCCAAGGCGACAATCTCAGGGACACTGCGGTAATTTGTCTCAATCCGGTAGATCTGCGAATTCTGGTAACGTTTGGGAAAATCCAGAATATTTTCGTAGTTGGCGCCGCGCCAGGAGTAGATCGACTGCGCGTCGTCGCCCACCACCATCACACTCTGGTGGCGCTTCGCCAGCAGATCGATAAACTCTGACTGGAGCTTGTTGGTATCCTGGTATTCGTCCACCAGGATGAATTGAAAATGCCGCTGGTAAAATTCCGCGACGGCCAGGTTTTGCTGCAATAACTGAACGGTCTTCACCAGCAGATCATCGAAATCTACCACGTTCGCCGCGCGCTTCCGTTCATCGTATTTCTTTCGGAGGAACTCGATCTGATTGGTGATCGGTTCAAACCATCTGTACTTATCGCCAATCACCTTTGCCACGGAGCGATCCGTGTTAACCGCAAGACTAAAGATGTCCCCTAAAACTTCTGCCGTCGGAAATCGGACCTGCTTGGTGTCGATTGCGGACGAATCGACCACGGCCGCGAGCAGATCTTCCTGGTCCTCGCGGTCCATGATGGAGAACCCCGGTTGGAATCCGATCTCCCGGACATGGCGGCGCAACAGGCGATTCCCAATCGAATGGAATGTCCCTCCCCAGATCGCTCGGGTCTCCAGCGGCAGAAGAGCGGTGACTCTCTCGAGCATTTCGCGAGCTGCCCTATTGGTGAAGGTCAGCAGCAAGATCGACTCGGGCTCAACCCCGTTATCCAGCAGCCACGCGACGCGATAAATGAGGGTGCGCGTCTTGCCGCTGCCGGCCCCCGCCAAAACCAGGGCCGGACCAGGGCGCGAAGTCACGGCGAGATACTGTTGATCGTTTAACTCAGCCCGATAATCGATCGAACTGGAGCCGACAGAGGCGATTTTCTTAAGCTGATATTCGCGGCCCATTCTTAACTCTCTTCATTTGCCGTCGCCGCCGAGGCATCATCCGCCCAGATACGCCTCCTTGACGAGGCTGTTTACTCTTAATTTGGCGGACTCATCCTCGAGAATGATCCGGCCGGTTTCCAGCACATAGCCGTAGTTTGAGATCTCGAGGGCTAGATTCGCGTTTTGTTCGACCAATAGGATCGTGATTCCGAGCTGCTGATTGATCTCCACAATTTTTGAAAAAATGGTTTTCACCAGAATCGGCGCTATCCCAAGAGATGGCTCGTCCAGCATGAGAAACCGCGGCTTCGACATGAGCGCTCTGGCGATTGCGAGCATCTGCTGTTCCCCTCCGCTCAACGTGCCGGCGACCTGTTTTTCGCGCTCCTTCAACCTTGGAAAAATGGCAAACATATAGTCGTAATCTCTCTTGATTTCCGCCGTCCCTCGTCGCCGATAAGCGCCCATTTGGAGATTTTCCAGAACCGTCAAATTCGAGAATATCATTCGGCCTTCCGGCACCTGGGTAATCCCCATGCCTACGATCCGGTGGGGCGCCCGATTTGTAATTTCCTCGCCTTCAAAGATGATCTTGCCGTGCCGGGCGCGAATTAAACCGGAAATTGCTCGCAAAGTCGTCGATTTACCGGCCCCGTTGCTGCCGACCAGGGTAATGATTTTTCCGGCCGCAACGAATAACGAGATTCGATGCAGGGCGGTGATCGAACCGTAAGCGACTTCCAATTCTTGGATTTCCAGCATCGGGAACTTAAGCACTCAAGAGGGAAAGAACTCAATAAATATGCACCCTGCGTCGAAGGCTCCGGGATCTTAGAAACCCGACAGAACGACCTTTCCGATCGCGGTGCCGCTTTCGGCGATCGTGTGTGCGCGCCTCAGGTTCGAGGCATTGATGAGACCGAGATTGGTATTCATGGTCGTACGGATCAAGCCCGCATCGACGAGCCTGGCAACTTCGTTCAGAACTTGGCCCTGTTCGCCCATGTCACCGGTTTCATAGCGGGTGCGGGTGAACACGAATTCCCAGTGAAGCGAAATGCTCTTGGGCTTTAACTTGACGATGTCCAGCGGCCGAGCCGGATTCTCAATGAGCACGAGGCCGCCCTGGGGTGCGAGCGCTTCGACGATCTCGTCGAAATGATCCTCAGTGCGAGTCAGCGCGAGCACATAGTTCACGCCCTCCGGCACGATTGCTTTCACCTGCTCTGCGATCGGGCGGCGATGATCGACCACGTGATGCGCACCCATCTCGAGTGACCAGGACTGGGTTGCAGGGCGAGAGGCTGTCGCAATGACGGTGAGCCCGGTCAAGCATCGGGCAAGTTGGATGGCGATCGACCCGACGCCGCCGGCTCCCCCGATGACGAGAATGGATCCTGCCTTGGCCGGTTTGTCGATGCGGATTCTCAATCGATCGAACAGCATTTCCCATGCGGTGAGCGTGGTAAGCGGAAGGGCCGCCGCTTCGGCGAAGCCGATCCGGGCGGGCTTCCGGCCGACGATGCGCTCATCGACCAGATGGAATTCGGCATCGCATCCGGCGCGGTTTAACGCGCCGGCGTAGTAGACCTCATCGCCCAAGGCGAAACGTGTAGTTTCGATACCGAGGGCCACGACGACTCCAGCCGCATCCCAGCCGAGGACCTTCGCATCGCCGCCGGGACTTTCTGGACCGCTTCCAGCGCGGATCTTGGCATCCACCGGATTCACCGAGATAGCTCGAACCTCGATGAGCAGGTCGGTGGGGCCCGGTATCGGCTTTGGCAAATCGATGTCCACCAAGACATCCACGGCCCCCGTTGTGTAGTAACCTATTGCTTTCATGAAATTTTGCCTATCCCCAGCTCGCAGCGCCGCATGCACTGTCGGAAGGACCGCATCCGCCAATTCGTCCGCCGTGATCTTCTTTTCACGACTCCAGTGCAGGGCTGCCCCCGTAATGGCCCAGCTGACCATTGTCGCCTCATTTGACAACTTATCCGTCTATTGATGTATTACCGACAGTCGTATTTTTACCGTCTAATGACGACTAATCAGAATTACCCACATCTATGAGCAATACGGACACACCCAGGGACCTCACAAGACAACCACCGCGCAGTCCACGCAAACGCCTCGGCGGCTACGCGCTGATGGCCCGCATGATCGATAAGGGCCGCGCCGATCTGGCAGGAAACGTCGGCGAGTATCATTTTGCCTGCCCACTCGATCAGATGCTCTTCGACTTCAAGGGAGTTAATGCCGATGAGGTCAAGAAGCTGCTCGGTTCGAGTGCCACCGATGAACAGGTCGTCACCTGGTTCAGCAGCCATGGTACGACGAAGACACCCGAAGAGATTAAGATCTGGTCCGAAGGAGTCGAAGGCTATCGGCCCTACGACGATCCGGAAAAGAAGGATTGGTTCGCGGGCGAATGCGCGAAGATTGGTCTCAAGCCCGAGACCTCGACGCTCGTTGACTATCTCGAAGGGGATGATGTTGCCAGTTTCAAAAGCTAAGTAATCCCGAGAAAGGGCGGGCGATGTCCATCCTCGCCTTTTCTGTTTGAGGATGGTTTTTTCCCGCTATAAAGCCGCTTCTGGCAATTACGGAAAGTTTTTTGTCAAGGTGTTTCAAAGATGTGCCACATTTCAGGTCGTCCCTGGTTTTGCTCATCTTCCCCGTCAGTTCGCTCGTATTCTGGACCAACGGCTTCGGCCTTCTGTGGAGAGCTTGAAAGATCAATCTCTTCATGAACGAGTTCCGAATCAGATGCCTGGCTATTGTTCGCTTCTTCGGCGTTTTTATCAGGGCTCATAACTCACGAATTTCGTCTATCCTTCCCCTTCGGTCTCCGATATTTTTTCCCATGGGTTTAAACTCGAACCCATTCGCATTATTGACGAGCGCATCGATGAGCTCAAATTCCTGAATCGTCCTTGAGTTTTGATCTTTGCTCAGCACCCCCCGGCAACAGATGCTGGCAAACCGCCTCGATCCCCAAACCGAGGACGAAGGACGACGACGAGGATTGAGCGTCGTGTCCCAATCCTCCTCGTCCTCGTTCTTCGAATTTTACAAACGTTATGTATATATCGTTTTATCGAGCCCGGCAGTGAGTGGCGTCTAGATCGATACTGGTTTGATCGCAGTGCTGTTCCTGCAACAGTGAGCCGCCGATTTACTATCTGGTTGTGACGCCGAAAAGCCGATTGAGCAAGCTGGAGGCTGAGCTGATTGGCCGCCCACGGGAGCAGGTTCGTCCTGGACTGGACGTAAGCTGTTGGCCCACGAAGGCGAACTTTACGTGCAGGCCCAAAGCCGAGACCGCGTCAGCAAAGAGGGGGCGATGCGCAGGCGCCGGCTCAGAAAACTCTGGAATCGGCTTTGCGAATCAACTCCCTGCTCAAGCAACTCAAACTCGAATTACCCGATCAGCCGCCGCCCAAAATCACGGCCTCCGGTCAACTGGCCAAAGGTATGTTGTTGCGATCGAAATAGTAAGCCCATCTCAGCGGTGATCTTTTAAAGAGCGTTGGCAGCTCGTTCGAAAGTGGGAATCCATATCCCAGAGTAGGGACGCTGTTTACGGATTTTCTTTCCAAGGTGAAGGCAGCTTTCCTCGGAGACTCCCCTCTCGCGCCTGGTGGCACGAGCCATGCTTAGTGGAAGCGTTAGCCGGGAATCTAACAGCTTCTGCGGTTTCCTAACGGTCTCCTGATACTCATAGCGGCTCGGTTTTACAAATAACCCTGAATTAAAAATTATGTCGTTAATGGCACCCAGCGCGCACGGCAACGTGACAAAACTCGAGAGTAATCCTTCGATCACCAAGACGCCAAGAGGTTGGGCCACTCAATTCTCCTCCCCAAGTGGCGGGTCGGTTAGCCACCAAACATTTGCCAACGGCGCTGCCACGGCAGCCTCTTCTCGGGTCCCTACCTGGAAAACTATTCTCGACATCACCTGTATTTTGCTCAGCCTGCCTTTATGGTTGCCGGTCGTGCTGTTTCTAACGCTGTGGATTAAGCTCGCTTCTCCCGGGCCGATTTTTTTTCGACACGAGCGCGTCGGCTATCGCGGAAAACGTTTCATGATCCTCAAATTCCGGACGATGAAGGTGAACGTCGAGACTCGGACCCATGAACGTCATCTCGAGCAATTGATCAACGCTGACCTCCCAATGACGAAATTGGATAGCGCTGGGGATCCTCGCATCATTCGGGGGGGCCGCATTCTCCGGGCTACGGGATTGGATGAACTTCCCCAGCTTTTTAACGTACTCCGCGGCGAAATGAGTTTGGTGGGTCCGCGTCCCTGCACGCCGCATGAATTTAAGAGCTTCCAGGTGTGGCAAAGGGAGAGAGTCAATGCCCCGCCCGGGCTGACCGGCTATTGGCAAGTCAACGGTAAGAACAAGACAACATTCGCTGAAATGATTAACCTGGACATCTTTTATACCAAGAACATGTCCCTCTGGCTGGATCTCACGATAATGTTGAAAACGCTTCCAGCACTCATGGCGCAAGTAGTCGAAACCCGTCCTAGTGCGAGTCTGCGCGTGCAGGCGAGTGCCGGCAATCTCTCGAACCAGAACTGTAGTCGAGCGTAATCTTTGAGTGTCATCTTTGAATCGCCTGCTTAATGCCGGAAAGCTAACACCGCGCAGGAAGAACTGGTAGCAGAAAAAGCAACCTCCTTTTATTAAAATGTCTAACTTCGAACAACGCGTTAACGCAGCCGCCGCACTCGAAATGAACGATCGATTTAAGGCTCTGGCGAAGTTAGATCTCGAGATCGCCAAGAGATACGTCGTCGGAGTCAACCCGGTCAATGCGGAGAACTTAAAGAACAAGCGTCCCCTGGAAGGGTTCGGTGGTTTTGCCGAACACGACGTGGACTCCGTTCTGGCAGCCGCGCTAGGTCCCTCAGGCAAGGGCAAGATCTCTAAGGAGGCTGAGGAGGCGCTGGTGATCATCCTGCTCGCCAAGACTCCATGGAAGGGTCGAGCCAAGGAGTATATGATTGCCAAGCTCGAAGAAAACTTGAAATTCGAATGGTCATCAAAGTCGATCGCCGGCGAAGCGCCTCAACTGCTCCAATTTACGAAGGGTCTCGACTTCATCAGCCCTGGGACGGGGTTCCACTTTAGTCCAACGGAGTTTCAGATCATTGCAGGTCTGATTGCCCAAAACAAGATCGGCGCTTGGGAGGCGTCCGGTCGTCGAACCTTCCTTCAGATTCCCGAAGGACAGGTCGGAGCATGGGGATTCTACGACCCAAACTTAAATGATATCTATATTGTGAGCGGCCTGACGGCGGATGATCGCCAATGTACTTTCGTGCACCTGGCCACCCTGGCAATTCGCGATTTCCGTAATCTCCCGGAAGCAAAGGCGAAGCATATCGCGGCGGATGGCTATATTGCCCAGGCCTTCGTCGCGCTCTCCCAGAAAGACCCTTACTCGACGTATCCCGACCGGCCGGAAGAGGTTGCTTACGCCCAAGCCGCTCAACTGCTTCAGAAGTCGGTTCGGGATCGGTCTCGCGACAAAACATGGAAACCCAACTTCCAAAAAGCTTACGCCAAGGTTGTCGATGCCGTCGCCAATCTCAAAGGAACTAAGGCTGCTGATGAAATTGTCGATATGTTGGAGGACCAACAAGGACAGGACGCGGAGACGGCTCTCGTGAAGAAGGTGTTGAAAGGTCTAAAAAAACCGTGAATTGAACCGCGTCCTGCGTAAGCGTAATCAAACGATCGGTTCGCCCGCAGTAGTAAGTAAGGCGTCCCGCCTTACCCTCTTTCGCAAGCTAACCGTTCCGGTTTGCCCGCAGCAGTGAGTAAAGCGCTTGCCTTACCCGGCGCCCCAAATTGTTCTCGGAAAGTCCAAACTCCAGACGGCGCCTGCGGGACCGAGAAACGACCGCACTCAACTTAGCGCTTTCGGGACAGGACAGGACCAAAGATTCTTCTGGCAGGCGAAATCGTACGTAAGTGGCTGTCGTTGCGGAACAAGATGCCCCCAGCGCTGAGAATTGCCGCCTAACGTTATAGAAAATACTACATTTATTGTCATTCGAGTCGATATGAGAGGGAACGCACTCGAATGGATGAACAATTTTACTGGATCGCCCAATCTGGCGACGCTTCTCGCGGCCCATCCCCGACGCCTTCGCCAAGGCAGTCCGGGCGCTCGAAAACACCCTGGAATCTGCCGTGGGATGGATCAAACGAGTACTCATCCGCAGATGCAAACTCCATCCCAGCTCCCACTTTAGCACATTTTATTGGACGTAAGTGGAAACTATGAAAATTGCCCTTCTTCTTTTTATGGCCTCTTTCGCCGCCTTACCAGCGAAAGCTAGCTCGGCTATCATCATCAATCTGGCCGCTCAGCGACTTTACCTTTTTCAAGATAGTAGAGTAGTCTTCGTCACGAAGCTCTCCACCGGAAGAAGACATCTTCCGACTCCGCGGGGTCATTACCAGATCACCGAGAAAGAGGTGTCCCATACCAGTACTATCTATCACGTCTCTATGCCCTACTTTATGCGGCTAGACGGAGAACCTTTCGGAATCCACTACGGATACAATCCCGGTTATCCCGCTAGTCACGGATGTATCCGCGTCGGATCGATGCCGGAAGCTAAAATGCTGTTCCGTATGACGCCGAGAGGTACTTCAGTAATTATTGATTAGTCTTTTGGATTTGGCCTAACAAATTCCGTATTCCTTATCGGCAGCATTCGGAGCGCATTGGGCCCACGGGATTGCTCGCCCCTTCAGGGCGAGACGCCTTACTTACGACCGCCTCCCCCCCGCTCCCTACCGCGGGTTCGTGACAGGGATTTCGATCAAATGGGATTTCCCAGAGGCCAATGCCGCTTCGACCATCCCGCTGATTTCGGCCTTCGATGTCACCTTTTGCGCGGGGACGCCCATCGATCGGGCGAGGAACTGGAAGTTGACCCGCGGATCACGGATGTCCATCGCTAAGAAACCGTGCTTTTGAGCGTTGTATTGCGGTTGATTTAACATGAATTCTTTTAGGATTCCGTATTCAGCGTTGTTTAAGATGACGAAGACGACCGGCGTCTCCTCATGCACTGCGCTCCAGAGTGCCTGCGGTGAGTAAAGCGCTGA
>DATHPZ010000014.1:0-6967 GCA_035483355.1 Chthoniobacterales bacterium | reverse complement strand
AAAACAGGACTGGCCTTCCGGAATCACCAGTGGCCCGCACAAACTCGCAAACTATGCCTTCGTTTCCTTTGCTACCTTCTGTTCAAGTCCTCTTCTCCCCTTCTGTGAGAAACCAGGATTGGCCTTCCGGGATCACCACTGGCTCGCACAAGCTCGCAAATTATGCCTTCGTTTCCTTTGCTACCTTCTGTTCAAGTCCTCTTCTCCCCTTCTGTGAGAAACCAGGACTGGCCTTCCGGGATCGCCACTGGCTCGCACAAACTCGCAAATTATGCGTTTATTTCCTTTGCTACCTTCTGTTCAAGTGCCGGTTTGTCTCCCCTCGCAAATTATTTGCGATTGCCGCTTGTAAGTCTTCTTGCTCGCGCAGCGCATTCGAGAGAAGATCAGGTTAGTTAACCCTCCGAACAATGACTACACAACTCAACGCAACAAATCTCAATCTGCTGGATCCGGATATTCAGGTTCCAAAGTATGACCGGCAGAAAGTCGGTCAGTCGATCATGCATGTCGGCGTGGGCGGTTTCCACCGTGCGCATCAAGCACTTTACATGGATGATTTATTCCACCAGGGTGGCGATTCGCACTGGGGTTATTGCGGCGTCGGATTGCTCAAGCATGATGCCCGCGTACGCGATGTCTTGCGGTCACAGGATTGCCTTTACACGCTCGTGGAGCGGAGTTTGGAAGGCGACAAAGCTCGAATCATTGGCTCGATCGTTAATTTTCTGTTTGCGCCGGACGACCCGCAAAAGGTGATCGATCAAATGGCATCCCCTGAGACCCGCATTATTTCACTCACGATAACGGAAGGTGGATATTACATTGATCAATCGACCGGGGAATTCAACGAGAAGCACCCTGACATTCAATATGATCTAGCTCATCCCCATGAACCCCGGTGTTCATTTGGGTATCTGCTGGAGGCTCTCGATCGCCGTCGCATCCGCGGGCTTCCACCGATCACACTGATGTCCTGCGACAACATCCAGAGCAACGGTGAGGTTGCCAAGAAGATGCTGACCGCTTTCGCCGAGTTGAGAGATCCCGTCTTTCGGAACTGGCTGACGGAGAACTGCATCTTTCCAAATAGCATGGTCGATCGCATCACTCCCGCAACGACAGACGAGCATCGCAATTTGGTGAAAGAAAAGTTCAAAATCGATGATGGATGGCCGGTCATGACGGAATCCTTTACGCAATGGGTGATCGAAGACCACTTCGTCCAAGGTCGGCCGGCGTGGGAATTGGTGGGCGCACAAATGACAACCGATGTCTTGCCCTACGAAAAAATGAAGCTCCGGCTCCTCAATGCCAGTCATCAGGCACTTTGCTACATCGGAATGCTGCTTGGATATGAGCTCGTGCACGAGACCATGGCTGATCGCGACATCCAGACCCTCGTCGAAAAAATGATGGATCACGAAGTGACACCGCTCTTATCCGCCGTTCCCGGCATTGACCTGACAGAGTACAAAAAGACCCTGATCGGACGCTTCGCGAATCCCGCGATTCGCGATCAGCTTTCCCGGATCGGCATTTACGGTTCGTCAGGTATTCCCAAGTTTGTCCTCCCCTCCCTCCAAGAGGAGCTGCAACGGAAAGGACCCATCAAGCTGCTGAGCTTTACCATTGCCTCCTGGTTCCGTTATCTGGGCGGCTTGGACGAATCGGGCAAAGAAATGCCATTTCTCGATCCGATGGCCCCGACCTTGCGGCAGCGCGCAAAGGCGGCGGGGAGAGATGCGCGACAACTTCTCGCCATGCGAGAGATTTTCAGTGAAGAACTGGCAAATTCTCCCGCGCTTGTGAAGGAGGTCAGCGATACCTTGCAGAGCTTTTACGAAAAAGGAATCCGGTCGACCCTTGTGAATAGCATCGCGTAGCTAATTCAATAAATTCAACTCGGCTTCAGCCTTTTCCAACGCCTCGAGCGCAGCCCGCAAATGCGGAGCTTCCAGGTTGTAAAGTTCAGGCCAGCGAAGCATGTCGTTGATAATCGATTTGGTCGTATGCACCCGTTCTTGAGACCACCGCAAGACGGTCAAGGAAAGCGATCGTCGGGAAGAATTGCTATCGATACAGGTCGTCGTGGTCATGGTTTACAATGGAGAGCATTAGGCATGCCAATGATTTGGAGCTCAATGAGCAAATCGTTGTTACCCCTTCAGTGTGAGCAGCTTGTGCGATTCTGAATACGCTCTTCAATGTTCCCAGGACCTTCACGTTGTCCCTATATCGGGTAGCGACCAGTCGTCACTAGGCAAACTCTTCCGGTCGACCGAGCTATTTGCTCGCTAGGATCATTCGCGCAGAAGTCTCGTCGGTCACCAGCCCATTGATCCATTGGCCGCGCAACGCTCCCAGCACCGCTTGAACCTTGTGTTCCCCGCCCGCAAAAGCGATGACCGGCTTTTTTGGCGGCCGGCGCAGTTGGATGCTGGTCACCCGCTCCTGGGTGGATGCACGGACCAGTTCTCCTGCCGCGTCAAAGGCCCACCCGAGATGGTCCCCGACTGCGCCCGCCTTTACGAGTTCCAAGACTTCTTCTCCGGTCAGAAAGCCGTCGCGATGCATCGGGCATCCGAGTCCCATATTTCCAATCCCTACGAACGCCACGTCGACCTGCTTCGAGAGCTCCTCCACGATCCTGTACAGACGATGGTGACACCATTGTTTTCGCTCCTCTGCGGAATCGGCAAGCAATGGAGCAGGAATCAGGAAGCACTTGGCACCGATCTTTTCCGCAGCTTGCAGAGCGGCGTCGTACGGATTGCTGGATCCGTCCCGAGCAATCGTTCCCACCAAAGAAAGCAGGCGATGCTGTGGTCTGACGAGGATGTTTAGTTCGCTGACGACCGCTTTGATCGTCTGACCCGAACCGAGCGCGATAATTTTCGGCTGGGCCTCGTTCAGGTAGGACTCCATCAACTGGGCAGCGGCTACGGCGATCTTTCGTAAGACCTGATCGCCGCTATCCGCGTTGACAGGAACGACGTCGCAAACCGCCAGTTCGAACCGCTGCCTCAATGCGACGGCTAATTCCAGGCAACTGGCAACCTTGTGGTTAACTCGCACCTTGATGAGGCCGCGTTCCAGCGCAAATGCTACAAGTCTCTGTGCGGTCGGCCGCGAAATCTGCAGCTTCCGTGCAATCTCATGCTGGGTGTTACCCGCAACGTGATAAAGCCAGGCGGCGCGGACCGCTATTTCCAGCTTTTCCTCTTGTCTTGGCGATGACGGGTCCATTTGTTATCTCTCGAACCGATCCCAGAATTTTTCGCTGCTGTGGTAAAGGTCATCGAACAGCAACTGCATCTTCCCATATCGCTCCGTCCATGCCGGGTTAGGATTGATTTCGCTGTCATATCGAACCTGCTGAGAAAGGACAGCTTCGAGATTTGGGAAAAGGCCCGCAGCGCATCCTGCGAGCATTCCGCAGCCAACCACCCCGCATTCCGGCTCAGCAGGAACCAGGATCGGGCAATTGTAAATGCTGGCCTTGATTTCCAGCCATAACCGGCTCTTGGCGCCGCCTCCGGCAGCGATTATCCGATCGAAGCTATAGCCGCCTCGTGCCTTCATCAGCTCCATGTTCCTTTTGGAGGCAAATCCGACCCCTTCCATGGCGGCCCGATGCAAATGCGCGGCGCTATGACCGCTGGTGAGACCAAAAAATTGCGCCCGAGAATTTGTTTGTTGCGTGAGACGTTCGGCGTTCAAGTAAGGCAGGAATAGAAGCTGGTCAGATCCTGGCGGCACACTTCCGGCCAGCGTGTTGAGATCCTCATAGCCGCGCTCGGCGTCGTGATGTAATAACGCGCGCGCCCAACGTATGGCGTCTCCAGCGGCGTCCACAATGGTGAACGCGGCCCAACCGCCCGTAACGCAGGACAGGTTGGAAATAATCGGGTCGAACGCCGGTTCTGCTGAGAGCAACGCAATGAGCGTCGACGTGCCGGTGATATCGCACCCCACCCCAGGGTTTGTTACACCCGCACCAAGGAGCGCTGCCGGAAAGTCGCCCGCGCCGATCGCCACCGGCGTGCCGACCCGCAGACCGGTGAGCTTCGCCGCCTCACTTGTCACCGATCCGAGCAGGTCCGAAGCTGCGCCGAGCGCCGGCAATTTATCTGGATCCAAGTCCAAAAGACGCAGCATCTTTTTGCTCCAGACCCGACTCCGGACGTCAAACATGTAACTGCAGGAGGCTTCGCAGAAGTCGATTCTGCGTTCCCCGGTAAGCTTGAAGTTGATATAATCCTTGGGTGTCAGAAACGTTCGCGCCGCGTCGTACGCCGCTGGCAGGTTCTCCTTAATCCAGGCCAGCTTAAACGCCGGCCAAGCGACCGTTGGAGGGTTTGCTGTCATGGAGAACAACGCGTCCGTGTCGTGCTCCCGCAGGAATCGAACGACGAGTTCGCGGGTCCGTTTATCGTTCCACAATGGAACTTCCTCCAGCGCGAGTTCGCCGGCATCGTCGATCAAGACTGTCGCATGCATTTGCCCGCAGGCGGCGATTCCGGCGATCCGATCAGCAGCGTCGGGTACCTCCTCGATGACCCGCTGGATCGTCCAGACGACTCCTTCCCACCAGATCCGCGGACTTTGCTGTGACCACGCAAAACGAGGAATGATCTGGGAATGTTCTTTTGCGGCAAAAGCGATAATCTTTCCGGATTGGCTCACGAGTGCGGCTCGCGCGCTTCCGGTTCCCACGTCGATCGCAAGCAGGAGATCGTTTGTCATGAAGAACGGCGATTGGGAGTCTAAGAGAAAGTAATTGAGATTGGCCAACCAATTTGCCCTGCGCGCCGCAGGCCGGAAAGAGATCATCGCCACCACCGGGGAGAGAAGCGCTGGAATTGTAATCTTTTATATCTTTGTAGAAATAAATGCTTGATATTCGCTTTTTAAAAGAGCATAAGACCAATCAGACAGCCTTGAGTCGGTTTTGGACTCTCGGAATGCCAAATCTTTCTCAATCCCCCAGCACACGCAAAATGAAACAGTTCGTGCTCGAGAACCACTGGCCCCGGATCCCAGTGGAGGGATCCGGTCAGCTATCCCATATGATGCGTGACGGATCTCTCCCTGCTCGACGGCGATTTGAGTTGCTTCGCCTCGCCCAGCGACAAGGTCAGCTCTTCGTGGCGGAGCTTTCCGCGCAGTTTGGAGTTTCCGCAGACACGATTCGACGGGATCTCGATTTACTCTCGGTGCACGGTTTCATCCGACGAACCCATGGAGGAGCGGTCCCGGCGGATTACCTTGTTGAGGGCGGCTCTTCTTCCGCCCAACGGAACGGTGCGCGAATCGCAGAGAAGACGCGCATCGCGCAATGCGCATCCGAATTGATCCAAGATGGCGAGAGCCTGATTCTCAACGGAGGTTCGACGACGCGCCTATTCGCCTTCGAACTGGGCGGCAAAAAGGATCTCACGGTAGTTACCAACTCCCTGGGGATACCGGCCGCACTTCCACAAAAGGCGGTTCGCGATATCCTCGTACTCGGCGGTGAATACCGGGCAGAGTCCCACATCACTGTGGGTTCCATCGCCTTCTGCGGAGCGATCGCAGTCCACGCCGACAGCGCCATCCTCGGTGCCGGAGGCATTAGCCAGGACGGTATTTTTGCCGAGTTGCTGCAGGAGGCAACGATGACGGCCAAGATGATCGCCGCTGCCCGCAGAACCATCGTCCTGGCAGACTCCGCTAAATTCAATCGCCAGCTCCTTGGTCACATCGCATCTCTGGAAAAAATCGATATTCTAGTGACGGACGCAGAACCTCCCGGAGACTTATTCGCGGCGTTGGAGGAGCGTGACGTCCAAGTCCTCGTCGCACCCCCTTTGAACGCCAACCGCCACACTAAACCTCCAACCGAATATATTTAGTCTCTTCGCTCGTTTGCCTGCAGTGACTACAACATGGATTGCGATGGATATTTTTTATTTTCCCACCGCCGGAAACCGCAAAGTCTTGGGGTAGTTTTGTTAGTGCGTACCATACGATCGCCATCAACTGACAGATCACTTATGCGAAGCGACAATTTATCAACTCGATCAAGAGCTGTTTTCCGAATCCCTCGCAAAACCCGGTGCGCTGTCGAGGAAATGAAATGTCACGGCCGGCGAATGCCGCAGCGGATGCGGTTTTTTGCTGGTTTAGCGGTTAAAAAACTTGTCGGAAGACAGGGAGATTGCTTGACACCTTTCGAGCCGTGAATGAGAACTTTTTCAACCAATTAGGTGTGTATTCGGCATTCAGTTCCCGATGCCGCGTAAATGCCTGACCCGCCAACCCCAGGAGCAACCCACTAATGAACCGTCTCGTCCCCCCGCTGCTAGTAGCTATCTTGCTGTCGGCAATTACCGCTCTAGCACAGCAAAAAACTGTCACCATCGCCACGGTCAATAACCCCGCGATGATCGAACTTAAAAAGCTCTCAACCAAATTCGAAGCCGAAAACCCAGATATCAAGCTGAACTGGGTGGTGGTGGAAGAAAATATTCTGCGTCAACGTGTGACGACAGACGTTTCCACCGGAAGCGGGCAGTTCGACTTGGTTTTCATCGGTCTCTACGAAACGCCGATTTTTGCCAAGCGTGGATGGCTGCAAGAGATGAAAAACATCCCTGCCGATTACGATATCGATGATGTGTTTAAATCGATCCGCGACGGTTTGTCTTACAACGGAAAGTTATATGCCTTGCCGTTCTATGGCGAGAGTTCGATGCTGATGTATCGGAAGGACTTGATGGACGAAAAGGGGCTGAAAATGCCCGATCAGCCGACCTATGACGACATCAAAAAATTTGCCGATGCTTTAACCGATAAGGGCAAAGGGATCTATGGCATCACGCTGCGCGGCAAGCCGGGTTGGGGCGAAAACATGGCCTACGTCGGCACCCTCCTCAATACGTTCGGCGCCACTTGGTTTGACATGGATTGGAAGCCGACGATT
>DATHPZ010000013.1:0-19273 GCA_035483355.1 Chthoniobacterales bacterium | reverse complement strand
GAAGACGATCAAATTGGGCCGCAAATCCGAGCATCGGAATCTCTTGCTGGCGAACCAGGTTTGCAGCCTGATTGCACACCATCGAATCAAGACGACTTTAGCGAAGGCAAAGGCCGTTCGGCCTTTTGCCGAAAGGATGATTACTCTGGGCAAACGGGGTGATCTCCACGCGCGTCGGATGGCCTTCTCTTTTCTGCGGCAGAAGGAAGCCGTTCGAAGATTGTTTGCGGAACTGGCACCCAGCGCCGCGAGCCGTCAAGGGGGCTACTGCCGAATTGTGAAACTTGGCCCGAGACAGAGCGATTCCGCGCTGATGGCCTACATCGAATTCGTGGACCGACTGGGTGTAGAGGCCAAGCCGGAGGGCAAGGCGCCGACGGAGAAAAAGTAGCCGGTCGCGCTGGCCGACATTTCGTCAGCTTAGAATCTCGAATGCTTTCTTCAGATTATTAGGCTTGAAGATGAGGACCCCTTTTTCCGCAGTGGGTGCTGTCGCCAGGTAAGCGTACTCGATGTTGACTTTTTCCGCGGCGAGCTTTTTCGCGATCTCAGAGAGAGTTCCGGGTTTGTTGTCGTGCTCGAGCATCAAGACATCGTTTTCCAAGACTAGCGTGCCGTGTTCTTCAAAAATGGATAACGCTTTTTTATGATCGCTGACGACCATGCGCACCACGGCGTGATCCACCGTGTCCGAGATGGTTAAACCGAAGATATTGATCTTCTCTGCTGCCAAGGCATCGCAGACGGCGGCGAGGGTGCCGGGCTTGTTCGCAATGAACAGCGAAAGTTGAGTCGTAATTTCCATATGCTAACTCTTGGTGGCAGACGTCTCCTCTGCGGCAGAAGCGGGGACCATGGCCGGCTTCGGAGCAGTCGGAATGTAGGTCGGGCGAATTTTCCAAAACCTGGACTCGTACCGATGCCAGTCTCCCAGGATCTCCTTTGCCCGATCACTTTCTGTCCGCTCGAGATGCTTGTAGATCAGCTTCTTTACCGTAACGATATCCGATTCGGCTTCGAGCCGCTCGAGCGTTACCAGTTCCGGATTCAAATTGAGCGTGAACGAATCGTCCAGATCGAGCACGTACGCGACTCCTCCGGTCATGCCGGCTCCGAAGTTTTTCCCGGTACTTCCAAGAACTAACAGGACGCCGCCTGTCATATACTCACTGCCGTGATCACCGACCCCCTCAATCACGGCGGTCACTCCAGAGTTCCGCACGCAAAAGCGCTCTCCGGCACGGCCGGCAGCGAAAAATTCTCCACCAGTCGCTCCATACAGGCAGGTATTGCCGACAATCGAATTTTCGTGCGCAATATATTTCCGATCGGTCGGTGGTTTGACGACGATTTCACCCCCTCCCATTCCCTTGCCGACGTAGTCGTTCGCCTCACCGGTCAACGTGATCTTGACGCCCGGACTCAGAAACGCTCCGAGGCTTTGACCGGCGCTCCCACGGAGTTCAAGTTCAATCGTTCCTTCCGGCAGCCCTTGCTCGCCCCAGAGATAACCAATCTCTCCCGAAAGCTTCGTTCCGACTGCGCGGTTGGTGTTCTTCACCCGGTAAGAGAGCGTGATCGGCAACTGGTCGTTCACCGCTTCGCGCGCATCCTGCAAGATTGAATCGTCGAGTCGCCTTCCGAGTTGAGGATCATTTCGTTCCCAGGTATTGTATCGGGGCTGAGAATCGTCATCCTTCGCGACGTTCACGAGCAATCGACTCAGATTGACTTTGTTTGCCTTCCAGTGATCCCTGATGTATCGCTGGCGCAGGTATTCCACACGTCCAACCAGATCCGTGAAACTGGGAAGACCCATTTCCGCCATGATCCCTCGTACCTCTTCCGCAACTCCGTTGAAGTAGTTCACGACGTATTCTGGTTTGCCCTTGAATTTCGCGCGGAGACGCTCATCCTGCGTCGCAACACCGACCGGGCAGGTATTCAAGTGGCATTGGCGCACATACACGCAGCCTGAGGCGATCAGCGCGGTGGTTCCAAAATTGAACTCTTCGGCGCCAAGCAACGCCGCAAAGACGATATCTTCTCCTGTCCGCAGGCCGCCGTCCGTTCGCAGAATAATCCGGTTACGCAAACCGTTCAGCATCAAGACCTGATGTGCTTCTGCGATGCCCAGCTCCCAGGCGCTTCCCGCATTTTTTATCGAACTAAGCGGCGAAGCGCCGGTGCCTCCTTCATGGCCGCTGATCAGGATGATATCGGCATGTGCCTTCGCTACGCCCGCGGCAATCGTTCCGACGCCTGCTTCCGCGACCAGTTTAACGCAGATTTTCGCCCTCGGATTGACCTGTTTCAGATCGTAAATTAACTGCGCGAGATCCTCGATCGAATAGATATCATGATGCGGCGGCGGGGAAATCAATGCCACACCAGGCGTGCTTTTTCGCAGCCGCGCGATCAATTCGGTGACCTTGTGGCCAGGTAACTGTCCTCCTTCGCCCGGTTTAGCGCCTTGGGCCATCTTGATCTCGATCTCTTTCGCGCTGGCGAGGTAAGCCGCCGTAACTCCAAAGCGGCCCGCCGCGATTTGCTTGATCGCGCTGTTTGGCCAATCACCATTTTTGCGGCGATGGAAACGTTGCGGGTCTTCGCCACCTTCCCCCGAATTGGATTTTCCGCCGATCTGGTTCATCGCGATCGCGAGGCATTCGTGCGCTTCGGGGCTCAGCGCCCCAAGAGACATGCCAGCGGTGGTAAATCGTCGCCGGATTTCTTCGATCGGCTCCACTTCTTCGAGGGGGATCGGTTGCTTGCCGGTTGGAATTCGCTCCAACAGATCTCTTAGTGTATTTGGCCGGACCGCCTTGACCGCTTCGACGTAGGTTTTGTAATCCGCTTGCTTGTTCGACTTGACAAACGCATGGAAACTCTTAATCACGGGCGGCGTAACCGCATGCTGCTCACCTTGCCTTCGGAACCGGTAGTAGCCCGGGTCACCCAGTTCAACCGTTTTGTTCTCTTCCGGAAACGCCTTCGAGTATGCCTGTCGATGTCTTGTCAGCGTCTCCGCCGCGATCTCTTGGAAACCGATGCCTTCGATTTTAGAGGGTGTCCCGGCAAAACATTTTTCGGTGAGTTCCGAGCTGATTCCGATTGCTTCAAAAATCTGTGCGCCTCGATAGCTGTCCACGACCGAGATGCCCATTTTTGACATGATCTTCAGCAATCCCTTCTCGATCGCAACCTTGTAGTTGCGGACCATCTTTTCGTACGTCGCAGTTTCCCCGAGTTGGCCTTTCTCAAGCAGTTCTTGAATTGTTGCATACGCGACATATGGGCAGACCGCGCTTGCTCCGTATCCGATCAAGCACGCAATCTGGTGCACATCCCGAGCTTCCCCGGTATCGCAAATGAGACTGCACTTCATTCGTTTGCCGATCCTGGTTAGATGATGGTGCACGGCTCCGGTGGCGAGCAGCATCGGGATGGCAACATGATCATGATCAACGCCGCGGTCCGAAAGAACGATCAAACGGGTTGAATCGTCGATGGCGCGTTCCGCTTCCGCAGAGATCCGACTCACCGCCTCTTCCAAGCCGTCCTCACCATCCGCAACCTTCCACAGGACAGAGATGGTCGCCGATTTGTGCTCCGAATCCGGAATCGATCTCAGGGATTCGAGCTCATGTTGCAACAACACCGGCGAATCCGAGTGCACCATTTTCGCGTGTTCCGGCGTTGCCCCGAGTAAATTACGGCGCCATCCCATGGGTGTTGCCAGGGACATCACAAGTTTTTCGCGGATCGGATCGATCGGTGGATTGGTCACCTGCGCGAAGAGTTGTTTGAAGTAGGTGTAAAGTAACCTCGGCTGCAAAGAAAGCACCGCCAACGGGGTGTCGTCACCCATCGATCCGAGCGCTTCCTGGCCATCCTTGACCATCGGTTTCAGAACCATGTCGAGTTCTTCGTTCGAGTATCCGAACGCCACCTGCAGCTGGGTCAATTCCAGGATATCCAATTCCTCAGCAGGCGCCGGAATCGACTTGCCGGCGATTTGCTGCAGCCGAAGCAAATGCGTATTAATCCACTCCAGATAAGGTTTTTGGGCCGAAAGCTGTTTCTTTATTTCGGCATCCCGCAACAGTTTGCCCGCGCTGGTATCGACAGCGATCATCTCGCCCGGTGCAAGCCGGCCTTTCTCGATAACCTTGGCATCATCGATTTCGTTGCAACCCACCTCGGAGCCGAGACTCACCAGCCCGTCTTCGGTAATCTTGTAGCGGGCCGGGCGAAGTCCATTTCGATCAAGGCAGGCGGCGACGACAATCCCGTTACTGAAGACCAGTCCTGCCGGACCGTCCCAGGGTTCGGTGAAACACCGGTGATATTCGTAATACGCTTTGAGTTCCGGCGCCATTTTCTCGTCGGCGCGCCACGCCGGCGGCACCAGGATGGTCATCGCATGCAAAATGTCGCGCCCGGACAACATCAGCACTTCCATCGCGTTATCCAGGCTGGCCGAATCTGATCCTCCGGATTGGATGATCGGTTTCAGGAGGTCAACATCTTCGCCCCAGGCTTCCGCCACCAACTCTGACTCTCTCGCGCGCATCCAGTTGCGATTGCCTCGAATCGTGTTGATCTCGCCGTTGTGTGCAAGAATTCGGAACGGCTGGCTGAGCGGCCAGGTCGGGAAGGTATTGGTGCTGTACCGCTCGTGGTAAAGGCAGATTGCGGTCTCGTATTCGGGATTGGTGAGATCCCGATAGAACTTTTCGAGCGACACCGCGGTTAGCAAGCCTTTGTAAACAATCACCCGGTGCGAAAACGAAGTAATATAAAAATTCTTTATGTTATCGACACGCGACCGCGCCTCGATTTCATTTCGGGCGAGAAAGAGGCGGCGTTCATACTCGTCATCGCTCATCCCGGCTGGCCGACCAATTAATACCTGCTCGATCCGCGGCATGGTCATCTGCGCTTTTTCACCTAGCACGAGGACATTGAGCGGGACCTCGCGCCAGCCGAACTGGAACAGTTCGCGATGCTCTAAAACCTCTTCGATGATCGCTTTGGCGCGCGCCTGCGCATAAGCGTTGTCGTGCGGCAGGAAGACAAACCCAACCCCTAGATCCGTGTCATTGTAGAGAGTGTGTCCTAGTTTGGTGAGCTCTTTACGAAAGAGTTTGTACGGAATTTGCGTCATCACGCCCGAGCCGTCTCCCGTTTTCGCGTCGGCGTCCATCGCTCCGCGGTGTGCCATATTGCACTTTGAAGTCAGCCCGTGCCGCAGCACGCGATTGGACCGTTCGCCATTAATCGCGGCAACAAAACCGACTCCACACGAATCGTGTTCCTCTTCCGGCCGATAGAGCGAGTCCGGAAGTCCGTTGAGCGCTAGAGTGATTGCGTGATTCATGGTGAAAAACCTGCTGACATTAAGACTTCAGATGAGTGATTCAAGACGGAATTCCATAGACTACTGACAAATTTTTGTCGCCCAAAACAAGTTTCTCGAATAATTTATGCCCTCTGTAATGCAGAACAATTGCAAAGAGCCGGTTCGCGAGGATTGCCCATGCTTCCCTTTCGAGCCTGGTTGGGGGATACTGCCATGAGAATTCTAGATGAGCAAGAAAAGGCGATCATCCGTCACCTGATTCGCGACCCGCGCGAATCGGACAACGGAGTTGGAGAACTAACAGGGGTTAACGTGCGCACCGTTAGCAGGAAACGGCAGCGTCTGGAGCAGGAGGGGATTCTTTCGTACTACGCGAACGTCGACCTCTCCGCCAATGGCGCTCATCAGTTTACCGCGCGCCATCTCTATATTATCAAGTTCGGCGTCGGGATCACGTACAAGCAGCTGGTGGACGATATCAAGATGGAACCGAGCAACACCGTTTTCACCGAGAGGGTTTTTGAAAGTCACATCGCAGAGATCGATGGCAAAGTGGCGCTCTTGCTCTACATCGACGGCGATAGCGACGTCGATATTGTCCAGCGAATGCATGAAGAGTTGATCCCGACACTCATGGAAAACCACGGCAAAGAATTGATCGAAGAAATCTCAACCGTGCGAATTCTTTCACCTGTCCGCGTGATGCGGAACTACTTGCCGCTGGTGAACATGAAAAATGGTCTCATGAAAGCCGACTGGCCTGATGAAGCAATTTATGTTGGGCGTTGAAAGCAGAAACTCAACCCCCGACCGAGTCGGTGCGCGGATAGCTTCCGAGCACCTTGACAAAAGTGCAGTGTTTCTCTAAGTCGCTAATCGCGCTTTTGACTTGTTCGTCCTCACAATGTCCTTCGATATCGACAAAGAAAAAGTATTCCCAGTTCTTACGCTTGGACGGTCGGCTCTCGATTTTGCTCATGCTCAGCTTTAGCCGATTGAACGGTTCGATGGCCGAGTACAGAGCACCTACGCGGTCCTGAACACAGAACATCAGGGATGTTTTGTCTGCGCCGGTTGGTGGGCAAGTAGCGTGTGAAATCACCAGAAATCGGGTGGTGTTATTCGGACTGTCCTGGATCGACCGTTCCAGGATCTCCAATCCGTACACTTCGGCCGCCAGGGCGCCCGCCAGCGCCGCGGCACCCGGTTCTCGAGCGGCTTGTTCTGCTGCTTTTGTGGTGCTCGAGACTTCAATCCATTCCAGTTCGTGCGCATTTGCTTTGAGCCAGTGTCGGCACTGCCCGAACACCTGGGGGTGAGAATAGATCTTGGTGATCTTTTCTTTCGGCTCATTCGATAGGAGATTGTTTTCGATTCGAAGCAGAATCTGCGCACAGATCTTCAACTCGGAATCCATGAAAAGGTCCAGAGTGTGATTTACCGCCCCTTCCACCGAATTCTCGATCGGCACGACCCCATAATCGGCTCGGCGTCGCGCGACCTGATCGAACACCTCACCGATATTGGCCTGCGACGAGTAATCGACCGATGCTCCGAATTTCGCGCGCGCGGCCTGGTGTGTCCACGTAGCTTCGGGACCCAGATAGGCAATGATCAGTCCTTTCTCCAGCGCCAGCGCCGCCGACATGATCTCCCGATAAATGGCACGAATCGCTATTGCCGGAAGCCGGCCTTTGTTCTTTCTCTCGAGCCCTTGAAGAAGAGCTTCTTCGCGATCGGGAGCGTAGATGGTGAGGCCGGCCTGTTTCTTGACGACACCCACTTCGTGGACCAGATCCGCGCGCTGATTCAATAGCTCCAGCAATTTGGTATCGACCTCGTCAATTCGTTTTCGAATCAGTTCCAGGGACAGTTTCGACTTCTCCATTCTCAATGTTCTCCGGTTTGGAGTCCGACGGTTCTCTCGCTTCGACGCTGGTTGCGGGGCTGCGTTCCGCCGGCGCTACGGCTTTCGGCAACGCGACGTCTCTGAGTTCGGATGCGTTCGGTAGTTCATCCAAATTCTTTAGCCCAAAATGCTCCATAAAATGCTGGGTGGTAACATACAAAAGCGGGCGTCCGGGGATTTCCGCACGTCCGGTGATTTTCACCAAACCTGCATCGAGCAACTTCTGCATCACCCCGTCCACCGTGACGCCGCGAATCGCCTCGACGTCGGCCTTGGTAATCGGTTGACGGTAGGCGATGATTGCCAATGTTTCGAGGGCCGGTGCGCTTAGCCGGGTCGGTCGCATTTCCGGAAACAGTTGTCTAACCCAGACCTGGTATTCGATGCGGCTTACCAAGACCCAGCCGGAGACCTGTTCAACCAGGTGGAACGCACGGCCTAGCTCCGAATATTCGTTCTGCAATGTGCGTACCGTTTCGGTTATCTCTGCCTCGTTGACCTTGGCCAATGCCGCCTCCGGCCCTTCTTCGAAATATTCTGCGGCCGATGCCAAGGTGGCCGCAATTTCCTTGAGTGAAAGCGGTTTCTGCGACGCGAAAAGCAGGGCTTCAACGACTGCTTTTAGGGTAACCATGTGCGAATCCCCGCTCTTTCTCAATTCGACACGCCGCGGATTTCGATCTCTGCGAATAGCCCGTCCTGAAAGACTCGGATCTGGTTCATGCGGATGAGTTCCAGCAATGCCAGAAACGTCACCGCAATCTCGGTCCGACTCGCAGCCGTCGCGAAAAGGTCGAAAAAGGTAACCGATTTATTGCCGGGAACAGCGCGCATGATAAAGTCAATCTTGTCCGAGACGGTGAAGCTTTCCTCAAAAATCTCACGAAGATCTTCGCGCTTCAGCTCGATTCGCTTGAGCACTTTCTGGAAGGCGCTGATCAAATCGAAGATCCCGACTTCGGATTTGAGCAACGTACCGGGATCTTCGAATGCTGGTTTTTCCGGCACACGGACGATTAAGCCTTCCTGCAGCAATTCCCGGTGGTGAAGTTGAAATGCCGCGTCCTTGAACTTTTTATACTCGATCAGTTGCCGGATTAGATCCCAACGTGGATCCTCTTCCTCTGCCTCTTCATCCGGAGGCTGTTGATGGACAGGCAGGAGATTGCGGCTCTTGATATAGATCAGGTTCGCTGCCATCACGACAAACTCTCCGGCGATCTCAAGATCCAGCATCCGAAATGTTTCCAGATACTCGAGGTATTGGCTCGTGATTCGTTCGATCGAGACATCGTAAATGTCAACCTCATCTTTCCTGATCAGATAAAGCAGCAGGTCTAGTGGACCCTCGAAAACTTCAAGTTTCACTTTATAGTCGGTTTGCATCGATCGGAAGTTCGCAATATAAGTGTCGGGTCAAGCATGTTGCGGATTTTCCTCTTGCGCCTAATCCTCCTTGATTAAGATGCGCTCGCCACCGCGTCCTCCTGGGAATGCCTCCGACTGACGAACACCGGACAGATTTAAATCTTTGAGCGAGTTCCGCCGCGCCCCGACGCAGAACGATCCACAGAATCATCCTCAGGTCTTAAGCGTTCCAGCATCTGACGAACAGCATTTTCGAGACCGATTGAAATTGCGCGCGAGACAATCGAATGACCAATATTAAACTCGTGCCAGTGCGGGTTCGCGATCAACAACCGAACGTTGGAATAATTTATTCCGTGGCCGGCGTTCGCCAGAAGTCCTTTTTCTTCGGCCAATCGAGAGGCCGCCTCGAGTCGATCCACTTCGTCCTGCTGTAAGGCAGCAGGCAGGTTGGCAAACGTGCCCGTGTGCAACTCCACAGCGTCTGCTCCCGTGTCGCGCGATGCCTGAATCTGAGCCGCATCCGGTTCGATGAACATGCTGACGCGGATTCCCGCGGTGTGAAGCCGTTGAACGGTCTGTTTGAGCGCCTTGAAATGTCTGGTCACATTCAGTCCTCCTTCGGTAGTTATTTCCTGCCGGTTCTCCGGAACCAGACAGACCTCGTCGGGCAGGACCCTGAGAGCAGTCTCCACTATCTCCGGCGTATTTCCCATCTCGAGGTTCAGTTTTGTCATGATGCTGGCTCTTAAGCGGAAGACATCTCGATCCTGAATATGCCTCCGGTCGGCTCGCAGGTGCACAGTGATGCCGCTCGCCCCCGCTCGTTCACACGCAGATGCGGCTGCAAGTATATCCGGCTCACAGTTGGGCGAATCGATCATGTCGGCGTAGCGAGCCTGCCGAAGCGTCGCAATATGATCGATGTTCACTCCTAATTTGATCATGGATGGTTAGACTCCAGAACGCAGTCGAACACGCAAAAAAAGTCCCCAGAAAGAAGCGGCTCCGGAGAGGGAAACCCAGACTGCCCGGGTCCTTCTTTCGTCTGGTGTTCCGTCCTTGAAATAGCAAGCCCATGCTACCTGTGAGACGATACACTAATGCCTGAAATGGCGGACTCCGGTGAAAACCATTGCCATCTGGCGTTCATTCGCCGCGGCAATAACCTCCGGGTCGCGGATGGAACCACCCGGTTGGATGGCGGCCGTCGCGCCGGCCTCCGACGCAGCAATTAAGCCATCTCCGAAAGGGAAAAATGCGTCGCTGCAGACGACGCTTCCTTTCAAAGAAAGCCCAGCCTCGCTCGCTTTCCAGATCGCGATTCGTGAAGAATCTACTCGCGCCATCTGACCCGCACCAATCCCAAGGGTTCGATCCCGGGAAGCGTAAACGATGGCGTTCGACTTAACATGCTTTACAACGCGCCAGCCGAATAGCATCGCTTTCATCTCTTCCGCAGTGGGCGGTCTGGCAGAAACCACATGTCGTTCAGGCTCCTTCAGTGTGCCATCATCCCTTTCCTGCACGAGCAGCCCGCCAATCACCGATCGAACGTCCGGCCCATCGTTTTTCTCGGGCGGCCCAGCAAGCATTTTCATCAGCCGCAAATTTTTCTTCTTTTGCAGCAAGGCCCTTGCGTCCGGCTCGAATTCCGGTGCAATGATGACTTCGCTGAATATTTCTGAAATGCCGCGAGCCAGCGATTCCGTCAGAGGACGATTGCAAATGATGATGCCGCCAAACGGCGCCTGTTTATCCGTGGCGAATGCTTTGATCCAGGCTTCTCGAAGATCTGGGTCCGAACCGACTCCGCATGGGTTGGTGTGCTTTAGAATTGCGATGGTCGGTTCCGAGAATTCCCGGATCAGCCCTGCCGCAGCGTCGATGTCGAGGATGTTATTATAAGAGAGTTCCTTGCCATGCAGTTTCTGGAAATAATCCTGAAAATGGCCGTACAGGCTTGCTGACTGGTGCGGATTTTCTCCGTAGCGGAGGCGCGTTTCCAAAGGTAGAGAGAGCGTAAACGACCCGCTACTGCTTTGTTCTCGACGCAGATAATTGGCAATTGCCTGATCGTATTTGGCGGTCGTAAGAAAAGCTTTGATCGCGAATTGTTCCCGCATCGCCAGCGTAGTCTCGCCTCGATGCTGTTCGATCTCTTCCAATACCGTAGCGTAGTCCGACGGATCGATAACGACCGTGACAGATCGGTAGTTTTTGGCCGCGCTCCGCAACATGGAAGTCCCTCCAATATCAATCTGCTCGATCGCCTCTTCAATTTTCACCTCCGGCCGAGCAATCGTGCTCTCAAATGGGTAAAGGTTAACCACGACCAGATCGATCGGTTCGATCTGGTTCTCCGCGGCCTGTCGCTGGTGATCCGGATTGTCGCGCAGGTAGAGCAACCCACCGTGCACTTTTGGGTGAAGGGTTTTAACGCGTCCGTCCAGAATCTCAGGAAACCCCGAGAATTTTTCGATTTCGATATGTGGGATCGACTCTTTCCTGAGCAGTGCTGCGGTGCCGCCGGTCGAAACGATCTCAATAGCCATCTCGCTGAGCCGACGTGCGAAAGGCACGATGCCCGTCTTATCCGAAACAGAAATGAGAGCGCGATTGATTTTCATGAAAGTCAAAAGGATAACAGGTTCTCATTGCTCGTCTATTGTTTCGGGAACGGGACATTCGACCGGACGGCAAATTTTCGAAAAATCCCCTTGCACTATACTAACCAGTCAACTAAGCTGGCGTCGTGAAGCGAGAGAGCGATACCAGACAGAAACTTCTCAATACCGCGGTGACGCTCATCTGGGAGAATAGTTACGGCTCCATCAGCGTAGACGACATCTGCAGCCGTGCCGGCGTCAATAAGGGGAGTTTCTATTACGCTTATAAGTCAAAGTCCGATCTCGCCGCCGCCGCCTTTGAAGATCACTGGAATAAAAAGCGCGGCCTGATGGATGAGATTTTTTCCTCGCAGGTGCCGCCTCTCGAGCGCCTGGAAAAGTACTGTGATCGCGTTGTCCAGGATCAATTAGATAAATACGAGAAGTTCGGCAAACTTTGCGGTTGTCCGTTCTCTTCCATCGGATCCGAGTTGAGCACACAGGACGAACAAATCCGAAAAAAGGCTCATGAACTTTCCGAGAGAAGCATGAAATATTTGGCCTGTACGTTGCGCGACGCTGCCGCTGAAGGCACTCTGGAGACCGAGGATCCCGTTGAACTTGCACGCCAGGTTTTTTGCTACGCGGGCGGGTTGATGATGCAGGCGAAAATCGAGAATAACCCGGCCGTTTTGAAGTGTTTGAAAAAAGGCGTTTTCCGGCTGGTGGGCGCAAATCAAGTCGGATCTCTCGTGTGACGCGGATTTTGGTAAATTTTTTTGTCTCTAAATTAAACTGACTGGTCAGCTAAAATATTGTCTAGTTATGAACACCAAGTGGGTTCCTGTAAATCGTGAGTTAAGTTCGGTTCGGCCTGAATGCTCCGCTGCAGCTCTCTCTGAGCGACTGTTCGAAGGTCCATTGAGTTTTGCGGAAATCCTGGAGTTGTCAGAAAAGTGCGATCTTTGGGACATCGAAAAAGAGAGGAAGACTTTCAGTCGTTCGCTTACTTTCGTGGTTCCGGCTACCCAGCGCGTGGCCTCCTTTTCGCGAATTGTCGAGTAACAACGTTATCGAAAAGTAAGCACTTCAGCCTGGCCGCTAGCGTGCCCGGCGACGGCGTCGGTGGCGATCCCGATAAAAAGTCCATGTTCCACGACGCCAGGAATTTGGTTTAACTTTTGCCCAAGATTTTCGGGGTCCGGGATCACCTCCAGGTGACAATCCAAAAGGTAGTGGCCGCTGTCTGTGATCAGCGGTTTTTCCAAGCCGCCGCGCATCTCGATTTTAGGGTCTCCCAAACCGACATCCGCGAACAATTTTCGCATAAGCCGCTCGGTGCTGCGCCAGCCGAATGGGATCACTTCGACCGGAAGCGGGAATCGGCCGAGGCGCTCGACCAATTTCGACTCGTCCACGATGCAAACCATCCTGTTTGAAGCGCAGGCAACAATTTTTTCCCAGAGCAGATTTGCACCGCCTCCTTTAATCATCCGACCTTTGCCATCGATCTCATCCGCGCCGTCGATTGTCAGGTCTAATTGACCGACATCATTCAAATCTGCCAGCGACACTCCGACCTCCTCCGCAAGTTGCCCGGTCGACTTCGAACTCGGCACCCCGATGACACGGAGTCCCTTCGCTACGCGTTCGCCGAGGATGCGAACAAACCATCGGGAGGTTGTTCCTGATCCAAGCCCGATGGTCATTCCATCCTTGAGGAATCTCTCGATTGCTTGGGCGGCGGCGGTCCTTTTTGCCTCGTCCTGTGCGGAGGTTGGTTGCATATGATGTTCTAAGCGGTGTTGTTTTAAGGGGATTTTGCCGCGAATTATACTACGGCGTTCGATTCAAAGCGAATCGTGACTAAAGTGCGCAACCGACGAAATGAGAAATTGAAGCAGGTTCGTTGTCCAAGCCGCCTGACGTACAGCCCTGCTCCGGCGGAGAAACCGCTTTTCATCTATGACGGGGATTGTGATTTTTGTATCCGCTGGGTCCGGCGATGTCAGGAGACCACGCGCGAAAAGGTCGATGTCGCTCCGTTTCAGGCCGTCGGAGAGCGTTTTGCGCAGGACATACCGATCGAATCCTTTCGCTCCGCCGTCCACCTGGTCGAGACCGATGGGACGATCTATGACGGCGCCGAAGCGGTGTTTCGAATGCTCGCCTACGGGTCCCGTATCGGTAGCGGGCTCGGTCTCAGGTGTTACCGCCAAGTGCCCGGTTTTGCGGCGCTGGCGCGGGGTGGGTATCGGTTTGTTGCCGGTCACCGTTTGCTCGCTTCCAGTCTCACCAAGGCGCTGTGGGGAAAGGGTGAAGATGCGGTTTGCCGGCCTACCTACTACCACGCGCGTACCTGGTTTCTTCGGTTGCTCGGATTGGTTTACCTCATCGCTTTCTGGTCCTTTTGGAGCCAGATCGACGGGCTAGTTGGTCGCGAGGGCATTCTGCCCGTCGCGCCTTGGTTAGACGAATTGCGGAATCGGTTCGGAACGGAAGCGTACCGGTTGTTTCCCACGCTCTGTTGGCTCAACGCCAGCGATTCGTTCCTGCATTTCTTGTGTGCATCCGGAGTCGTCCTGAGTCTGCTGCTCATTTTGCAGATCGCACCACTTTTCTGTCTGCTTCTGTTGTGGAGCATTTATCTGTCGCTCAGTGTGGCGGGCCAGCTCTTCATGAACTTCCAATGGGATTACCTGCTTTTGGAAGTCGGCTTTCTCAGTATTTTCCTTGCGCCGCTCCGGCTTTTACCATCGCGACGTTATCAAAGTCCGCTCTCCCCCTGGGCGCATTTTCTCCTCCGCTGGCTCCTGTTCCGACTCATGTTCATGTCGGGCATGGTGAAGCTGACCAGCGGAGACGATTCCTGGTGGAAGCTGACTGCGCTCCGGTATCACTATGAAACGCAACCGTTGCCAACGCCTCTTTCCTGGTGGGCAAATCAATTTCCACCCTGGATTCAGGCAGTCTCGACAGTCGTCATGTTTGGCGTCGAGTTGGGTGCGCCATTCCTGCTGTTTGCCCCGCGACGACTACGGTTGATTGGAGTTCTCGCTTTATTGACGCTGCAGACACTGATCGCGCTGACGGGTAACTATTGCTTTTTCAACCTTTTGACCGCGGCGCTCTGCCTGCTTGCGGTGGACGACGCGGTTTGGTCGCGCATCGGGCGAAAGCCTTGGCCGAGCATGGCAGTTTGTGGCGCCGCCTGGCCTTCATGGATCCTGATCCCAGTGACGGTTGTTACCCTGGCTTTGAGCGGGCCTCTGCTTTGGAGCGCTGTATTTCCCGAAAGTGACTGGCCACCAGTATTCAGCGTTCCTTACCGCTTTCTCGAGCCGTTCCGTTCGCTTAACGGCTATGGGTTGTTCAGAGTCATGACGAAGACCCGTCCTGAAATCATCGTCGAGGGCAGCCAGGATGGTCTGACCTGGCTGCCGTACGAATTCAAATATAAAGTGGGTGACCTCCAGCGTGCGCCGCCCATCGTCGCCCCTCATCAACCGAGGCTGGATTGGCAAATGTGGTTTGCCGCTTTGGATGACGTCCAGGGTGAGCCATGGTTTATGAATTTTCTGGTGCGGTTGCTTCAGGGGTCTCCGTCCGTTCTACGGTTGATCAAAACGAATCCATTTCCAGAGTCTCCGCCGCGTTACGTCCGAGCGCGACTTTTTGAGTACCATTTGACGAGTGCGCTAGAAAAAAGGCAGACCGGAGCGTGGTGGAAACGAGAAGAGGAGGGCACCTATTGTCCACCTGGCAGCTTACGGGGAGATTAGTCGTGAGTGCACTGAGTGAGGTAAGCAGCGTCCCCCGTTAGGTCGGTCGGAAGAAGCAAACGGTGACGCTTTGCTTTGCAGTTTGGACATTTCAGCGTTTAACGCGGTGGCAGTGCTTATGTGTCTCGGAGGGACGGTACGATCGTAGCCTGGCACGAAGTGCCTGGGGAAAGCGTCCCTCAAAATCAAAAGAACCGTCCCGTAGGGTACGGTATGATCGGGCGGTATAGCCAATCCCAGAGGTATTTCTCGTCGAAATGTGCGCCGTGTTTCTTTAGCAAAGCCGAATTCTCTTTTTGAAAGGTTCGTGTCCGATGATATTCGAGCTGCTGCTCGATGTAAACGGACCGTTTCCTGGACCTGAGAAACACCAACGCTGATTTCAATCATCGAATCGATGCGCACACCCTCGCGAAATCACACCGTACCCTACGGGACGGCTCTTTCGGGGTGACGCTTTCCCAGGCACTTCGTGCCAGGCTACGATCGCACCGTCCCTCCGGGACAAAAGCCAGTTGGCCTATTGAAGCGGCTTCATAGAAGCGCCTATAAGCCAAACCCTGGGACTAGAACGGAATATCGTCCGGTTCGGCATCCAGATCCGGATCGCGCGGTTCGGGCCGGGCGGGAGGAGCAGACACCGTAGGGTTTCGGCGATATGGGGCGCTGGAGGAGGAGCCTTCGCCTTCCTGTCGGCTGCCCAGCAGTTGAAGATTTTCAGCAACCACGCGCATGCGGGACCGTTTCTGACCGGTCTGCTTGTCGTCCCAGGTGTCCAATTGGAGACGGCCTTCGATAAAGACCGGGCGCCCTTTTTTTAGATATTGCCCGGCAATTTCGGCTTGGCGCGCCCAAAGCGTCACGTCGACGAAGGTGGTCTCCTCTTTTTTTTCACCATCTTCTCCCGAGTAGATTCGATTGACGGCGAGACCGATTTCCGTCACCGCCGTGCCCTTGGGTGTGTAGCGCACCTCAGGATCGCGAGTCAGATTGCCGATTAATAGTACGCGGTTGAGATTTGCCATAAAGAAAAGTTTAGGCTTTGGAAATTCGCACAGGTACCCTAAGCGGTAAACGCTGGTAATGCTGCAGAAAAACGATGGGGTCGAGCTTAAATTTGCCGCGCAGCTTGGTGATCAAGTTTGGATCTGCTTCGAAAATAAAATTTACGTAGTAGGCGGAGTCGATGTGACGCGGGCTGTAGGCGAGCGGGCGCTTATCCATTTTCTGGACTTGTTCGACCGTGGCGCCCTCTTTCGCTAAATCCGCTTCCAGACGTTCAATAATTTCTTTCACGCTGTCTTCCTGGCCACGCGTATCGACGGCCAGCAAGCATTCATAACGATGTTTCATAATGTTTCAATATTATTCTGCTTTGTTGTAATTGTTCATCGCCGAAGCGATTCCATTCCGCGCCACGTGTTCGATCGCTTCCGCCGCACGTTCGATCGCCCGATCGATCGTCGCCTTCTCCGACCGATCGAATTCGCTCAGGACATGGTCGCTCAATCGTTCGGCGTCGCTCGAACCGCCGATCCCTATCCGTAACCGCATGAAGGTCTCGCCCAGAGGTACGATGATCGATTTCAACCCATTGTGGCCGCCGTCGCTCCCTGTCGGCCGTAACCGGAGCCGCCCAAGCGGAAGGGCCACGTCATCCACCACGACCAGGATCTCTTCCGACGGCACTTTAAAATAATGCGCGAACCGGCCAATAGCCTCTCCGGTTCGGTTCATGTAGGTCAATGGTTTTATCAAAAGGATGTCGCCCCATTTTCCCAATTCGGAACCCCAGGCAGCCGATCTTGACAATTTCACTCCCTTTTTTCCTGCCAGATAGTCGATCACCATGAAACCAATGTTATGCCGCGTACCGCCATACTGGAGCCCGGGATTTCCGAGGCCAGCCACGAGACGCAGATCGGCCATGGGCTAGGAAGACTGAGGAGTCTCCGTTTTGGCTTCGCCCTTCTTCTCGGTGATCACTTCGGGTGTCGCCGGGGTTTCGGCGGTCTCGACAACTTCTTCGCCCACCCGTGAGGCAACCACGCTGACCACGGTCAGGTCGCCGTCCGTCAGGGATTCCACCCCGGAGGGGAGTGGAATATCGCGGACATGCAGCGCCTCACCTATATTGAGGTTCGTTACATCGATGCGAACGATTTCCGGCAGGTCCTGCGGGAAACACTCCACTTCCAGCGTTCGTAACGAATATTCGAGCAGGCCACCGAACGTTCTGACTCCCAAGGCATCACCGACGGCTTCAATCGGAACTTCGGAGGTGATCTTCTCGGTGGCGGAAACGGCATGAAAATCGACATGCAACAATTCCCGCTTTAAGGGATGATGCTGAACTTCCTGGATCAGAGCCAATCGGCTGTTGCTTTGGCTCCCGTCCACGATCTCCAGTTCGACCAAGACGTGTTCGCTCAACGCGTGCGCCAGCACGCTTGTCAATGCGCGGGCCTCGACTTGAAGGGCCATCGGCTCCGCCTGAGAGCCGTAAATGACTCCGGGCACCAGACCCTCCTTTTTGATCTTTTTGATAGCATTCCGACCGATGACGGTCCGCTTTTGCGCTTTGAGTTTAACTTGTTGAGCCATGATTCTTAAGACTGTTTTGCGTTGATCTCGAAAAGCGAACTTACCGATTCGTTCGTGTAAATTCGGTGGATGCCCTCAGCGAGGACCTCTGCGATGGAAAGGACGGTGATGTTGCAATCCGGGTGGAGTCTCACCGGCGTGCTGTCGGTGGTGATCAATTCCTGGATTTCCGATTTGATCAATCTTTCGTGAGCGATATCGGTAAAAACAGCGTGAGAAACACCCGTGTAAATATCTTCGGCGCCATATTTTTTTAGCAGCGTCGCGGCATTCGTCAGGGTGCCGGCAGTTTCCGTAAGGTCATCCACCATGATGACATTTTTTCCGTCCACATCGCCGATCACCGTCAGCGCCTCTGTTTCGGTTGGACTGATCCTTCGTTTTGCCACGATTGCCAATGTTGCCCCCAAAGCCTCGGCATAGGCGGAAGCCAACTTCAGGCCGCCAACGTCCGGTGAGACAACCGCCAGGTTCTCGATTTTCTTCTGGCGGATATAGCGGATCAACACCGGCGCCGCGTACAAATGGTCGACCGGAATATCGAAAAATCCCTGGATCTGTTGGGCATGCAAATCGAGCGTCAGCACTCGGCTGGCACCAGCCGCTACGAGCAAATTGGCGACGAGCTTGGCGGTAATCGGTACCCGGGGCTGATCTTTTCGGTCTTGTCGCGCATAGCCAAAATAGGGAATGACCGCGGTGATCCGATACGCACTGGCTCTTCTGGCGGCATCGATCAGGATCAGGAGCTCCATTAGATTCTGATTCGTGGGCGGGCAGGTCGGTTGCACGATGTAAATATCGCGGCCCCGGATGTTTTCGTTGATTTTGACCCGCGTCTCGCCATCCGGAAAAGAGCTGACCACCGCGTCGCCGAGAGGAGCGCCGATCGACTGGCAAATTCTCAGGGCCAGGTCGCGATGCGCCGATCCTGAAAAGATCTTCATTTCTCGATTGAACGGGGTCATAGCCAGGCGAAAAGGAACCCAGACTGTAATGCCGAAATCCACTTTTGCAAGGGTTCACCGGCGCCCCAAGGCAGCCGGAGCAATCGTCTCCCCTTGACGCGCAACAGCGCAAAGTAACATCTGCTTACATCCTGTATCACGTCGGATGAGCGAAGCCCTCCAAAGTTACCTGCGACGGAGCAATAGCGTGGGTTTCGTCGCCTCGGACGACCTTCACCCCTCCTCAGACGAGCAACTCTGCCAGCTTTGCCCTGAAGGCCTCCTCATCTCGGACGGAATAATCGGAGTCGGCTCTCAACCGAATTTCTTGGCCGTCGGCCGACCGGAATCGAAGGTAGAGCGGTTGTATCCCCGGGAATTGCCGGACAAGGTCGCGGATGGCCATCAACCGTTCTTCATCGGCCTTTTCGAGAGGGATATCGATCGTTAGAGCCTTGACCGATTTCCGACCGGTCATTGGCCCGATTTCGTTTGCCACGATCCGGATGCTGTCTTCCCGCTTGTCCAGTTTGCCCGTGATAGCCACGATCTTACCTTTATCAATCTCTTTGGACGTTTTCGCGTACACCTCGCCCCAAACCATGACCTCAACCGATCCGGTAAAGTCTTCCAGGGTCAGGATGGCGAACGGCTTTCCTTCCTTGCGGGTTAGCTTCTTGTCGAACGAA
>DATHPZ010000012.1:0-4095 GCA_035483355.1 Chthoniobacterales bacterium | reverse complement strand
CGCCATTCTGGTCAGCGCCCAAATTTGCTAGTCATCTTGTGATGACTGAATCTAAAAATCTAAATCTGAACGCCGAGTTCCGCGAGGCGCTGTTCGAATTCGGCATGCTTGGTCAAGTCATATCGAATCGCCTGTAACCCTGCATCCGCAGCGGAGCAAACATTCGCGGGCAGGTCATCGATGAAAGCCGTCTTCTCCGGCTTCAAACCGAATTGTTCAATAGCTGTGGCAAAGATCCTCCGATCCGGCTTCGCGCACTTTGCCCGGAATGAATAGACGCCGTCTAAAAAACACCGTAACACGTCATAATTCTGCATCAGATAGGCGAGATGAAGATCTGAAGTGTTCGAGAGTAAAAAGAGAGGAAATCGCTCCTTCAGCGCGAGAATTGTTCGTTCCATCGGAGGATTTGAACTGAATATGCCATTCCAAATCGCGATAAACTCCGGCTCATCTCCTGGAAATCCTATCGTGCGAATGGCCACACGGGCAAACATTTCCCCTGTCATTTCCCCGACATCAAAACGGACCACCAGTTCCCTGAATTCCTTTTCTGTTTCAGGTGTCAGGTTTGCGCACTCGGCTTGGAGCCGGCTTTTAAAGGGCTGCCAATCAAAGAGGACAAGAACATTCCCGATGTCGAAGACCAGCGCCTCGATCCTCATCTGGCAAGCTTCATGCGATAGGTGGGAAACGCGACCACTTCTTGCGCGGATTCTTCGGCAGCAAAGTCTAGACGAGCAGCGGGCTCCGCATCTCCGTAACCAAAGCCGATCCGATGATCACGGTAAAGCGTGATCGAAACGTCACGATTAACGCGGATACATTGTTTGATCGCCTCCGGGTCTTTTTCGCAAAAAAGAACCGTCTTCCACGAAAAAATATGCTTCGGCTTGTGGAAATCGCTATTGGCAACAAATGGCAGCCTTTTCAGTCCAATCGGGTTAAAAAGATCATCCCGGTTCGCCACCTCCCAGGCGTCCAGGAGCGGCGCGTATCTGTCGATGTTTTCCCAAAAATAAAGTGTGTTCTTGCCCCAACGTGTTTTGACCTCGTGCGGATGCGAGGCGATAGCTAAAGCGCCTTGCCCGTGGATCTCAGCGATTGTCTGAGTGACGCTCAGCCCCGGGTCGATCGGTCCCTTCAAATCAACCGCCAGCAAGTGTGCCGAGCTTTTTTTTGTCAGCCCGTCCTTGTTGAATTCCAGCCCGGCCATCAAAATCATCCCGTACCTATCGAGTGCCCTTTTCTTCTCGCTTTCAATCGCCTCGAAGTATTCGTCCACTTCGTCGAGCGTCAGGACCATTCCGCTGAAATTTGTCATCTTGCCGATGAAACTGGTGTGATCACAGATATGGTCCGTCACACAAAGTGCATCGAAGCTCCGTTGCCCGTAAAAATCGACTAATTCGCGTACGGTCAGCTTCCCGTCTGAATAGATGGTATGGGTGTGCAGATCACACAGCAGAATAGACCGGCCATCTTTCCCTCCTGACTCCGTCCGGAGAAAGTGAGACAGCTTCTTCGGCGGCGCATTTTCAGGAGAAGCCAACTCAAGGAGGAAACGAGCTATTTGCAGCGACGCGTCTGGTTTACTCAGTTTCGAAATATTGGTTACCCAAGTCTGTAACCGGATTTCGTCTTTGTTGAATGCGCTGTCGAGCGCTTCCAATATCGCTTCCGGGCCTGGCGCCAAACAGCCACAGTCGTTCTCCACAATCAGGCGGGCATTTCCCTCCTCCTGTCCGGGAACCACCTGGCTGATAATGACCGGAGTCCGCGCGGCGATTGCTTCCTGCACAGTCGCGCCTCCAGCCTTTGTAATGACTAAATGATGGCTCATCAGTAGCTCAGGCATCCGGTTTGACCAGCCCAGGATTTCCACCGGATGCACCGGCGCTCTGATCTCACCTTCAATCTCTTTGCGGAGCGTTCGATCGCGTCCGACGGTGATCGTCAATTGGATGTCGCTTCGTTTGCAGAGACGACGCACCAACGCCGGAGCTTCCTTCTTTCCAGAATTGATCAGGTAAAGAATGCGTCGAGGTCCTTTTTCACCGCCGCCATACCGATTGTCGAGCATCTCCGCAAACCGGTAAGTGACAGGAAACCCGAAAACCCGTATCTGCTGCTCGGGAACGCCGGCATTGCGCAAGACATTCGCCGTATCTTCGTTGGCGACCAGGAAATAATCACTGACGCAACGGTACCAGATCGAGTTCACTGTAATCGAATCAGTGATTACCGTGATCTGCGAAAAAATTTTGGGCCGGCCGTCCGCATAGATCGCATCGATGACATAGTTATAAATCGGATAGGTTGACACCACGGCGTCCGGTTCCAGGTCCGCCAGCACGTCGCTCATGGCGCGCTTCATCTTCGCCAGCATCACCATATTCGATTCGACGAACTGGGTCCCGTCGATGACGTTGTAAATCTTCCCCCAGACTCTCGGCGTCCGATTGATCGCCGTAATGTAGGCTTTTCGGACCAAATCGTTCAGCTTACCGTAACAGATATCGAAAAGGTCAAGCACCTCGACCTTCGCTTCGTCCGGCGCAATATGATCAAGAGCGTCACGAATATTGCGTGCCGCCGTGTTGTGTCCCTCACCGAAACCGGCGGTAAAGATCAGGATCTTTTTCATCAATCTGGAAAAAACTTACGGACCCGTTTGCGTTCCCGCGCCTGAATTTGCTTAGTTACAAAATAACGCGTTGAGGTTAAACGATACAAACCACGCCTGCCAGCGAATTTGGAGACCGCCGGCGATCGTGTCCTGTCCCCGAAAAAGCATGAATTTTGTTTCGAGCAAAATACATGCTCTTTTAGGGAGAGGAATACTGCCAGGAAGCAACAGGTCCTGTGTCCTGGGGACCGGATCCACCGAAGGAGTAACGATTGGAATTTTATAATCTCCGTACCATCAGTTTTCGTGTGCGCAGGCTGAAGATTCCTTTCTTGTCAGTGCTCCTTTTATTGACCCTCAGTTCAAATCACGGCATCACCCAACAAACCGACGAAGAAAAGCGGTTAAGGGATCTTTTTTTGAAAAGCCGCCAGAAAATGGAGATCGTCGCAAGTCCAACCCCCTCTCCAAAGCCGACTCCGAGCCCCGCTGCTTCCCCGCTTAAACAACCCTTCCGCTCGAACTCCCCGGAAGCAACCGCCTCCAAGTCCACCCAGCCCAGCCCCATCGCGCGGCCTTCCGCCACGCCGACCGAAGAATCAAGACCCACTCCCTCTCCGCAATCCGAGCCGACCAGGGCTCAAACCGCATCCACGCCTCCAATCGAAAGGGAGGTGCCTGCCCCAACTGCCAAAAAAAAACGGCACTGGTTCTTCTTCGGCAAACAAGACGATGAGGACTCGATCGTTGTGCAAAAATCCGGCGCCGAAGGGCAGAAAGACCTGGTCCCGGCACCCGGAGCCGGAGGTGTCCGCTGGCAATACCTCACGCCCGCGGTCCGCCAGGCGATCGACGATGCCCGTGTCGCACGTAATCGCTGGAAATACATCATCGTCCATAATAGCGGGACCCGGCAGGGCAACGCCCGCATCTTCGATTATTATCACCGCTATGTGCGCCGGATGCCAAACGGCCTTGCTTATCACTTCGTCATCGGCAACGGCACCTCCTCCGGGAACGGTCAGGTCGAGATCGGCAACCGTTGGGACCGGCAACTCAACGGCGGACACGTTCACAGCGACTACCTTAACTATATTTCCATTGGCATCTGCCTGGTGGGCGACTTCAACCGGGATCTTCCGACCAAGGCGGAATATGAAGCGCTCGACGAATTGATCCGATATCTGCGACGGCGGGTCGGCAAAGTTGACGGAAGATATTCAATCGTACGAGGGCACAAAGAAATTAATCCGCGCCCGACCGATTGCCCCGGAAACCGTTTCCCGCTTAACTGGCTCCACCGATCGTTCCCGGATTAGTGCCCGGTCGCGCCCGTGCTCCGAGAAGACCGCGAGCAACGAATATTGTGGTCCACCCTTCGTCGCGGTATTAGAGAAGCGATGCATATTGGAATCACCGGGGCATCCGGTTTTCTTGGCCGGCAAATCGTTCAAAACGCTCTCACG
>DATHPZ010000011.1:0-9046 GCA_035483355.1 Chthoniobacterales bacterium | reverse complement strand
GTGACGATACTTATCCTGGCCGTCGTGGCGGCATTTCTTGGTTTTTGGGGATTTGCCGGAATGCCAAGATGGTTCGTGAGAGGACTGTGCCTGCTCCTGATCATCTTGGGCATTGTGGCTTTTCTTTTTTCATGAAACGCAGCGCGCTTCGAATTATCTCGTCACGCAGCCAAAAGGAGAGACCCATGGTTCGCCGGCAACCTCTCTGCGATCAAGGTTGCCGCCCTGTTTTCAGCAGATCCCGGATTTCTGTGAGCAGTTTCTCCTCAGGCGACGGACCAGAGGCAGCCGCCACCGGCTTCTTGAACCGATTCACCTGTTTGATGATCACGAACAGGCAAAAAGCGACAATCAGAAATTCAATGACCGTATTGATAAACATGCCATAGGCAAAAACGGGGACTCCCTTGTCGGCAGCCTCCTTCAAAGAGGCAACTGGCTGGCCATTCAAGACAATAAATAGGTTGGAAAAATCGACCTTCCCGAGAATCAGGCCAAGAATCGGCATAAAGATGTTATTGACCAGCGAAGTAACAATTTTCCCGAATGCCGCGCCTATGATGACACCGACCGCGAGATCGACCACGTTTCCCTTAAAGGCAAATTCCCTGAATTCTTGAAACATTGACATTGTGAGTCTTGCGTTTTGTGTTTTGCGTTCTGGGTGGCTCCGGCCATGCCCCTTCCGAATGAACACTCAAAACCAAAATCTCAAAACCAAAAACTCTCAGCTTATAACCGGCACGCACGATCGAAGATGTCGCGCGACGAACTTTTTCCACTGATCGCAAGCGCTCGCAACTCCGACGAAACGGCGGCGAAAGAACTCGTTGAGCGACTCTATCCGGTAGTGATCCGGATTGTCCGCAACCATCTTCCCAGGCGAGAGTCCGAAGAGGACCTCACCCAGGAGATTTTCTTGAAGATATTCGCCAAGCTTCATCAATATCGGGCAGACATGCCGTTCGAACATTGGGTTTCGAGAATTTCCGTCAACACCTGCATCGACCACCTGCGAAAGCAACGCAACCGGCCCGAATACCGCTGGTCAGACTTCAACGAAGATCAGCAAGCGATCTTGGACAACCTTAAAGATAACGCCAGCCAACCGCTCCAACAATCGCCGGAGGAAAGCCGGGAATTGTTGAACCGGCTCCTTCTGACTTTGAAACCGGCAGAACGTCTGGTCGTCCAGTGGCTTTATTTGGAGGAAAAATCTGTTGCGGATATTTGTGACCTGACCGGCTGGAAAGCGTCTAAAGTCAAGGTAACGGCGTTTCGGGCGCGACAAAAGCTCGCGGCAGCAGTACAACGACTGGAAAAATGAAAGAGCAAGAGAACGTGGCAAAGCTTTTCGCGTTTGCTCGCCAGGCGAGAGGGGAAGAGGCACTCTCCATGCCAGCCGGTTTTGCTGAGAACATCCTGCAACAGCATCGGAATCGCGTTCAGGAAAACAAGGCCTTTCTCCGGACTTCGATATTGTCGGTGGCGACCGCGCTGCTCATCCTGGGGACTGTTCTGGGAATTAACATCGAGGCGACCAGCTCGTCGGGATTGGATGACCAGGAATCGACGGTTGAAATGGCCTACTCCCTATGGGATCCAGTTGGAAACTAGTCCTGGTCTTCGCTGTCCTTTTTCTAACGGGCGGTGTTAGTGGATCTCTGATTACTTATTCGGTATTGCGCAAACAGGCACTGGCAAATCCGACACGAAACTCCCGCACCTGGACCGAAAATCTGATGCAGAAATTGCAACGCGCCGGCCGGCTTACGCCGGAACAAAACGCGAAGATCCGGCCCCGTGTGGAAGCCGCAGTCAAGCAGATGCAATCGATTCAAATCCAAGCCATGCAACAGGGAAGCGACGCTCTTGACGCGGCCCTGGCCGAGATTGAAACCGGATTGACTCCGGACCAACAAAAGCGGCTGGAACATTTTCGCGAACGCAGACGCGAATTTCTCCAGCAAGCAATCTCAAGAAGAGACGCGCAATAGCCGGCGGCATTTCAGGCGACTCCTGCCAACTCTTCGGCCTGCACGTTGAACTGCAGGTCGTACAGCTTCCGGTAGATGGTCGAGCTGTCCAAAAGTTCGCGATGCGTCCCAATCTCCCGAATTTCGCCTCGATCCATCACCACAATTTGATCGGCTTTGAGCACGGTCGACAACCGGTGAGCAATCGCAATGACAGTGCGCCCCTCGGACAAGCGATCCAAGGCGGCTTGAATCTCACGTTCGGCCTCGGAATCGAGCGCTGACATCGCTTCGTCCAACAGTAAAACCGGCGCGTTCTTCAGGAGGGCACGCGCGATCGAGACGCGTTGTTGCTGGCCACCGGACAAGAGGCATCCTTTGTCCCCGATGACGGTCTCGTAGCCGTGCTGCTGATGCATAATGAATTCGTGGGCGTACGCCTGCTTCGCCGCCTCAATCACCTCTTCTTTCGACGCATCCAACCGGCCGTAGCGGATATTACTAAGAATCGAATCGTGGAAGAGGAAAGTATCCTGAGAAACCATGCCGATCTGTTCGCGCAATGAAGTCTGTTTGATCGTCTGGATATCGCGCCCATCCAGGCGGATGAAACCTGCTTCCGGCTCGTAAAAGCGAAGCAGCAACGAAAGGATCGTACTTTTGCCGGCGCCGCTCGAACCAACGAGGGCATAATATCTCCCGGGCTCGACATGAAGAGTCAGACCCCGAACGGCCGCGGGCAAGCCTGGCCGGTACCGGAACGTTACGTTCTCGATTCGGAGGTCACCCTCGCTTCCCCCGATTTCCAGCGCTCCCGGCGCATCCTGGATGGCAGGTTTCCGGTTCAATATCTCAAAGATGTTATTGGTGGCATTGAAGCATTGCTGCATCACCAGATGAATTCGGCTCAGCTTTTTGATCGGATCGTACAGCATGAAAATACCGGCCAGCAGCGCCAGGAACTTCGCCGCGCTTAGATGGGTATACCAAACGTAGAAGAGCGCCAAGCCGACTCCAACCGCCGAGACCGCCTCGACCATCGGGCTGACGATCTCGATCGCTTTGCGGACGCGGACTCCGCTCTTGAATTGTTCATTGCTAATTGATTGGAAGTTCTCGGCCTCACGTTTCTCCCGCGCAAAAGCCTTGATCACACGGATCCCGGCGAAACTTTCCTGTAGGATCGACATCATCGATCCGACCCTCTCCTCCTCAAGTTTGCCCTGACGCCGAACTTTCTTGCCGTAGTAGACGATCGGCACCATGCAGACTGGAAACAGGAAGAGACTGACGACGGTGAACTTCCAATCGAGGTGAATGAGCACGGCAAAGGCGCTAATGACGGTCAAAGGCTGTTTGATCAAGTCGCTGCTGATGCTGGTCAGCGCGGTCTGCGCCATCCGGGTATCGTTGGCCACACGCGAAATAAGATTTCCGGATCGTTCACGGTTAAAGAACTCGATCGATTGATTGAGAATGTGGGTGTAAAGCTTGCAACGAATGTCTGCCAAAACCCGCAACGCCACCCATGCCATGTAATAGCTGTTCAAATAATCGCACAGGCTGCGCAGCACAAAAATAAAGGGGATCACCGAACAAACCAGAACCACTGAGTTGATCCCGGTGCCGGTGCCGTTCACGGCGTCGCTCAACATATCGACTTTGTTTTTGCCCTGAGGAAAAACCTGGGAATTCACGTAATTGAGGACGAGCGGTAAAAGTCCGGAAATCAGCCCGAACAAAGCTCCGAAGACAAGCGCCAAGATGAACCGCCCAAGATGAGGCTTGAGAAAAGGAAAAAGATCCCGATAGGGACCAACCAACATCCGTGCAAGTTCGCGTGGTGAAGGTCTTTTCTTTGACATGGAATATCTTCGGTGAGCTGTCCAAGAGCCGTCTAAAATTGAGGCGACGCTTCCACCGCCTCGCAAGAAGCCGGCGAGCCCTCTCGGTACGCTCGGCTCAGAAGGAATGCAACATAGAGATACTTTGCCTGTTCCAGTGAGTGCCTTATCCTAATTCTCTCCGGCTGTCGCTCTGCACGTATTTGAAAACATCTTCTATACCACAAATGACAGTTTCGGTCGACAGTTCACTCATTGGAAATCCCTTCTGCCGCGGCTCGAAATGATGGAGCGGGCCCTCAAAACCGGCGCGGACCACCACCGCAGAGGCGTGCGTCGGGTGCCAATGAAAAGGGTTAGTGGGTCCAAAAAGGACCAGTTCGGGCCGCTGAAACGCCGACGCCACGTGGGCCGCGGCCGTGTCAACCCCGGCAAACAAGGTTCCTTCCCGGACGATCGCGGCGCTCAAGAGAAAGTCGACCTTGCCCGCTAAGTTAAAGATCCTCGAGGTGTCCTGCGATCTCGCGAGAATATCGCGAATGTGCCGCAATTCCCCCGGATCCCGGCCTCCGGTGACCAGGCAAGGAAGTCCGAGACGCGTTTGCGCGTGCTGGATGACGGTCGCCCAGCGATCAGCTAACCAATACTTCTCGGGCCTCGCAGCACCGGGATGAAAAACAACATAGGGACCTGGGACGCCAATCTCGCGTCGCAGCCTAACAGCCGAGCGCTCGACACTATCGGTCAGACGCAACGAAACGCCGCTTTCTAGAACAAAATCTCCCAGAGCTCGAATCAGGTCGAGGTAATGATCCGCCGTATGTTTTTCCCGCACCGGCGACTGCACAAGTTGGGTATAGCCCCAGGAACGCGCCGCGCGTTTGGCGACAAAACTAAACCCAACTCGCTGCGCGGCCTTCGAAAAAAAAGAGACCAGCGCCGAGCGATCGCTGCCGGTGAAATCAAGGCAGAGATCGAATCCGCGCCGAACAAGGTCAAACCAGAGGTTGAACGACGCGTTACGATTGTAAATCCAGACTTCATTCACGGCGGCGATCGCAGGCGCCACCGCCGCTGAACGGTGATCCAGCAAGAGGGTGATCTGAGCCTCCGGATAGAGCTTCCGCAATTCGCCAAGTGCCGGCGTCGTTAAAATAACGTCCCCCAGCCGCTTGAGTTGGATCACTAAAATGGAATTCATCAGACGAGTTGCGGCTGGCGGATTGCCATGGCAGCCCGATACGCCTCCGATACCCGGCGACGGAAATGATCCCAAGTGAACTGCTCGACCGCTCTTTCTCTTCCGGCAGCCCCCATTTTTAAGGCGAGTTCCGGATTGCGGTACAAACGCAGGATCGCTTCGCAGAGCGCTTCACCATTCTTCGGCGGAATCAAGATCCCATTGACTCCATCGACCACGACATCTCCAGATTCCCGCGTCGCAATCTGTGCCAGACCGGACGCGGCCGCTTCGTACGTTGCTTTCGCACTCCCTTCGCATTCCGACGGAAAGACGAATATGCTGCACTGCCGGTACAATTCCTCGACCCGACTGTTAAATCCCAAAATCTTGACCGAATCCGGTAGACCAACCAGGTACGGCGTGATTTCGCTGTGAGGATAGCCCGCTAACCATAGCTCCGCGCGCGGAAGGTTGAGTTTTTTCCACGTTTCCAAGAGAAGCTGAACACCCTTGCGTTTAATCAGTGCTCCCACGAAGAGTGCTCTGAAAACCGGTGGTGGTGTGGCTGGTTTAAACCGTTCAACATCGACGCCTCGCGCCATCCGAAAAAGCTTGCTCTTTGGAAATCCGGCGAAAAGGAACGTTTCCTCCGCCTTCTCGGACAGAACGAGCAGTAGGTCCGCAAGCTCGTATTCTTCGAGCGATTGCTGGCGGCTGACCAGGAGCCGATTCAGCCAACGCTGCGGAATCGGGGCACTCTCCATCCGGATTTCCGCCTCGGTTCGAAACGGCACCACATTCCCTTTGTGGCGGTGCCAAGTCGGGATCTCCAGAACCGACGGTACACCAAGTTCTTTTGCCACCCTGAGCGTATGCAACGCTTCTCCTGACCATCCGTGAAACAGATCAAAAGAACCTTTTCGCAAAATGCGGCTGGCCACACGATCCAACGTCTTTTTCTTGGCGCCATAATAATATTTCCGTTCGAGGCTCGAAAACAAGCGCACTGGATGCCAGCGCAAAGTCATGATTTTACCCGGCTCAACATCTCTGGCCCGATTTGCGTAGGCGATTGCCAGACCAAGCTGATCCTTGATGCCGCGAAGTGTTTCGTGCGCCACCGAATCGAGACCGACCCCGCCAATCCTGGCGGAAGTGGCGTAAAGCACATGACGCGGTTCTTTCTCCATGAATCGCAGCAAGATTACGCCGGAAGCCCAGCAACGCAAACCCGCTAGGCGAGGCTGCGTGCCGAGTTGCTCTCCTGTTCCATCTCTGTACGTTTGGCAGGAATCCAAGTACCTTGAGCTCGCGGTTTCCTCGATCGGCGAAGGGCGCCTGCCTCACTGCATGAAGATTGGTCTTGTTCGACGCGGATTCTCCCAAACGGGCGGCGCGGAAAGTTATTTGAAACGGCTCGGTCGTGCGCTGACAGATGCCGGCCACCAGGCGATTCTGTATTCTACACGAGATTGGCCTCCAGCCGAATGGCCTTACGGGCCGCTCATCCGCTCCGAGGCCTTGAGCCCACTCCGGTTCGCTAAAGCCATTCAAGCCGGCCGGCGACCAGACGAGATCCTCTTTAGCCTGGATCGCATCCTGCGATGCGACTGTTATAGAGCCGGCGACGGGGTCCATAAAGTCTGGCTGGAACGTCGGGCGGCGCACGAACCGGGTTGGCGCACTTTCTTTCGCTTCGCGAACCATAAGCACGCCGAAATCCTTGAACTCGAGCGAAACTTGTTTGAGCGAGGTGGCGCGCGACATGTGATCGCGAATTCGCGCATGGTTCAAAAGGAAATCATCCGCGCGTTCGGCTACCCGCCAGACAAAATAACAGTCATCTACAACGGACTGCCCGACGTCCATTTTAAGAGGAAAGCCCATGATCGCCTTGAGATGCGACGTGAGTGGGGACTCCAAAAAGACGACGTGGCCTTCTTGTTCGCCGGCTCCGGCTGGAAGCGCAAAGGACTAAGGTACGCGATCCAGGCCATCGGACGCATTTCCAACCCGAACGCGCGCCTTCTTGTCGCAGGAACTGGCAAGCAGCAGTCTTACAGATCGAATAGGGTGCGCTTCCTCGGTCCGGTCGCCGATATGCAATCGCTTTTCCTGGCGTCGGACACCTTTGTTTTGCCCACGGTGTACGACCCGTTTTCGAATGCCTGTCTGGAAGCTCTTTCTTACGGACTGCCGGTGCTCACCACCGCATCAAATGGGTTCGCAGAGGTTATGGTGTCCGGCGTTCATGGGGAAATTATCAATCAGGCAGATGACGTCGCAGCGCTCCAGCGGGCGATCGAGAAGTGGATCGATCCGAATCGTCGGGAATCCGCCAGGGAAAAATGCGTCGAGATTGCTCGCGGTTACACGATGGGACGGAACGTCGAACAAACGTTGAATGTCCTGGAGAGCCTAAAGCGAGCCTAAGCTTTTCCTGTGCGCCCCGATCTCTGGGGCATCCGGGTTAGCCTCAGGGCCAAAGTATCGCAAAACCACCAGGTCCTCGACCTCACTCGTATTTTCGAAGGCGACGCCGGCTTTAGCCGCCGATTCCGTGCAGAAGACTTCGTCTTCCGTCAGTTCGGTGAATCGGATGAGCTTGGGGCAATCGAGGACCAGTTTATTCATTTTTCCGCTGCCCTGGACGACGGTCAAACCGTACGCGCCGTTGTCACGAATGGTGCATTTCGTACCCGGTTCCAGGGTTAATTCCTTCGCGGTGAAGAGCTGTTCGCCATTGATTTTTCCGTAGACGATCCAGCGATCGACATATCCTTCTGGACCGGTATCTGCGACCTGAACCGGCTCAAGGTAATGGTTATTCTTGAAATTGGGGTCCACGTTCGCTTCCCAGTCCAACTCGCTCAGGATGAAATCCAAATCGAAATGCTTTTCGGGCGGAATATCCTTCACCAGGAGAGCCCTTGGCACTTCCCTTCCCTCCACCAGCGATTGAAACATCGAAAAAACATCCGATCCCCATTGCGGTTCGTAGGTACAGAGTGAACCCGGCGCATGCAGGAGCCCAGGCCCAATCAACCATCCGCTGCCAGGTTTCAGACGATAAGCTTTCGATAAATCCAGAATTCCGTTGTCGCCTTTGTTCCAGTTCTCCAGGCACCGTTTAACCTCCTCCTTTGTCGTGCCCGGTTCGAAACCCATGAAGGTGTAGGGGAAATTGTTTCCGACCGCATTGTGCTGCGGGGGAAAATAGTAACTCTCCGGTTTCCCTTCCTGACCGACCAGTCGGGCATGCTCCTGGGACTGATGCAGATGGTGCGGGATCGGTCCCATGTTATCGAAAAATTTTGAGTAGACCGGCCAGCGGCGAAATTTGCTCCAGATCGATTCACCGATAATTTGAGCTCCGCACTCCTGTACCGCGTTTGCCAGCGTGAACCGGAGATCGCCGAGCACGCAGTAGCTTAACCCCTCGTCCGGGGTCCGATTTTCGTTCGCGGCGATTGTCGTCGATGCGAACCAGCGCTCGTCAATCCCTCCGCGATTCAGTCCATAGGCGTAAAGATCGTCGGGATGCAGTTTGAGTCGGCGGCCGGGTTGGAGGAACGATCTGGGCACCCAGCAGGGAGCTAAGCGCAGCAATCCGCCGCTTTCTTCCAGGGCAGCGTCGACCAAGGAACGAATATTTTTCTCAACAATTTTGAGTACAGTCACGGTTTTCATCGATTAGAGGGGGGATAACTCTGTCAGGCGTACATAGAATTCTGCCGCGTAGCAAACGGGAAGTGGAGGCGGCAGATGCGGATTGCGAAATGCGGATTGCGGAATTTAGGATGGCGGTTCCGGGATTCTCACGCTGTTAGATCTAAGGGAAAGGCGGGAAAGACGGGAAAGGCGGATTGCGAAATGCGGACTGCGGAATTTTCGGAGGACGGTTCCGGGATTCTCACGCTGTTAGATCTAAGGGAAAATACGGAATTCGATTTCCTCATTTTCCCCTTCCGAAAATTCCGCAATCCGCATTCCGCATTTCGCAATTCCCCGATGCCTTCCCATTTGCGACGCTTCAGATTTCT
>DATHPZ010000010.1:0-15918 GCA_035483355.1 Chthoniobacterales bacterium | reverse complement strand
AGACTTTGCCCTCGATGTAGTCCAGCGGACACGCGACTTGTTGCTAAGAGCGGGATTCAATGTTCGTCTTACCCGGTCCGGAGATGTATTTATTCCGCTGGAAGATCGGGCCGCCTTTGCCAATCGGCAATCCAACTCGGTCTTTGTCAGTGTGCATTTTAACGCCGGGGCGCGTGAGGGGGCGGGGGGGCTGGAAACCTATAGCCTGGCGCCGCGCGGGGTTCCATCGACCAACAGTCTGAACCTGACTCTTTCGGATCTGCAGCCCTGCGTCGGCAACATCCGCGACCCCGAAAACATAGCATTGGCGACCGCCATGCACGCAGCGCTGATCACGCGCGTAGGAGGCAGTGATCGAGGGATTAAGCGTGCTCGGTTTATTGTTCTGCGTGACTGCAACGTCCCCGGAGTGCTGATCGAAGGAGGCTTTCTGACAAATCCCCAAGATCGTGTCCGAATCGCGGCCCCGCTTTACAGACAGCTCTTGGCTCAAGCAATTTTGCAGGGCATACTCTCGTACAACCGGGCGCTGAATAGAGGCGGAAATTCGGAACAGATGATGGTCAAACGCGGCTCGGCGTCTGAGCCTGAAGCGACGGATTCGGGGGTGTCAATCTGGGATCCACTTAAGCCGAATGTTTATACACTCCCCGAAGATGCACGAAAGTGAGTCCTCACTTCGCCCGATTGGGGTGTTTGATTCGGGCATCGGGGGCTTGACCGTTGTTCGCGCACTACGGGATCTGCTGCCGGAAGAAGACATTTTTTATATCGGCGATACGGCGAGACTTCCATACGGCGGCAAGAGCAAATCGACGATAGAACGATACAGCATCGAAATCAGCGGGCTGTTACTGGCTGAAAACGCAAAGATGATCGTGGTGGCGTGTAACACCTCCTCTTCGCTGGCGGTCTCCAAGCTTCAGGAAATTTTGAAAGTTCCGGTGGTGGGAGTCATAGCGCCTGGTGCGCGGGCAGCGGTAAAAGAAACGCGAGTTGGCCACGTGGGCGTGATCGGAACGCGGTCGACGATCATGAGCGAGGCTTATGAGAGGGCAATTCAAGCGTTAAACCCCGCGGTGCGAGTTACCAGCCAGGCCTGTCCTCTGCTGGTGCCACTGGTGGAAGAGGCCTGGCTGAAGGACGAGGTAACCCGGAAAGTGCTTCATCGTTACCTCGATCCTGTAGTCGAAGCAGGCATCGACACGTTGGTTCTGGGATGCACGCATTACCCGTTGTTGGCGCCCTTGATCCAGGAAGTTTCCGGATCCGGAGTGGTATTGGTTGATTCCGCGAAGAACTGCGCGATCGCGGTCAAACAGACTCTGCTGGAATGTGGCCTGGAGAATTTAACAGGAGGCGTCGGCAAGTTGAACGTTGCGCTGACAGACAGCTCCAACTCATTCCTGACTACCGCCAAACAAGCCCTGCAACTGGAAATCAATTCGTTAGAAACGCGAATTGTTCAAGGCATGGTTCTAGTCGAAGTGGTTTAAATGGTTCAGGGCCGGTGAATCCTCCGGGCCGGATGGTGACGCCGAAACGTAACAATCTCAGTGACCTCAGCTGCCTCCAGGACGGCGGCCAGCTTTTCGTAGTCCGCGGCTACCTGTGCGTGTGAATGCGCGTCGGAGGCGGTGGTGATCGGAATTCGCAGTTCGGCGGCCGCTCGTAGGATCGAGGTGTGTGGATATTGTTCGCCGACGGCCTTTCGCCAGCCGGCCGTGCTCGCTTCCATCGCCAGACCCGCTTTTTCCGCGATCTCGAGAATTGGGCGAAATCGCCGGACCGGATCATATGCCTCGGGGGATAACCCGTGGATCTTCACCAGATCAAGATGCGCGAGGCAATCGATATGACCGCGGGAGACAAGTTTTTCAAGCTCGTGCACATATTGATCGAAAGCCTCTGCTACACCGCGCGCCTCGATCTGCCCGGGTTGACCGGCGCGGTCCAACATCTCGGTCTCGCCGCTGAAGTAGTGGACCGAGCCAAGCACAAAATCGAGTCGATCCCAGTTCTTTTCCACCCAGCGCAGCCCGACCTGGGAAGTAACGGGATCGTTGTCCAGTTCGATTCCGGCGAGAATTTCAATATCCGGATTCTGTTCACGGAGGCGGTCAATTACCCCAAAATCAACGCCGTCAATATAACGGTCATGATCGGTGAAGGCGATGCTCTGAATTTGTTTTGCCCGGCATTGGTCAATCCAAGGCTGCAACAATTCGATGGTGTAGGTGCGCACATTGTGCCCCTGAGGATGCGTGTGGTAATCGCAGATGGGAAACATAAAGGATTGCTTTCTGTGCTGGACGAATTGCCTCTTTTGAGGCATTTGTTCAACGGTTTTTCGCCAGGACGTAACGGCAGAAGACGGTATGAATGACGTCTTGAACAAAGCAACGGTTCTCGTATTGAACCGAAATTGGCAGGCGATCGACGTGAAGACGCCGGCACAGGCCTTTTGCATGATGGCAAACGGCAACGCGACTGCCCTCGACATGTTTGGCGCTGGCGATATGCGCCCGGTTCGGTGGCAAGATTGGCTCGGTCTTCCAGTTCGGGAAGAAGATTACGCAGTTCGAACGGTCCGCGGCTTGGTTAGGGTCCCGACTGTTTTGGTTCTGGCCCGTTATCACAAGGTACCGAAGCGCCGGCCTAAGCTCTCTGCCAAGGGAATTTGGGAGCGGGACGGCGGCCATTGCCAGTACACGGGCAAGAAACTCGCTCCCCATGAGGGCAATATCGATCATATCGTTCCGCGGTCGCGCGGAGGTCTGACTTCATGGGAGAACTGTGTCCTGGCGGATAAGCGCATCAATAGTCTGAAAGGGAACCGTCTGCCGGAAGAGGTGGGTCTCCAACTGAAAAAGAAACCGCAGACACCCCGGGAGTTGCCTGTCAGTTCCTTTATTCGGAACGCTCACAACATCGGAGATTGGGAACACTTTCTAGTTTCGATGAAGTAAGGAGAACGCGTTGACCGTTGGAGGGGCGGCCACCGATCGCGTCTCACGAAGGCAGTTGAGTCTCTGGCCTTCTTTAAGGCTGGATGCTGGCGAATTTTCTCATCTGCAATCCTGAATTTTTCATGTATTTTGCCGTTCTGCCGTAAATGTCCCAACATCTTGAGAAAATTCTGGCGCACGCTGAGCGCCAGTTAACATCAGAGGGGAGCAGGCGCCTTCGGGAGCGCCTGGATCTATACAAGAAATTTCTCAAGATAGAAGAGCACCGGCTTCGGCTGAAACATTACTCTGGAGCGGGTGGCCTGGAGATAGTTCGGGATCGAGCGGCGCTCTTGGATGTCGTCCTCCGGCATTTGTTCGAGGGAGCAGTAGAAGGGTCTGCCTATTCCGACAAAACGCCGCCGGTAGCCCTGCTGGCGATCGGCGGCTATGGCCGGGGGGAATTGAGTCCTTACAGCGACGTCGACATACTATTTTTGCATGACTCAGCCCGAATTTCCGCTGAGGCGACGGAGGTCATCGAGCAAGTTTTGTATATGTTATGGGATGTCGGCTTCAAAGTTGGGCATTCTACCCGGTCCATCGATGAAGCCATCAAGCTGGCCAACTCAGATGTGTTGACCAAAACCTCGCTTTTGGAATCGAGATTCCTGGCGGGCGATCACCGGCGACATTCCAAGTTCAGGAGGGAATTTTTCGAGCGCTGCGTCAGAGGGCAGGTGGATAGCTACCTGAAGTGGCGTCTGGAAAATCAGGATGAACGCCATCGCAAATATGGAGGCTCGGTTTTCATGCAGGAACCGAATATCAAGAATGGCTGCGGTGGGCTGCGTGATTATCATAACATGCAGTGGATTTGTTATTTTCGTGATGGCGTGATGAGCACCGCCAAGCTAGTGGAACGGAAATATATCAGTGAGAGCGATCGTCGCGCGATTGATCGGGCCTATGATTTTCTCCTACGGGTTCGCACGGAGTTGCATTATTTAAGCAAGCGGCCCTCGGATCTGCTGACCCTATTTTTGCAGGGCCAAATTGCAAATTCATTTCACTATCCGCAAAAGAACGTACTTCGTCGCAGCGAGTCGTTCATGCGGGACTATTACCAGCACGCTCGGACAATCTATTTGACGGCAAAGCGCGTCACGGAAGGATTTTTATTGCCGGACATCGGCGATCGAGAGCAAAAACCGGTTTTTGGGTTTTTGGCAAAGCGAAAACTGAAAACCGAACAGTTTGACGGGTTTTACAGCCATGGCAGACTCATCTATTTTGAAAATCAGGAAGTATTTCACGCAGATCCCTTTCGCCTGATACGCGTCTTCCTCTACGCGCAGCAGCGCGAGTTGGAACTGAGTTCGGAACTCCAGCAGTTGATTCGGCGGCGGACCAGACTGGTCAATCGCACGTTCCAATACGCGCGGGCCGCCCGCGAAACCTTCCAGGCCATTTTGTCAAGAAAGGGCCAGGTTGGACACATTCTCCGGATGATGCATGAGGTGGATTTTTTGGGGAAATATCTACCGGAATTCGGGGAACTCACTTGCCTCGTGCAACACGAGTTTTTTCACCGGTATACCGCGGACGAGCACACTCTTGTTTGCATCGAAAAGTTAGACTCACTGATCGACACTGAGGATCCAAAACTGGCGCCGTACAAGTCGCTGTTCTTGAAATTGGAAGATCCTTACGTGCTCTATCTGGCGCTCTTGCTCCACGACACTGGGAAAGCCTCCGGCGCACGTCACCATGCGGAGGCCAGTGCGCTCAATGCGCAGAAGGTCGCGGCCCGACTCCAGCTTTCCCCGGAAAGAAGGAGGAAACTGATCCTGCTGGTAGATCATCACATGACGCTTTCAGAAATCGCGCAACGTCGAAATCTGGAGGATTCGGCGACAATCGCGGATTTTGCAGAGATCGTCCGGAACCCGGAAAATCTCGATGCGCTCATGCTGCTGACTTTGGCAGATGGTCAAGGAACAGGTGGGCAGAACTGGTCCGACTGGAAAGAAACCCTCGTCTGGCATCTCTACCACGCCACTTCCAGCTATTTACACGACGAACGCGAATTTTTCGCCGAACGGCAAATTGCGCGCGAAGACCTGCAACAAGCAGTCGCGAAGAAAATGGCGAAAGACACTTGGGAAGAGATCGAAGTGCATTTCAATTCGATGCCTGATCGTTATTTTCAGAGTCATAACATTAACGAGATCGTTGGACACATCCGGCTATTCCGCAGCTTCGTTGAATCGAGAGTACGAAATCCTAAGATGGCGCTTTCGGCTGCAGTGAAATGGCACAGCAAGCCGGATCAGGGTCACAGCGAATTCTGGATCTGCACCTGGGATCGAACGGCCTTGATGGCCAAAATATCGGGCTCCTTTGCGACGGCATCGATCAATATCCTCAGTGCGGATGTCTACACTCGCGCCGACAACCTGATGTTGGCCATCTTTCGCGTGTGTGACACTAGTTTTCGGCCTGTCTCCGACGAACGAGATCTGCAACAGGTGGAATCGGTTTTGCAGGAGTCGCTGGAGAAGATTGACTACGACTTCACACCGCTTCTGGAGAAGGCCAGGAAGCGCACGGCATTTCATCTACCCATTGGAATGGATTTGCCAACCAAATTGGTGATTTCCAATGAGATCCATTCAGGCTACACCGTGATCGATCTGCAAACGGCGGATCGTCTTGGTTTGTTATACGACGTGCTGATCTGTCTTTCGCGCGCGAAGGTCAATATCACGTCATCTCGTATTGCGACAGAAAAGGGTGCTGCTTTTGACAGCTTTTACGTGACTGACCTGGAGGCGAGAAAGATAACCGACGAAGCCACGCTCAGGCTCCTCAAGACTTCGTTGCTGGCCGCCGCTACCGGCGGCGAGTACGGAAAAAAGTAAGTTTGTCCAATTGATTCCATTTTCGGGATTTTACCGTCCCGGGATCGAGCCGAAAATCGGGGTGACGCCTGCGTCATGGTCCCTGGCTCGCCACTTTTTCCCAGGGGCGCCAGAGGGACTGCCGATGATCTCTCGCCATCTTCGTGAGCTGGCATAGTCGCTGCTAAGCCAGCATCCGGAAAAATCGGCCAAGCAAGGCACTATGAAAAAGAGCACCGACTTTGCAGCGAGACAAGGTAGTCTGTGATGAGTGACAAGGATGCAGAGTCGCTCGATGACGAGGGGTCAAACTACGTCGATCCGTGGGTTCAATCCCAGCTCTCGCCGCATCACCTTCACTGGTTGGAAAAGCAAAGGGACACCGTTGATCCGACCAAACTTTTGAAGTTTGCGCTGGCGGAATGGGTGGTCCGCCACCCGGACGATTGGTTCGGTGACACAAATGTCGAAATCGCCATCCGCTCAGCCCTGGATGAATTCATCGCCCGCCATAAGGCAGAATTCATCTCGGTGGAATAGCCGACCGCGGCAGAGTTGCGCGGATCAGTCTCAATTGCCCTCGGCGATGAAACGGGCGACGAAAGTGTCGATCGCGAAGCGGCGATTTGCGCCGTTCGGAGACAGGACAAGGGTTTGGACACTAAGCCGTGCCACTTGCGGCGCTGCCGGTAGTGTTCTATAGGGAATTCCTCCTGCATGCTCGCTATTTATCTCAGATATCCTGACGGCCAAATGACACAACGGTCCGAGGAAGAGGCTCGTCGTCTTTGGACGGAGGGCCTGATGCCAAGCGGGACGATTTACTGGCAGGAAGGAATGCCGGAGTGGAAGCCGGTCGCTCAATGGCTCGGCGAACGTCCAGTGGCGTCTGAAAAACCCGCACCGGGCAAATCAGAGAACGAGATTAGTTCGTACCATTTTTTGCTCGATCCGACAGGGCTCACGGTTTTCCTGCAACGACTGCTTTGGATCAGCGTGGTGGTCGCCTGCATCGCGCTGGCTGATGACGTGGCAGAATTTGTGCAGATTCAGGTTGGTCAGATGGCCCCGGACCAGGTGGCGAACAACGATCCGATTCAGGGGATTGTCGGATTGCTGCAACTAGGCCTCGGAGTCGTGACGGGAATTACATTTCTGAAGTGGATCTACCGGGCGTACAAGAATATCCAGGGATTCGGCGCGGAAGGTTTACGGTTCTCGCCGGGTTGGGCAGTAGGTTACTATTTCATTCCGATCCTGAGCTTGATTCGCCCGGTACAGGTGATGAGCGAAATTTGGCGTGCCAGCGACGATCCCAAAAACTGGCAAGGAAGACCTGGTTCATGGCTGATTGCAAGTTGGTGGACCTTGTTTCTGCTCTACACCGGGATAACGCAGGTCTCGGTCGAAATCGCGATGCAGGCCTCGACCAATGACCAATGGATGCTTGCTCCGGTGCTCGCGACCCTTGGCGACCTGTTTTCGATACCGTTATCGATCGCGGCGCTCCGACTGGTCACAGAGGTGTACCGGCGGCAAAGGGCGCTGGTGGAGGGAGACAATGTTACTTGACTGGTGCATCGTCTCATAAGTGGGCGGTATGCCTCCACTTATGAAACGATGCACTAGGCCGAATTCAGGTGCTGTCTGACGTGCAACGTTCGAAAACGTCGGGGTTGCATGTCAAAGAAGCGCCTGAAGACCTTGCGAAAATAATCAGAATCCTCGTAGCCGCAGGCGACCGCGACTTCGTCGACGTTCATCGCCGTGAAAAGCAGCAGGTTCTTTGCGTGTTTCATCCTGGCGCGATGGATCCCTTCGGTGGGGTTGCAACCGTAGGTCTGGCGGTAAACGCGGCCAAGGTAATCCGGGTTGCGATGGAGTTTTCGCGCGATCAGTGACGTGGAAAGGGGTTCACGAAAATTACGCGTAATAAGCGTCTGCGCCTGAATGGCGAGGTTCTGCGACCGCCTTTCCGCGGAGAAATGCGGGCTGTTTTGCAGCGCAATTTCGAGCAGCATCAGTTTTACCAACGTCGAAGAGTAGACTTTATCCAGCCGGTGACGCTCCTGGTCATCCAGAAACCGAAGGAATAATTCCGTCAATCGCAGCGGCTCGGGCAACCGGCAATGTTGCGGAACCGAGGCCCCTTCGTCCGCTGGATCGGGTATCTTGGTTCCCAGAAAAAAGTGCACCCAGTAAAACGAGGTATTCGAGGCATAGGGCGAGATACCGCGATGAACGCGGCCAGGCCAGAGGATGAGCGTATCACCCTGTTCAAGCGCGAAGACCATGGTCTCCTCTCCTAAAACCAAGGTGCCGGTTCTGACCAGGATGAGCTCGTAGGAGTCGATTACCCGTTCGGAATGAATCCCATGCGCGGGCGAAACAAAGAGCCCGGCGTTGCAAGCTTCAAACTTCGATGCCTCTGAAAAACGCAAGCAGCTGATTCCATAGAGTTCCTCGCTCATGGGGGTGGTGGAAAAATCGGATTCCTCCGCATCTTCGTCTCTCGGATCCGAAGCGCAACAACTGGTCGTCCGCACGACGTGCAAAATACTGGCCGCTCTCCGCTGGATTGTGAAATAAATAAAGCATGCCGAGAAATTTTGCAGCTATCATGGTCGGTTGCGGCGCGATGAGCGCCGAGTGGATTCGAAGCGCCAAGGAGATTGGAATAGAGATCGCTGCCCTGGTCGATCTGAATATTGAATTCGCGCGGGCACGAGCTTCGGAATTCCAATTGGAGGCTGGTTTGTTTGACAATGTGGACGATGCGCTCCGAAAGGTCCGTGCTCAGATACTTTTCGACTGCACGATTCCGGCAGCGCATGCCGAAGTGGATGCAAAGGGATTGATGAACGGTTTGCACGTGCTCGAAGAGAAGCCGCTTGCGATGAGTCTGGTTGACGCTCATCGTCTGATTGATCTTGCAGAAAAAAATAACCTCGTTCATGCGGTCATCCAGAACCGCCGGTTTCTTCCGGCCGTCCGCAAAATTCGACGCCTGTTGGATCAAGGCCTGATCGGAGAAATTACCACGGTGAACATTGACTTTTTCGTTCCGGCTCATTTTGGAGGGTTTCGCGAGAAAATGGACCACATTCTGTTGACGGACATGGCCATCCATCCGTTTGACACGGCGCGCTATTTGACCGGGGCGAACGCGGAGTCGGTTTATTGCGAAGAGTGGAACCCGAAAGGGTCCTGGTGGCAGCACGGAGCGTCGGCGCATGCGATCTTTGAAATGAGTGGAGGCATCCGATGCACCTTTCGCGGGAGCTGGTGCTCCGAGGGTTTGCGCACACCTTGGGATAGTGTCTGGCGGATAATCGGAACAAAAGGAACAATCTGCTGGGACGGCCTAGACGATATTCGAGGAGAATATGTGAAAAAGGCGGAAGGAATGTTTTATGAGTGCCAGGGTTTTGTCCCTACCGAAGAGCCAGATTCCCGCGACACTCGCGGACACTTTAGCGCGATGTCCCAATTTTTGCGGGAGATCACGGATGGAATACCTGCAGAGACACGCAGCGCCGATAATATCCAGAGCTTGGCGATGGTGCTCGGAGCGATAGAAAGTGCGAATGTGCGTGCGCGAATTCCGATTGCAGTTTGAGAAAACCGCTTCCTGAACTGTAAATCGCCCCATTGAATCCTATGACCGAGCCAGTCGCTAAGCGCGTGAGTTACTTGCGCAGACTCTTAACCGTTGCTCTAGCGCTTGGAATCGTCATTGCCACTTTTGATGTGCTCAGCAAAGGGGAACAATTTTTTGTTCCGCTGGTGATGGCAGTGCTGGCCGTCTATCTCGTCGATATATTGAGCCGGTTAATCCGGAAAATTCATATTGCGGGCCATTCGGTGCCGAACGCGATTTCTGTGATCCTTGCGTTTGGGATCATCTTTGGACTTGGTTTTGTCTTGATCGAGATCGTTGCGCAGAACGCGCGTCAGGTTGCTGCAGCTGCTCCGAAGTACCAGGCTCGGTTACAGCAATTGCAGGGGGAGGTCTTCTCCAGGATGGGAGTTGAGGAACCTCCTGAGCTTCGTCAACTGGTCAAAACGATCGATTTGCGTTCTGTGTTCGCCACTGTCGCCAAGCAAGTGGCGGCGGTCCTGGAGGATGTCACGCTCGTGGTGATTTATGGCTTGTTTATCATGCTGGAACGACGCTTCGTTCCGATCAAGATTCAGGCCCTTTTTCCCAGTCCGGAACGGCGGAAAAACGCTATCCGGATCATACGCCGCATCGATCGCGACATTCACACCTACCTCGGCGTGAAAACGGCAGTGAGCTTTACCAGCGCATTCTTGGCCTACGTTTTGATGCGGATTGTCGGGTTGGACTTGGCGGAGTTCTGGGCATTGCTCATTTTCGTTTTACACTTCATCCCGACGATCGGAGTGATCGTCGCGACGCTTCTTCCAACGCTTCTGGCGGCGGTGCAATTCGATGATCTTCGCCCGTTTCTTATCATCGGCATTGGGATTACCGCGATCGCGCAGCTGATGGGAAACGTCGTTGAACCGAATGTGATGGGGGAAACGCTGAACCTGAGTCCCCTGACGGTGATCATCTCCCTGATCATCTGGGGTTCGATTTGGGGAATCGTCGGAGCATTTCTTTGCGTACCGCTCACCGTGATGCTCGTCATTATCTTGTCGAACTTCCGGAGCACGCGCTGGGTTTGCATCCTGCTGTCAAAGACAGGTGAAATTCGTTCTTCGGATTGAGCAGCAGAAAGGTTTTGGCGTAAATGCGCTTCCCAGCTGTTTTCATCGTTCCTCCTCGCCGATCGGCAGAGACGTTTCTTTTTTGCCTGGATTGCATTCGCAGTTTGCTTATTTTTCTGCCGTGAGTTTGCCGACACGGTTTGATCACTGCGTTGTCCACGTTTCAGACTGGGAACGATCAAATAGCTTTTATCGCGACGTTGTCGGAGTCGAGATTATCTCAAAAAATGGACGTTGGTCTTACCGGTTTGCAAATGCACAACTGAATCTGCACGGGCCAGGCGTCCAGGCAAATCCGCTGGCAAAGATTCCAGTCCCGCCGGGCGGAAGTGATCTCTGCTTTGAATGGTCCGGCCCTATCGAGGAGGCCGTGGATCACCTTAAAGCGCATTCCGTCGAGATAGAACTAGGACCGGTTCAGCGGGGAGGCGCCCGCGGTGACGGCGTCTCGATTTATTTTCGGGATCCGGATGGATCGCTTTTGGAGTTTATCTCGTATCTCGGGTAGAAGATTGAAACCGTGAAATCGCTCCTTATTGCGCTCGGTTGCTGTTTGGCGTTTGCCGCTTGGACGTTTGCCGCAGGCAGAGAATTCCGTCTGCTAAGCCCTGCATGGCACGAAGGAGGGACAGTGCCGCAAGAAAATGTGTTCCACGGTTCCGGATGTGGCGGGGCAAACGTTTCTCCCGAATTTCATTGGTCGGGCGCGCCGACGGGAAGCAAGAGTTTTGCGATCACGATCCTTGATTCCGACGCCCCGGCGCGCGGCGGATGGTGGCATTGGGTCATTTTTAATATCCCTGAGACGACTTCAGGGTTGCCTGCTGGTGCAGGCAACAAGGGGTCGAAGGCGTTGCCGCCGGGCAGTGTTCAGTGTCAGAATGACTATGGCGAGCCCGGGTACGGCGGTCCCTGTCCTCCGCCCGGGACAATCCATCGCTACCTGGTCAGGGTTTACGCGCTCAATGTTAAGAAATTAGCACTTGGTTCTGATTCGCCTCCTGCGAAATTGGCAACGTTGATCGAGGAACATTCAATCGGCGTAGCCCAATTGACGGCAAAGTATGGCCGATAAGCCTTCGTCGGTACGAAGAGTTGCCAGTTGTCTGTTGCCAGTGGGGAGCAGAAGCGTGAGTTGATGCGACCAATCCTCGACCCTTTTCCGGCCTGTTGTCTTCGCCCTGAAGTATTGCCCGCAAGGAGAAGCGCATCTGTCGCCGCCAAATTCCAACCGCCAACTGCCTCAACCGCCTGACAATTCGAGGCTGGCAACCGCCGATCTTACGCCCTGGCAGGGCGAACCGGTTTCATTGGATGTTCCCGGTAGATCGTTCTAGGAATGTCCAAACTCCAGAAAGAAATCTGCGATTTCTTCCCATTCGACCGCGGTCTGGCGTCCTTCGTCAAACTGGCGGAGCATCCATTCATTGGCAGCCTGAATAGGCGGATCTTCCTTGCGAAACTCCCGGTGAAGGCGTTGACGGGCAACGAAAATCAAACCGGCGACCCCCGAATCTTTGGTGAGCGAGACTTCCAGCGGCCGACCGATGAGTTTAGGCACATCAAAGGGCGCATACATCCACCAGAACTTGTTCAGCCCGTCCGCATGAATTCCTGCTCGGGTCCGATGAGCGTCGCGTCCGTAAAGAGGATATTTGTCGGCCACCGGTTGTCCCATTTGCGCGTAAAGCTCTGCGAGTTCGTTGAGGACAGTAAAATCTGGCTGGCAATCGGCATAGTAGCCCATCCCAATGAGGTGTAACAAAATCAATTCCAGCGGCGCATTCCCGGTTCTTTCTCCTTTGCCGAGGCAGGTCCCGTTAATGACGGAACATCCGTGCCGGACGGCTGCGAGCGAGTTTGCGACAATCAAACCTGTGTCATTATGAGGGTAAAACTCAAGGTCAGACGGCCTAAGGCCATCGGACCGAAGAGCTTGGAACAGCTTCGGTATGCTTCGCGGAAGAGGGACGTCTTCGTCGGGAAGGGCTAAACCAAGTGTATCGCAGATCCGGAATTTCGGTCGGAGGGAATCGGGGTAAGGGGCCGCTCTTTCGAGAACGGCCTGGACAAAATAACGAATAAAATCGATTGCTGCGCGGGAGGCGTCCTCAAGGTGAAGTCGCGGGCGAATACCGGCGTCGAGCGCCAGTTGTACTGCGTCCAAATAGAGGTTCGCGGCCTGAAGCCGTCCGCCAGGTTGGAACTTGTGAAAGACATGATAATCAGAAATCGAAGCCAGGAGGCCGGATTCCTTCACTCCTAACGTTTGGATCAGTTTGACATCCTTCACCGCGGCTCGAATCCAAGTAGTTGGCTCGATTGGCGCGCCGGCCGCATAACGTTCCTGCGCGGCCCTGAAACCAGCCAGATCCTGTTTTCGGTAGACGAAATATTCTGCCTGGCGGATGGCGTCGGATTTGCCGGTGAAGCGGCAAAGTAAATCATAGATTCGCAGGCTTTGCTCTGCAGTCAGAGGCAAGCCGCCCTGTTGACCATCCCGGTGAGTTGTCTCTGTGGTCCAGACTTCGGCCGGAAAACTTGCGGGACGTCGGATCCAGCCGCGGCTTGGGAAATGGTCTGGAGGAAACTGGTCTGGAAAATATTCCTCGGCCTGGGGAAATGCAGGGGAGCAGGCGGTGTGTGGCATACCGGAAACAAGGCCAAAAAAGGTGAAAGTCAATATTGATTCATAAATCAATGTATCGTTCAATGGAAAGGTGGATGTTTATCTCTCCGCAACTCAAGCCGCGGCATTTCTGGGAGTCGCCAAACCGACTTTGTATGCCTATGTCAGTCGGGGTCTGGTCCGATCGCAGGCAGGTGCCGATTCCCGGGCCCGGACCTACAATCGACTCGATCTGGAACAGCTGCGGGCTCGGAAGAGGATTCGGAACAGGCCTCAGGCAGAGGTGGCCGCAGCGCTTCAGTGGGGGGCGCCGCTTTTGGATTCATCACTCACCTTGATCACCAACGACTGCCTCTATTACCGCGGATTAAATGCCCTCGAGCTTGCGCTGAGCCGGACGTTCTGGGAAGTCGCGTGCTGGTTCTGGAGCGGCAATTGGGATGTGCGCCCAATTGCGGCAGGCCCCGAAATTCGGCGGCGAAAACGGACGTCGGATCCATTTCACCTGCAGCAGAGTTGGTTGATCGAGCGCTCACACAGCGATCCTCTTGGTTATCAATTGGCGATGCCTTTCGCAGGGGAGTTAGGCGCTTCAATCGTTCGCCAATTCCTCGGCTTTCTGACCGGCGCTGCGAACCCATCGATCGAGCAGGTCGCATTGGAATTGGCAGCATCCTGGTGCAAGCAAGCGGGCCGAGCAGAACGTGTCTTGAACGCTGTCTTAATCCTGACGCTTGATCACGAAATCAATGTTTCTTCCTTTACTTCGCGAGTCGTCGCGTCAGCCGGCTCGAATCTCTACGAAGTCGTCAACGCTGCGATGTGCGCCTTTTCCGGGGCGCGTCATGGGCGCGCTTCGGAGCGAGCGGAGCAGTTTATTCGGGAGCTGGAGGAGGCCGAGACCTCTCTCGCGGTCATTCATGGGCGCCTGCGTTCGGGAGAAGAGATTCCGGGATTCGGTCATCCGCTCTACCCCGGCGGTGATCCGCGGGCGAGGCTGATTCTCCAACTCTTAGAGGAAGATTTCCCGGCGGAGTTCGCCAAAATTCAAACCAGGATCAAGGATTCAGAACGCGTGCTTCGCAAGGCGGCCAATGTCGACATGGCGCTGGCGCTCGTGCGCAAAGTCCTGGCACTTCCAGCGCATTCCGGATTCCACCTGTTCGCGTTAGGAAGAACCATCGGCTGGATCGCGCACGCACTGGAGCAGCAGCAAAGCGGATCACTTATTCGGCCGCGGGCTCGATACGTTGGTGTGATGCCCGGCGGGTGAGCGGGTGTATTGGAGGATAGTCCGTCTTCTTGAAGGGGTGAGATCTTTTGGATCCGAAGTTGAAGAGGTAAGGCGGGACGCCTTACTTACATTCATCCCTTTCTAGTCCGGATCACGATCTCAACGCGGCGATTGAGTTGCTGTTCGTCAACTGAGCGGTCGGCGGGCACAATCAGGCGCGTCTTGCCGTATCCCTGTGTCTGGACGCGATCCTGGTCGATACTCATATTTGCGACCAGCCAACCCTTCACCGTTTCGGCTCGGCGCTGACTCAGCTCCATGTTGTATTGGTCGCTACCGAACGAGTCCGTGTGACCTTCGACCCTGAAGACCGCCTGAGGGTTCCGCTGGATAAGCCGGCCCAATTTCTGAAGACTGGCGGTCGCTCCCGGCCGCAAGTTCGCCGAATCGTAATCAAATAGAAGATCGGTCGGCATGAGGATTGGCGCCGTGCCGCTGCCGAGTTGTCCCGAACCGGAGAGCAATTCATCGAGGTTGCTGAACCCGGCTGGAACACCAGCGTTCCCAGGGACGGTGGTGTCTGCAACATCTTGATTGTCCGTTTTACCCGGATTTTTCTTGTTGCCCATGGCGATCTTTGGCCTGGAGGGAGAATCGGGCTTGTCCGAAAGCAGTTGCTGGCGCACCTCGCTGAGTTCCTTTTCAATCGCCGCTGCGCTTTCAGCTTTCGCCTTTGCTGTCGCAGTCAGCGCGGATTGGGTATCAACGCCTGGTTTCTCCTTAAGCTGAGCCACTTCGGGCGAATTGACTTCAGGCGTCGCGCGGAATTCCTGGATATCCTTTTCGAATGAGCCGTCAAACTGAGTCAGATTCTTGATCGTGCCGAAATCTCCGGTCGACTTGCCAGGTTTTTCGGCCGGCTTCGAATCGGTTTCGAGCAGTTTTTGATCTATCTGCACGCGGCTGATATTAAATGTCCTGGGGACGAGCCGCGGGGTGTCGGCGGGCATGAATCGATCGAGGGTTTTCTCGCCAAAATAGTAAAGCAGACCGCAGTGAAACAGAAACGACAGGCCAATCGCGGGAAAGATCCAATGCCTGAGCGAGACCGCGCTGTCCGCAATCAAGTCCTCTGAGTAATGCGCCATAGAACAGCCGAGTATACAACGAATGGGAGCGGACGACAACGGCTCCAAGCGTCAAGGCGGCCGGCTCAAGGCAAACGGTTGCCGCAAGCGAATACTGTCCCTAGTGCATCGTCTCCTACTGATGAGACGATGCACTAGAGCCGAATTGGGTCGGTTTTTTTCGTTGACGTTCGCTCCCGTTCGTTGATTTTCGCACTCTGCCCTATGGCTAAAGATAAATCCGCTTCTGAACGAATGGAGAAAATTGTCAGCCTGTGCAAACGGCGCGGGTTCATTTTTCAATCCAGTGAAATTTATGGCGGGCTAAATGGATTTTGGG
>DATHPZ010000009.1:0-2721 GCA_035483355.1 Chthoniobacterales bacterium | reverse complement strand
GACGACGACCGCCGCACCTGCGGCGGCTAGATGTTTGGCAATCGAAGCTCCAATACCCTTGGAGGCGCCGGTGACGATGGCTACCTTGCCGCTGAGTTTATGGGTGTTGGTTGAAGTGATATTTTGCGTGCTCATGATGATGTTAGAAGGAATAGAGAATTCAGGAGTCAGAATTCAGAATCTCGGAGGGCATTTGCGTGCCTTTTTGACAATTCCCATTCATTCGTTGCTTTGCTGTTCGACGAGTTCTCTTAAGACGGTCTCGATTTCAGTCGAGCCCTTGATAGAAGCGCCTTCGAAATCGATCCAACCTTCGTTGAATCCGTCCAGCATTCGAATCCGTGGTCCCGGATTTTTCACGCCTTGAGATTCGAACAACCTTTTCCAGGTTTCATGGGGCACCACTTCCGCTCGAACCGGGCGGTTAAGAACCTTTGAGAAGGTGGTTGCGATCTCGTGCGGCGTCACCCGGTGTGGTCCTTCCAGCTCAACGATTCGGTGTCCGGTCCACGTTTCCCGAAGCAACCGAGCCGCCATATGCCCTATATCGATCGTCGCGACCATCGGCACCGGTTTATCGAGCGGTTGGAGAAAGCTCGGAATCACCCCGTTGTTGCGAGCTGGAGCGACATCCCAGCTTGAATTCTCCATGAACCAAGCCGGCCTGAAAAAGGTAACCGGGATCGGCAGAGTACGAAATATTTCTTCAGAGATGGTGTGTTGAGTGAGTAGGTTTTCCTCGGTTGCCTGGGCGCCGATCGTCGACAGGTAGACCACTTTGGATATATTCGAGGAGACCAGAGCATTTCGTGTCGCAGTGGCAAAGGCGCGCGCTTCCGGGAAGCCGGGCGCCGGATCGAAATTCGGCGGCAGCAACACAAAAGCAGCTTCTGCTCCCTCGAAGGCTGCGGTCAATGCGGACTCGTCATGCATTTCTGCCAGAGCTACCTCAGACCCCTGAGCCGCCCAGACGGCTCCTTTATCAGCATCGCGCACCACTGCACGAACCGGTTGATTGGCGGCAAGAAGAGTGCGCGCCAGAACACCACCGATCTTGCCGGTGATTCCCGTAATGGCATAAAGATTTCTTCTGTTCATAGAGTCTGAATCTAGGTTTCGATTGATCATTTCAATATTGCATGTTTATCATATTTAAGATGACTCATTATCATTGATATGAGTTTTGATACCCGTCTTCTAAATGGTCTCAACGTGCTGGCGGCGATCGTGGAAGCCGGCAATTTTGTTCGGGCTGGGGAAGCGCTTGGACTGACCCAATCCGGAGTGAGTCGTGCGATGCAACGCCTCGAACAACAACTGGGAGTGCGGTTGCTCGACCGGACACCCAAAGCGGTGAGGTTAACGAACGAAGGAAAACAATTTTATCAGGAAGTCGCTCCGTTACTGGCGGGCCTGGAAGCTGCCGCTATCGATGCCGGACAATCTGCGACGACGGTTCGCGGCCGATTGCGTGTTAATGTCGACCCAACTTTTGCTCGATTAATTCTGGCTCCTCATCTCGGTCGTTTTCTGAAGACGCATCCCGGGTTGTCACTGGAAATAGCGGTGCGGGATCGGCTCGGTGATCCTGTGGCTGAAGGATTTGATTTCGCCGTGCGTTTTGGTGAACCGGAGCCCTCAACGCTGATCGGAAGGCGGATTTTACAGGCTCGGGTCCTGACCTGTGCCTCTCCATCCTATTTAAAAGAGTGCGGCCGCCCGAATCAGCCGATCGAGCTGGCAAACGGTCGTCACGAATGCATTCTTTTTCGCGATCCGTCGACCGGTCATCCATTTCCATGGGAATTTCATCGCGGAAAAAAAATAATAAAGGTCCCAGTCAACGGCCGTTTGGTGTTGAACGATGCTGCGACCCAGCTTGGACTTTGCGCCGCCGGATGCGGCGTCGCTCAAATATTTGAGCTGGGAGCCGAATCGATGTTGGCGAGCGGGGTTCTGGTGAATCTTTTTCCCGATTGGACGGATGAATTATTCCCGCTGTATGCGCTGCACCCTTCCAAGAATCTTCCGCCGGCCAAAGTCCGCGCTTTTTTGGATTTCATCATAGAGGCGGTTGGATTCGAGGTTTGAGTCCGCGTATTCTCTTAACTTCGGATTGATTGGCTGGCTCGGTTTCAGGCGCCGCTGTACTTTTCGCGCACGAGCGTGAGCCAGACCTTTGCTGCATGAGAAAGCAAGGCTCCTCGGCGCCAAGTCATCGCGATGTGCATCTCGACTTTCGGATTAACAATTAGCAGGCTACGCGAGCCGGGGTGACGCCACTGCTCGGCGACCATCTTGGGGAGAAAAGCGATCCCGATGCCGGCAGGGACGAGCTCCAAGATGAGATCGAGCTGGCTGCTGCGTGTAGCGACCGTCGGCTCAAAGCCAGCTCGTCTACATGCGTCAACTACGATACGACTTATCGCGAAGCCGGATTCGAACAGGATGAAGGGCATCTGCTTTAAGTCGGTCAGATCGATAGACTTCTTCCTTGCAGCGAATTCCCGTGGAACCAGCACCATCAAGGGATCGAGCTTGACGCTTTGCCATTCGAGTCCTTCTGCGACGGGGATGATGGAAGCAGCAAAATCAATATCACCGGCGGCCAGAATTTCCTCCAAGCGGTCGATACCATTTTCAACGAGTCGAATCTCAACACCAGGGTAGCGCTTCCGATATATTGCCAACAGCGGCGCGAACAACGTACTGCTCACCAGC
>DATHPZ010000008.1:0-16165 GCA_035483355.1 Chthoniobacterales bacterium | reverse complement strand
GTCAGAGGTAACTTTGCCAATAGTTCATTCTTCAGATCGAAGTTATGCCACCCGAGGGTCGGCGCTTTGCGAACAACTCCTTGCGTATCGAGGAGTGCCGAGACGGCGACGCCGACCCCGCGCAATCGATCCGAGTTCTTGAGTTGCTTCGACCAGGTCTTGCGGATAAGGGCCACCAGGTCGTGACAAAGAACTTCCGGGGTCTTGCAGCGGTGAGGGACCGTTTCTCGGTGGATGACCGATCCAGCAAGATTGATCAGGACCAAATGAATTTCATCGGCGGCTATTTCGGCGCCGAGAAAGAAGGCGCCATCGGGGTTCAGTTTCAAGCCGGCACCCGGCCGGCCCGTACTCTGGGTAACGAACGCCCCTCCGGTCGGGGCGACGATTTTTGCCTTGATCAGTTCCGCGGTAATAAGAGTGACCGTCGAACGGGTCAACCCGAGGTAGCGTGCTACTTCTGCTCTGGAAAGTATTCCCTGTTCCTTCAGCAGCCTCAGAACACGAGCCTGGTTGATATGACGGAGATAGGTTGATCCAGGCATCTGCCCTTCCGTAAAGATTACCGATTCCCTTCGATCGCGACTTCGCGCGGACTCCCCTGAAGCGGGAATGGTTCGTTCGGAGATCCTCCATGACGCGTAGGCTCCGGGAAATGTTCTTCGAGGTTTCGCAGGTTCTCGTAACGAGTCGAGCTAGTGACAGCCATGGAGGCGACAAGCGCCCCGATCTGAGCAGCGGTCCACCAGGGCAAGCCTCGGTACCAGGCTGCCAGGACGCCGGCAATAAAGGCGTCCCCTGCTCCTGTGGTATCAATGACTTTAACCGGATGCGCCGGGAGGAATTCCTGGCCTTCGCCAACGACATCGATCAGTGCGCCCCGTGCGCCATCGGTAACGGCCACGAATCTTCGCACCCCTGCTTCAACGAGCGCCGCGGCCGCGTCCACAGCGTTGCTTTTGCCAGTGATGGCACTGGCTTCCAGCAGACTGGGACAAAATACATCAATCTCCGGCATGAGTGGCAGAAGATCGGACCAGGGCCGACCATCAAAGTAGGTCACATCAAGCGACGTCAGCGCACCGAGTTGGCTCGCCCGGTGCATCACTTTCTTTAATGGTGCTCCATCGAGCATCGGTAAAATCATGGCATAGCCGATATGCAAGGCTCGCGACCCAGAGGCGATTTCGCTCTCCACTTGCTCGGGGGTCAGACTGAATTGGTCACAGGCGCCCGCAGCACTCAGAAAGCAGCGATCCCCATCCGCAGAGACTCCCACGACGCTCGCCGTCGTGCGGCACGAGGGTATCACGGTGACGGCATCTCGGGCGGCCCATCGGCTGACGGAATCTTTGACCACCAGCCCAATATTGTCCCCCCCAATTGCAGCACAGGCTGACACCGGCACGCCCAGGCGCGCCAACGCCATTCCGGTATTGGCGACTGCTCCGCCGGGCAGAACTTCGATACGATCGACAATTGCATTTTGGTTCTTGCCCGGCCAATCTCGGATCGGCCGGACGATCAGATCAGCTACCAAGGTACCCGCGACCGAAATCATATGGATGAGCGTTGAACTTTTTCCGCGAGATCTGCTTCCGCGGTGTCCAATTGGATTAACAATTTCTTTCCATGCCCAGAAGCGCCAAACAGGGAGATCCGGCTGCGAGCTATATCGCGCAGTTTCGCGACCACATGCCTGAGGATCCGCTGGTGCTTGGGTTCCGAATCGGGAGGTAGTTCAGCGCCTTCAGCCAGTCCGGCGACAAACCCGTTGATGAGGGCGGCCCCGATGTTGATTTTGTAAACGTTGAGACCGGTGGCCGCTTTGGCATCTTCCGGATCGATCCCGCTGCCTCCGTGCAATACCAATGGGATGCCGGTTTTCCCGGCGATGTCGCTCAGAAGTTGAAGGTCGAGTCGCGAACTCTGCCCATGCTCCGAACCGACCGAAACCGCGAGAGTATCGGCGCCGCTTTTCACCATCTCGACCGCTTCCGCGGCACCGGCGCGGACGGGCTGCCCGCCCTGATATTCTCCTCCGAACAAGCCAATTTCAGACTCCAGGTTGGCGCCGGCGGCGTGAACGATTTCCCCAAAACGCGCCGTTTCACGAATGTTGTCAGCCAGCGACAAATGACCACCATCGTACATCACGGAATAATAACCGCGGCGCAGACTCCGGATAATATTACGATCTTCGCCAGGATGATCCTGATGAAGCAGGATCGGTACTGGCACACGTTCAGCAAGGGTGCGGACGATGGCGTAGAGTTCATCCATACCGCCGTAGTTAAAGTTGATAAAGTCGGTTTGGACCATCACCGGCGCATCTTCGAGAACGGCGGCTTCGACCACTGAGCGGGCCATTTCAAGGTTGCTGACGTTAAAGGACGGTACGGCAAATCGGTTTTCGAAAACGTACTTGAGAAACAATCGTGGTTTAGTGACAAACATAAGCTTCGGTAGACTTAGAGGACTGTGGAATGAAATGGTTGAGGATCGCTGGATTGCTCTTCGCGACGGCCAGGAGTGGCCTGTTGTGGATCAGACGGATGGAAACAAAAGTTCATCTGAAAGAGAGAATGGTGTTTGTTTGATTTAGTGACAAACAAAGCGCCTGTCAAATCCATTTTCGCTTTTCAGCTCTGCAGCCTGTCAAAGCGCACTCGACTCCGGGGCTTGCCGGTAGCTTGGGTTGTCGACCAAAACGAGCACGCTGACTCCCGCAGTTGAGCCCGTCCATTGCGCTCTAATCGGCGGAAAGACTGCAATTCAGCCGCCCAGGAAGATGGCGGTGTGCTCGACAAACAACTCGGGATATTGGAACAGCGAACCGTGAGCCGCGTCGGGGTAGAGAATCATCTGCGCACGTGGCGGATTCTGTACGAGAAACAAGGGAGTTGATGCGGACCAAAGCCTGTGCACACCTACCTGCGGCGTGGCAACTACACTGTTACGCTTGCCGTTCCCGACAACAAGGGTAATCAACTTCCCTGATTTTCACGGGACAATCCGTCATTTGTAACGGATCAACCAAAGCCGTAACGAGTCGCTCCGTAACGGTGCCGCCGTGAAGACGCCGGCTTCGCATCACTGCTGACTTTCGTTGTGATGAGATTTCCTATCCTAGCGTTTTTCTGAACAGCTTTAGCCTGGCACTTGACACTTGCATCCGGGAAACGAGTGTGGGTGCGAAATCGAGCTGTTGGTTGCGGTTCATTTCCAGAAAAGCTTCCAAGTCTTTCTTGATGTTAGTCAGTTCCCAGACGAATTGAGTGCCAAGCTGTTCTTTCGTTTGCATTTAGGTAAGCGAACCCGCAACTAGCTGTACCTTGTCGCAACGATCGAGCAAGACGTGTTTTACGCTCGCGAGGTCATCTTCTTAGCCTCCATACCCACGAGAGATCTAGGTAAACAAAGTTAACCCGGGAACGGGTGCCTGGGCCGAATCCGGCCTCCACGGAGGAAAGTCTGCTGCTGATCGTCTCTTCATTCAGACTTCTTTATTAATCTCATTTTTCACTCGCCCGAATTCACGTTCCAGCCGCTCGAGCTGTTCCGTGGCACCCACGACGCTATGCGCGGTCCCCACGCTCTCCAATTGCTTGCAGATATCTGCCATGCCTCGCGCACCGATCGTGAGGCTCGCTCCCTTCAACGCATGGGCTTCTCGGCCCAGCAATTCCGTGGCACCGTCTGCGATGGCCGATTGCAGTACGGCAAGGTGCTCGATCGCGTCGTGCACGAACGTTTCCAGCAAGTGAGGGAAAAATGACGGTCCCATGTCGGCGCCGAGTTTCCTTAAATCCAGCAGCGTTTTTTTGCAGAGCGCCCGCTCGCTTTCAGTTTGCTCACCGTCACTTCCGGCGCTCCCCTTGCCATTGAGGAAAGTCGTTTTCAATCCTGCGGAGAGTCCACGGTCAAGAGCGGCCGCGAAGGTCTCCAAAACAATGGGCTTGCTGACGTAGTCATCCATGCCGGCTGCGAGACACTTTTCCCTGGCGCCCTGCATCGCATGAGCGGTCACCGCGATGATATAGGGCTGAGGGACGGTGCCCCGGCGGGCGCGGATGCGCCGGGTCGCTTCGTAACCATCCATTCCTGGCATTTGGCAATCCATTAGAATGATGTCGTAGCGGGTGTTTTCAAGTGCTTCCAGGACGGCCAACCCGTTTGGTACGGCATCTGCAAAGTAGCCAAGGTGTTTCAATTGACCCAAGGCAACCTGTCGGTTGATGGCGTTGTCTTCAGCGACGAGGACTCGCGCCTTCTGCCGCGGCGGGTAAGCAAAAACAGGAGATTCACCAGTCGATGGCGATGAAGCCGAATTCTCCAGAACGGCGTTGGTGAGGCAATTGAAGAGCGCAGATTGCCGGACAGGCTTCACGCACCAGTCCGCAAACCCGGCAAGGTGCAATTCTTCCGAATTTATCCGCTTACCGAAACCGGCGAGCAAGATGAGGCGGGTACCGGCAATTTTCGGGTCGGCCTTAATTTCCCGGGCAAGCGCCACGCCGTCCATATTCGGCATATCCAAGTCGATAATAGCCAGCGGATAGGGGTCTCCTTCTTGCGCCGCTCTGCGCAAGCTATCGAGTGCATCGGCGCCGCTGGTGGCCTTGCCGTTGCGCATTTTCCATGCGATGACCTGCTCGTGCAGGAATCGGCGGCTTGTCCTGTTATCATCGACCACCAGCACCCGCAAGTTGACGAGGCGGTGATTGCTCTCCCGGATCGGCGGAGGTGCAGCCGATTTTTGCAGACGCACAGTGAACCAGAAGGTAGAGCCTTTCCCCAAGGCACTTTCGCAGCCGATCTTGCCGCCCATCTTTTCTACCAATTGCTTGGAAATCGCGAGCCCGAGGCCGGTCCCGCCGAATTTGCGCGTGGTCGAGGTGTCGCCCTGGCTAAAGGCTTCGAAAAGGTTTTTCTGGTTCTCTGGCGCGATTCCCCGGCCGGTATCGCTGACCTTAAACCGGAGCTCGCATCCTCTCTCATTTTGCTTGTCGCAAGAGACACGCACGGTTACTTCGCCGGCTTCGGTAAATTTGATCGCGTTGCCCACGAGGTTGGTGAGCACCTGTCGTAGCCGACCGGCGTCGCCTCGCACCTGCGCCGGGACAAGGGACTCGATAAAGCCGGCGAGCTCGATTTTTTTCGCTTGAGATCGTTCGGCCAGCGACTCGAGAGTCGCTTCGAGCGTACCGTGCGGATTAAAGTCTAGCTCTTCGAACGTCAATTTGCCCGCTTCAACTTTCGAGAAATCGAGGATGTCATTGATCACCGTGAGCAGTGCATTGCCGCTGGAGCGAATCGTCTCGGCGAGACCGCGCTGTTCACCCGTTAGCTCGGTATCGAGCAGAAGGTCGGTGATGCCGATGACACCGTTCATCGGCGTACGGATTTCATGGCTCATGTTCGCCAGGAAATCGGTCTTTGCGCGGCTCGCCGATTCGGCGGCCATTTTGGCATAATTTAGCTCCACCTCGGCGCGTTTTTGCTCGGTAATTTCCGTCACCACCGTGCCGACAGCCTCGGGCTTGCTCTCCTCTCCCAGGAGGGGGAAATAAGAAACCTGCCAGTCGCGGAGCTCGCCTGGTCTAGAGTCTGTCTCTCCGCTCAATTCGAAGTCAAGCAGCGGTTTTCCCGTAGCGAAGACCTCCTGATAAAGCGGCTCGAGAATGTAAGCCAGCTGCGGGACAATTTCGCGAATCGTCTTCCCAGTGTGTTCTTCGACCGGCAGTCCGGTGATGTCCGCCAATCGCTGGTTGACCTTCAAATACCGTAGCTGCGAGTCCACCATTCCCATACCCGTCGGGGAGGCGTTGAAGTACGCATTGAGTTGTGCCTCACTCTTTAGCGCGGCCCCCTCTGCCTGTTTGCGTTCGTCTATTTCCCTCACCAATTGCGCTGTTCGTTCTTCCACGCCCCGTTTCAATTCGTCTTGTGCACGCACCAGCAAGCCCTGGGTCCGAGAGCGTTCAGCGACCTCGTTTTGCAGAGCGCCTAGATTCATCTGCAATGCATCGGCCATCTGATTGAACGCGTAGGCCAGTGCGCCAATTTCATCGTGCGTAGTGACAAGCACCCTGGCAGCGAAATCTCCCTTTGCGATGCTCTTAGCGCCCTCAGTCAATCTCAATACGGGCTTAGCCAGTCGGTGTGCCAGCCAAACGCCAAATCCGGACGCTCCGGCCAGCGCAGCGAAGAGGACACCTAACATTCCGTAAAACTTTTCGTTCGCCGGCTTCATGATGACGTCGTAGGAAGCCAGGGTGATCAGCCGCCATTGGCCTGCTTTGTTGGTGCCGTACGTCCCCAGGGTGGTATATCCGGCCATGAGCTTGCGTCCGCCCACGCCCTGGTACACTAAATAACCGGCAATGCGACTGTTCAATGGAGCCCGCAACGCTCCGCTCGTCACGTCGGCATGCATCGTGAACAGAGGGGCATTGGAGTCGGCGCTCAGCAGCACTTGTCCCGCTTTGTTCAGCAAACAAGGAAATTCGTCCCCCGGAATTTGTCGTTTGAGATCTTGCAGCAGATCGAGCAGTTGGCGCGTCTCCACATTAGCGACAAGCACCCCTATGCACCGGCTTTCGCTATCCTGCACAGGCGCCAGCAACCGGATATCGAGACGCCGGTTGCTCGCAGGGTCATTGACGGCCCCGGGACGGTTGGGTTGGGAACTATCGGAGACATACACAGATCCAAGTGGACTGTGGAGTGCCGAGGCAAATTCTTCCCGGGTGTTATCGAAATTCGTGAACAGCGATTGACCGACGCTCAGGCTGTTGGAAGACGCAACGATCGCGCCCTGAGTGTCCACCAGCATGACTTGGTCGAAATAGGGAAAAGAGCCGATGAAACGGATGAAGCGTTCGTTGATGACCTGATGCTCTCGCGAACTCAGTTCAGGATCGGCCGCGATGGATTTCGTATCCCTGATACGATTGAGCAAGAATTCATCAATGCTCTTGCCTCCCTGGACGACGCCGTCCTCTAGCCGTGTGCCGACCTGTTGTTCCTGGCCGACGAATGTCCGCCGTAACATCCAGAAGACGACTCCAATCGGGATCAAGGTCACCAGCAAAAAGGCCAAGACGAGTTTTTTAGTCAGCGACATGGCACAGGGCGGACGCGTCGAAATCCGGAATTTCTTCAAGACGTCTCAAGCAATTCTCCAATCTCATAATTATAGAATATACTATAAAATATGATAAATACAACGTCCCTCCCCTCGTTTTGGCACAAGCTGGCTTTTTCAGCGCCGGTTTTTACGGCCCGAAGGGCCAATGCCCCGGAAGGGCTAGAGGGTTCAGCCCCGGCGTTTTAACGCCGGGAACATCCAAATCAGTTGCCAGTTGTCAGTTGTCAGTGGGGAGCAGAAGCGTGAGTTGATGCGACCAATCCTCGACCCTTCCGGCCTGTTGTCTCGCCCTGAAGTATTGCCCGCACGGAGAAGCGTATCTGTCGCCGCCAAACTCCATCTGCCGACTGCCGACTGCCGACTGCCGACTGCCGACTGCCGACTGCCAACCGACAACCGACAACCGACCACTGACCACTGACAACCGACAACTGACCACTGATTGGATGTTCCCGGCGTTGAACCCCCGGGCTGAGTCCTGCAGCCTGCGGGGCAAAGACCATCCGAATCAGCCCTTATCTTAGTGGAATTTTCAGTGCTTGGCCGCTGGCGCCGGCTCCGGCGCCGCCCCTTTCACATCGACCCGGGCTTCGCGAGTTCTTCGGCGAGCGCCCAGGACTTGATCAAGACTCACGGCGATCATGATGACCCCGCCCATGACAACGAATTCCAACGAGCTATCAATACCTTGGAGATTCACAATGTTGCGCAGCAATTGAATCATGGCCGTCCCGATAAAAATACCGAGGACGCTGCCTTCGCCCCCGCGCAGGCTGCACCCGCCCAGCACGCATGCGGCAACGGCATAGAGCTCGAAAAAGCTTCCGTGGCTGGCCGGCGAAATGGAGTTCGTGTAAAAGCCGATGAGGATTGCGGAAATCCCTGTCAGCAACGCGCAGAGCACATAGGCGCTTGTCACGACGAGCTTCGTGTTGATTCCGGAGTAAAGAGCTGCCTCTTCGTTCCGCCCTATCGCGTAGAGATACCTGCCGTAAACGGAGCTATGGAGCACGATTCCCATGACGATACAGACGGCGATAAAAAGGATGAACGGGGCCGGCAGATTAAAAATGCTCCCGGTCGCCAGCGTCCGGAGGAGCTCAAAACCAGTGTTGCTGCCGAACCCGACCGTCTGGTCCGACGTAATAAACCGGGCAAGCCCCCGGTAAGCCAGCAGCCCGCACAAGGTCACCACGAAAGGTTGGAGCCGCGCCCGGGAAACCAAAAGTCCGTGGAACAGACCAATCAGCATCGCGAGCAGAATGATGATAGCAACCGCCAGCGGCCACGGAAGGTTATCCGGTCCGAGGAGGTGAGCCAGAATGACACCAAGCAAGGCAAACATCGAGCCAACCGAGAGATCGATTCCACCGGTAATGATCACGGTGCCCATCGCGACGCTGAAGATACCAAACAATCCGATCGATCTTGTTAGATTCAAAAGGTTTGCCTGACCAAGAAAAACCGGGTTCGCAAAAGTCGCTGCCAACCCTCTCTGAGTTGCTTCCAACAAGGCGTAGCCGAGGAAGAGCCCCAGGAAGATGACAACCATTCCAAGTTCTTTCTTTTGCCTCACGTTCGGAGATCCTTGGGAGTCGTTGGACCTGGCGTCGCCAGATCTGCCTTGGCTTGAACCGGTGCGACCGCGAGCCGCATGACCGCCTCTTCACTGAAATCTAGAGCTTCGAGAACGCCCATGAGGGCGCCTTCTCGCATCACCGCGATCCGATCGCTGACCCCTAAAACCTCTTCCATGTCACTGCTGATCATGAGGATAAACACCCCGCTATCGGCCAGACTCCTCATCAATCGATAGATCTCCGCCTTGCTGCCAACATCGACGCCACGGGTCGGTTCGTCGAAGATGATCAGCTTCGGGCTCAACGAAAGCCATTTGGCGAGGACCAGTTTTTGTTGATTACCGCCGCTCAAGTTTTTGGCCAGAGTTTCGCACGAAGCAGTTTTGATCGAGAGCTTTTTCCGCTGTTCCTCTGCGGTGCGCAATTCGCTTCCGTAAGAAATCACACCGAAGTTGGCGTAGCGCCACAGATCAGGGAGCGTAACGTTTTCCCGGAGCGCCATGCTGGTAATCAGTCCATTCCTCCGACGGTCTTCCGGGACCAGATAAATGCCGTGCGCGATGGCATCGCGCGGCGAATTGACCCGGACAGATTTCCCATCGATAACGATTTCTCCTCCGAGTGGTCGGACGATCCCAAAGACCGTCATGGCAAGTTCGGAACGGCCAGCGCCCACCAGACCCGCAAGCCCGAGAATCTCGCCTTGGCGAATATCCAGGCTGGTCGAATGACTTGGAAAAAAGGGCGAGATGATGTCCCGAAATTCGATCCGCTTTTTCGGGTCGCCCAGGCGCGTTTCTGTCTTCTTCAGATCGATGTTACGGCCAACCATGAGCCGGACCATGTTGTCATGATTGATTTCCGATTTGGCTAGTTGACCCGAGTTCTTTCCATCCCGGAGACCCACGACGCGATCGGCGCAGGCATTGACCTCCATCAGGCGATGAGAAATATAGATAACGCTGACCCCGGCGCTCTTTAATTCAGCAATCAAATTAAATAGGCGATTCGTCTCCGTGAGTGTCAAGGAGGAGGTCGGCTCGTCCATCACGATAATGCGGGCATCGGTCGAGAGCGCCTTGGCAATTTCGACGAGCTGCTGCTGTGCGATCGAGAGAACACTCAAAGAGGTCCACGGAGGAAGATTCAGACCGACTTTTTCGAGATAACCGCGAGACCGTTCGGCAATTCTCTTTCGATCCACCAGGCCAAGGAATCCGCCGAAAAGCGGTTCACGCCCCAAGAAAATATTTCCGCCAATATCGAGATTATCGAGATTGTTTAATTCCTGATGAATGAGGCTGACGCCCAGTTTCTGGGCGTCAGCGACATTACGCACCTGCACCTCTCGCCCATCGACTCGGATGGTGCCTTCGTCGGCTTGGTAGACACCTCCAAGGATCTTCATCAGCGTCGATTTGCCGGCGCCATTTTCGCCGATCAGTGCGACCACCTCGCCGGGCGAGACAAAGAGGTCCACCTCACTTAACGCGACAACGCCCGGAAAACGCTTGCTGATTCCTTTGAGTTCGAGGATGGGTTCCGGCACAACGCAGTGTACAGGCTGATTTCCGCCTCGATTAGTGCCCGCGAAGTTTCTTCAAATTAGCCCAAAATTCGTCGACATTACTTTTGTCGATCGCGCGGGTCGGAACAATCACCTGTTTGTTTTCCGGGATTTGTACCTCTTCGCCACGCAACTTCTTCGCGAGGAGCAAGGTGGATTGATGGCCGAACTCGTACGGATTCTGTACGACGGTTGACTCGACAATCCCGTCTTTGATTCCTTGCAGCGTATCGTCTTCTTCGTCGAAGGTGACGACCTTCACTTTGCCGACTTTGCCGGCGCTCTTGACAGAGTTGACGATCGCCGGACCGTTATAACTCCAGATGCCGACCAGGCAGGCAATATCAGGATATTTAACCAGGGTATCGGCAACGTTTTGCCTCGCGCGAACTCGGTCCGTATCATCGGTGCGAACATCGATGACTGAGACGTTGGTTCCTTTCAAAACCTCTTCGAGGCCTTGAATTCTTTCTTTAGCATTCTGGGCATCGCGCTTACCGACGAAGATCATGATCTTGCCCCCGTCCGGGATCGCTTTCTTGATCAGTTCGCCCGCCTGGCGACCCGCGTCGACATTGCTCGTTCCGACATAGAACGCGCGTTTGCTCGTCGCCGCATCACTGTCAGTGGTCGAGATCATCGCCTTCTCGGTGCCGCGGTCGATCATGGCGGCCTGGTTGGCGGAATCGAGCGGGCTGATCGCTATTCCGTCCGTCCCTTTTACCAGAAGATCATCAAAAATTCGAGTTTGCTCGGCGGGCGTCCCGTCAGGCACCAGTCGTACCTCGACGCTGACGTTTGGTTCTTCCTGGGTCGCTTTCTCAGCTCCGGCTTTGACGTAAGTCCAGAAATCCGACGCGCTGTTGGCGAGAATTGCAAGTTTAAGCGGTTTATCTGTTGCTGCGCATTGCGCGTTGGACGGGGCAAATGCCGGGTAAACGGCAAGCAGACCTAGAAACGCAAAGAGCGGTTTTAGCTTTATCATAAGTGGGGGGAATGATTAATCAATGTTGGTTGGGAATCCGAGACGTTCGGAATCCAGACGAGCCAAACGCGGCTCGCACTGGCGGACTCGGTTACCCTAGATAATCGACAGAACTTCTGCGCGCTAGATAAAAATTCGCGGCCTTGCCAACTGTTCGATCCTGCTTACATCACGGACTACAACCCTGTCCTTGGGCACATTACAAAAACTAGCCAGTCAAATGTTAGGCGGTCTTCTGTTGCCGCGCCGCCGGTGTCTTAGGGGTAGATTTTATAGTCGCTCATCTACCAACCAGGCGAGTTCGTTCCTTCCATTTTGTGGGTCGCCGGCGTAGGAACCGATGGACTCCCGACGCATGAGGCCAAGAGGATTGCCGCAGCTGCGGCGCACAGAATCACGATCCCGGACCATGGGCTGCGTCGCGCATCCTTCATGCGCACGAGAATCCGGCGTCGCCATCTCGAACGGAAAACATTCATGAACGTAGGCAGAGAAATTCGGGGCTGCGGTTTAAAATCGTATTTTGGGATCAATTGGCAAGGCCATAGGTCACCTTGGAATTGAACCTCCAGAAATGCAGGAAAGGATTCTCGACAACATTGAGTTCTTGTGGTCCACGAGCAGGGCCTCCAAACCGGCTGTCCGCGCCCCGGTAAAGTCGGACCCAGGCTCGTCACCGACATGCAAAATCTCGCTAGTTTCGACATTGAACCGCTCTGCCGCCACCCGGAAGATGCGAGCCGCCGGTTTTCGGACACCGACTTCGCTGGAGATAATCAAGTGCTCGAATGCATCACGGACGTTCAACTGGGCAAGAATGTCATAAAGACGGCGATCGAAGTTTGAAATGACTCCGAGGCGGATTCTCAAAGAACTGAGTTCGGCCAAGATGTGCGGAATATCCGGAAAGAGTTCCCAGACACCCGGGCGAGCGAATGTCTGGTACACGGCGGCAAAGTAGTCGTCGAACGGCGCTATTCGATACTGCGCCGTCCGCATCGTCCTGGCAACCAACTCCCGCCACCAATCCCGGTCGTCATCCGGACTGGGACCCACAGATTCCGGGGGTGGAGCAAAGGTCTTCCAAGTGATTCGAAATGCATCTTGCACGCGATCGGGGTCGAGGTCATAGCCGAAGCGCTGCGCCGTTTCGGCATAGACTTTGCCCGGGGGATGAAGCAACCGGATCAAAGTGCCTGCGGCATCGAACGTGACGATACGAATCATTGGACAGGATTCAGGATTCAGGATTCAGGAGCTCGATTCAAGCCGGTACTTTATTTTGCCGCAGGCCTTTCCCTCCTGACTCCTGCTTCTCAGCAACAGCGAGGTCTGCCTAGCGCCAGTTGCTTCTCAAATCTTCACGCGCCTTGCCCGTGGGTGCTCCTGACTCCTGAATCCTGAATCCTGACAACTGAGCAGCTTCCTTCTGTAGAGCCCGAAGGTGTCCCTCCGCGACGGTGCCTTGACGGCCCTTTTTTTCAGTCTTAGATTCTACGACCAGACCGAAACTGGTCGAATCCGCTAGGATCCACCGATTCAGGCGGCTAGGCGGCCGATCGGTCCGTTATTGTTTTTATGAACAGTGATCTTTTAGCGGTGTTGGACTACATGGAGCGCGAAAAGGGCATTAAGCGTGAGGTATTGCTCGACGCAGTCTCTAGCGCCTTGCTGACGGCTGCCAAGAAGAGCGTGGGCCCTGCACGGGATTTGCGTGTTTCCATCGACCCGAAAAGCGGTGAGATCACTGCGCATGCCAATCTTTTTGTCGTCCAGGACGTCCGAAATATTCACGACGAGATCCTCCTCAGTCGAGCGCGAAAAATAAAAGCGGACGCCAACCCGGGCGATCTCCTCGAGGTGGAGGTTACTCCGGAGGGTTTTGGGAGAATCGCAGCGCAGACGGCGCGGCAAGCAATTTTGCAGCGTATTCGGCAGGCTGAGAAGGAAATGATATATGACGAATTCAAGGACCGTGCCGGGGAAATCGTGGGGGGAACAGTGCGCCGTTTTGAACGGTCGGATGTCGTCGTGGACCTGGGCAAATTCGAAGCAATCATGCCGGCGCGCGAACGGGTCGCGACGGAGGACTACAATATCGGTGATCGCATTCGCGCTTACGTCGTCGCGGTAGAGAACTCGAACCGTGGCCCGGAAATCATTATTTCACGGAGCCATCCGAATTTTGTGAGACGCTTGTTTGAGGTCGAAGTCAGTGAAATCGCCGATCGCACGGTCGATATCAAGGCCATCGCCCGAGAAGCGGGCTATCGCACCAAGATCGCCGTTTGGTCCTCGGACGAGAAAGTGGACCCGGTCGGCGCCTGTGTTGGAATGCGCGGATCACGCGTCAAGAATATCGTCCGGGAGTTGAACCAGGAGAAGGTAGATATTATCCGCTGGAGCCAGGACCCGCGAGAGTTTGTCGTGGAAGCGCTGAAGCCCGCGAAGATCAAATCTCTATCGTTGGATCCGGAGCGTCACGCGATCAATATCACAGTAGAAGAGGACCAACTCTCTCTGGCGATTGGGCGTCGCGGGCAGAACGCACGGCTCACAGCGCGTTTGACTGGATGGGAGATTAATATCTCCAAGGACGAGTCCGCCACGCAGGCGTTTGAACAAAAAATAGCGCAAGCGATTACGACACTTGCGAAAACCTTGAAGATCGACGAAGTGACAGCTCGATCTCTTGCCCGCGCCGGGGTCAACAGTATTGAAGGGCTACTGGAAGTGGATCCCGAAGACATCGCAGGCATCCTCGAAGTGGATGTTGAACGAGCTCGTGAGATTCACGACGCCGCGCGCAGAGAATACGAGAAAAAAATGGCTTCCATCTAAATGAGGTGGAGCAATGAAATTTTTAGAGAGACAGATTCATGGCTACACGCGCGAGCAGCAAAAAAGAGCCTTCCCAGAAAGCGAAGCCTAAGGCTGATCCGCCAGCCGAGAAAATCGCTACGCCTCAGCAGCCAGCCACGGATCTAATTTCTCCGACCAGGAAGAAACCGCAGACCGAAGCCAGAACCTCCCTGAGATCGGCTGTTCCGCCGATCAGCAAAGCAAAACAGCCGGCTGCCCTTGTCCCGCCTCCAGCGCCGGTGGCCGAGCCGGTGCCAGAAGCACCGCCCGCGAGACCTGAAACTGTTTCACTCATCGGTGACACCCGGTCGAAACGCTCGGAGTCATCCGGCAGCGAGCCCAAGATTAAGTCGGTGCTTCCTCCTATCTCGAAGATTAAGCCGCCGACCTTGGCGAAGCCGCCGGAACCTGTCATTCAACCGGTCCAGCCGGTCATTCCGGAAGTCGTTCCGGTCGCCGCTGGGGAAAGCGCTGCGCCGATTACCGACGAAAAGATTGTTCACATCAAACCCCCGATCATCGTTCGTGAGCTCGCCCAGCAAATCGGGCTGAAACCATTTCAGCTGATCCACGATCTGATGGACATGAACATTTTTGCCGCGATCAACCATACGATCGAACCGGATGTGGCAGCGGCAATCTGTAAGAAGCACGGTTACATTTTTGAAGTCGAAAAGCGGGAGAAAGGCGCGGGCGTTCATACGCGCCAAGTGGTCGTCGAAGAGCCGCCACCACCGGTCAATCAGACCAAGGAAGAGCTCAAACCGCGGGCCCCGATTGTCACATTCATGGGGCACGTGGATCACGGGAAAACTTCTCTCATGGATTCTATCCGCAAGAGCCGCGTGGCAGCTGGCGAGGCGGGCGGGATCACCCAGCATATCGGTGCCTACAGCGTCGTCTACAAAGGGCAAAGCGTCACGTTTATCGATACTCCCGGTCACGAAGCATTTACCGCGATGCGGGCACGGGGCGCAAAGGTGACCGATGTCGTCGTACTGGTAGTGGCGGCAGACGACGGAATCATGCCCCAGACCAACGAAGCGATCAATCACGCGCGGGCAGCGAAAGTTCCCCTCATTGTCGCGATCAACAAGATCGATCTGCCCTCGGCGAATATAGATCGGGTCAAGACGCAGCTACAGGACAAAGGTTTGACGCCGGAAGACTGGGGTGGTGAGACGATTTGCGTGCCGGTATCCGCCACGAAAGGAACCGGGATCGAGCATCTTCTCGAGATGATACTGCTCCAGGCAGAGATCATGGAGTTGAAAGCCAGCCCGACCGCGCCAGCTCGCGCGACGGTGATCGAGGCCCAGATTGAACCCGGGCGCGGTCCAACTGCCACGATTATTGTGCAAATGGGGACGCTGAAAGTCGGGCAACCGTTCATCTGCGGAAGTTTTTGGGGCAAGGTGAAATCGCTCATCAACGACGTCGGCGAGAACGTGAAGGAAGCGGGACCTGCGACACCGGTAAAAGTTCTGGGATTCACGGGGCTGCCAAATGCGGGGGATGAGTTAACCGCGATGGAATCAGAGAAATCAGTCAGAACACTCAGCGAAGAACGCCTGGCGGATTTGCGGAATCAGAAGCTGGCAATGCCTCAAAGGGCGACGCTCGAGAGCTTGTTCGACAGCATGGGCGATGGTCGAAAGTCGTTGCTGCTCATTCTGAAATGCGACGTTCAGGGGTCGGCGGAAGCCTTAGCCGCGTCGCTGAACCAGATCGAGAGCAAGAAAATCGACCTCGAACTAATCCATGTCGGCGTAGGGCCGATCACCGAGTCAGACGTGTTGCTGGCTACGGCGTCGAACGCGGTGATCGTCGGCTTCAACGTCAAAGTAGAGAACCAGGCTGCTTCTGCGGCGAAGCGAGAAGGCATTCAGATCAAGCTCTACAGCATCATTTACGAACTCATCGACCAAGTGAAAGAGGCGATGGTCGGAATGCTGGATCCGGAAGTCCGGGAAAGTGTGGTCGGCCATGCGGAAGTCAGGCAGGTTTTCGAGCTTTCC
>DATHPZ010000007.1:0-7203 GCA_035483355.1 Chthoniobacterales bacterium | reverse complement strand
GATTCCGTCCCGCTTCGCACCAATCAAGATTATTTTCCCGTGCTTCGCGCGTTCTTCATCCGAAGAGAAAACCGGCTCAGACGTCAATGATCTGGCTCTTTCTAGCACAAGCCGCGGCGAAGGCGCCGGACGAAATCGAGGATATTCGCGCGCCGATCTCCGCTCCTCCAGCTCTCTGGGTGGTCGTCCTTTTGGCGATCCTGCTCGTCCTCGCGACGCTGGCCTACTTTCTTTGGCCCAATCCGAAACCAGTCATTGGCCGGCCACCGCTCCCGAAAGAACTGGCCAGAAGACGCCTGGAAAAAGCGAGAGCGCGAATATCGGCGGATAGCACCTACGATTTCAGCGTTGAAGTTTCCGATATTCTCAGAAGCTTTATCGAGCAACAATTCGGCATCAGAGCCGTCCGGCAGACCACGATCGAGTTCTTGAATGAGGCTTCACAAACTTCCTACTTTGACCTAGCGCACCAGGAGAAATTGCGTCATTTTCTGGTTACTTGTGATGCGATCAAATTCGCGCGAGTTGACGCCGGGCAAGCAGAAAGCGAGGCCCTGTTCGATCAGGCCTCCGCCTTCGTAGAGGAAGCAAAGTGAATACCTACTTCCGATTCGAACAACCCTGGTTTCTGTTGTTGGCGGCTCTTCCTTTCCTGTTCTGGCTCATTGGCAGGCGCTTCCGTAGACCCCCTGTGATTCGATTCGCCGCCGCGCGCATTTTCGAAAGAGCCACCACTTTTCGACAGTCCTGGAGGAAGGCCGTCCAGAATGCACTCTATTACCTCGGCTGCGTCTGTTTGATCACCGCTCTGGCACGTCCGCAGTTTGGGACCGCCACCAGTCGGACGCGGGCAAGCGGCATCGATATCATGATTCTACTCGATGTTTCGTTATCGATGCTGTCCGAAGATTACTCCATTGGCTCCCAGCGAGCCAGCCGGCTCGAAGTGGTGAAACAGGTAACCGAGAAATTTATCAGCGGCCGTCCGGATGACCGCATCGGGGTTATTGCCTTCTCGGGTCGCGCCTATCTGGTCAGCCCCCTCACGCTTGATCACACCTGGCTGGTCGAAAACCTCGCCCGCCTTAATATTCGTCGAATGGGTGATCAGACGGCCATTGGGTCCAGCCTTGTCGAAGATGGCACCGCGATCGGGTCCGCTCTGGCCACGGCGGCGAATCGGCTTCGTGACAAGCGCGCAAAAAGCCGGGTCATCGTTCTGCTCACCGACGGCGACAATAACGCCGGCAAGATCCCACCTTTGACGGCAGCCGAAGCTGCCGCGGCGATCGGTATTAAAATTTACACCATTGGCGCAGGCACCAACGGTTTGGTCCCCTTCCCGCACTCCGACGGTTTTGGGAACACCTACTACTCGCAGGAATATATGCCGTTCAAAGAAGACACCTGCAAGGAGATCGCTCGGATCGGGAACGGAGTTTTCTTCCGAGCCGCCGATACCAAAACGATGACAGAAATCTTCGATCAAATTGACCGGTTCGAAAAAACGGCCTTCCAAGTGCTAAAGTATCAGAGCTACGAGGATGTTTTCGCCTGTTTCCTGGGGGCCGGTCTTTGCTTCCTGGGGGCCACTTTCGTCCTGAGCGAGACAGTCTGGAGTAAGGTGCCGTGACGTTCGGTGAACCAGGTTTATTGTGGGCTTTGCTGGTGCTGCCATTCTTGGCTGCACTTATCATTTACAATGATCGCCGACGCCACCAGCGTCTCGAACAACTGGTCGCCGCTCGGTTGCTGCCCGAACTCACCGATCCTGTTGCCCAATCTCGCAAACTGATCAAGCGGCTTCTCTTTCTGGGCGCGTTGGTTGCGTTGGTCCTAGCCCTCGCCCGGCCGCAGTTCGGATACGTCGAACAGAATTTCGAACAACACGGTCGCGATATCGTCCTGGCCATCGACACCTCCAAGAGCATGCTCTCGACAGATTGCGCTCCCAACCGGTTGGCGCGAGCAAAACTCGCCGCGCAAGATATTCTGGACGCCATGAGGGGTGACCGGTTTGGTTTGATCGCTTTCGCCGGGTCGGCACAGGTCGAGGCTCCGTTGACCGTCGACTATCAGACAGTTCTCGACGCAATCATCCAACTTGACACCAAAACAGTCGAACGCGGGGGAACCGATATCACCTCGGCGATCCATTCCGCGGAACTGGCGCTCGGTAAGTCCGAAGGCTTTTTTCGTGCGATGGTCTTGCTCACCGACGGCGAGGATCTTGAGGAAGACGCGGTCGCGGCCGCCAAGAAAGCTGCCTCTTACGGCATTCGCATTTTCACCGTTGGGATCGGTACCAAGGAAGGTTCATTAGTTCCGGTTGACCCTGATCATCAGGAGTTTCTCCAGGATCGCAATGGGCAGACCGTTCGATCCCGTTTGGATGAAAACCGTCTGAGAGAGATCGCGGAACAAACCGGGGGGTTCTATGTTCATCTGGAAAATGGATCGACGTCGCAATTGATCAGTGCCGGGCTTCGCAAACTCAGTGAGGGAAAAATTGACCAGCGCTCCACGCGTATCCCTGTCGAACGATACCGCTGGCCGCTGGCATTCGCGTTGTTGCTGCTCCTCTTTTCCGCAGTGCTGAGTGATCGGCGGAAAGAGGCCTACGGGCGGCGGCCCTTGGTCAAAAGCGCTGTCGCGGCTGCAACGCTGGCCCTGATTTTGAATGCGCGCGCTAATTCCGGGCTCGATCGTTACAATCAGGGAGATTTTGATGGTGCCCTGGAAAATTTTCGCGAAGAACTAAAACATGACCCCGACTCTCCCAGGATTAACTTCAATCTCGGGGACGCGGCCTATCGTTTACAAAAATATGACGAAGCTTTTGAAGCGTACTCCAAGGCTATGGTAAGTCGCGACCCGACTCTTCAAGAAAGAGCTTATTACAACGCAGGCAATACCCTCTTCATGGAGGGCAACCATGCCCAGGATCTCGAACAGCAATTATCGAATTACTACGATGCCCGTTACCAATACCATCAGGCACTCGATCGGAATCCGGAAGACGAGCAGGCGAAAAAAAACCTGAGACTTCTCGAAGAGCGAATCAAGGATGCGGAGAAGGAGAAAGAGGAAAACCAGTTAAGGCAGCGAACACAGCAGCGCCAATCACAAGCACGGCGTAAACAACGGAATCACAATAAACAGCAACAGGGCCAAATGGGTCAAAAGCCGGATCAACAATCGGACCCTGGCTCTGGAGAAACCCAACCCGACGATCAGCAATCACCCGGAGATCAACAAGAGAGTCCTTCCGAACCGAATGAAAGCGGCGATGATGATCAACCGCAGAACGAGCCCACGCCAAACCCGAAAAAGGATGGTCAACTCCGGGAGATCACTCCCTCGGACGAACAGAAAAAGCAAATGCAGCAACCTGCCGAATCCAAACCAGGCATGATGACAGAAGAGGAAGCCCGCGGGCTGCTCGATTCGTTGAAAGACGAAAGTGACCGGATCGATCTTATGCACCGCAAGGCCGAGCGCGGTGTTCTTCGCGACTGGTGACATGAAAAAATTAATCGGCGTTCTAACCTTGGTGCTCTGGGTGGGGACCCTCGCAGCTGCCGAGCCCTCGATATCCGCCTCGCTATCCGAGTCGGTCACAGAGGTGGATCATCCAGTCCAGCTGGAAATCAAAATCGAAAACGCGCGGATCACGCATCCGCCCACAGTCTCCGCGACCGGGTTGTCGATTAATTTTGCGGGCACCTCAACCCGAACCCAGATTCTCAACCTTCAGGCCTCCAGTATCACCACCTTTACTTATATTGTGACACCGACGAAGGAAGGAGTGTTTGAAATCCCCTCGATCGAGGTGTCAGCAGCAGGCAAGGTCTATCGGACGTCAAATTTAACGCTCAAGGTTAATCATGAGAACAGCAACAACGCCGACCAGTCGACGAATTCGGATAAGCCTTATTTTGCCGAACTCGTTATCCCAAAGGAATCGGCCTACGTAGGGGAAGTAATCCCGATCGAACTGCGTTTTTATTTCAGTCAACGAATGCAGTATCAGCCCTATCCACAGGGCCAGTACCCGCTCATCGATGGAGAGGGTTTCGTGACCAGGAAATACTCGGAACCGACCGAAAAACAGCTTGAATCGAATGGCCGGGTGTATCACGTGGTGGTCTATAAAACGGGATTGACCGGTGTTAAACCAGGCAGGCTGGATTTGCAGTCGGCCACGCAAAGCTTTTTGGTTTCCAGCCCATTCGGAATGAGAAACGCACCCGGGTTCATCGATCCGACAGAAGCTTTCCAGCAACAGGTCGTTGACGTCAAAACGAACGGCGCCTCGATCGATATCAAGCCGCTCCCGACCGCGGATCGGCCCGCAACCTTTTCCGGAGCGGTGGGTGACTTCACTCTGGCAACTTCGGCACAGCCAACCAAAGCGCGGACCGGAGACCCGATCAGCATGAAGGTTGAAATCAAGGGACTTGGCAATTTTGATCGCATCGAGCAGCCTGCGCTGATCAATACCGAGGGATGGCGTGCCTACCAACCATCGGAAGAAATCCAAACATTGGATGATCTAGGGCTGAGCGCCGTAAAGACCTTCAATTTTCCGCTCGTCGCCGCCAAACAGTTAAACAGACTGCCAACGGTCGAATTTTCCTACTTCGATCCGAACGCGGAGAAATACGTCACTCTGAAATCGTCGCCGATCAATATTGAGATCGAAGGAGACCAACTGCCCGTAATGGCGGCGTCTCCTGCTGCGTCGGGCTCATCTCCCGCCCCGAAAACCAAGGCGCCTCCCACACCAGACGTGCTCGATATTCGAACCCGTTTGCCGGTGCCTGCCTCCTTCCTTCCCTTGGTTGAGCAATCGTCCTTTTGGATAGGTCAAGCGATTCCGGCGAGCGGTCTTTTGTTGCTCGGCCTTGGGCTCTTAGTCCGAAACGCCAGGATCGCCACTCAGCCACACCGCTTACTGAATCGTGAAAAGCGTTTGTTGTGGAAGAAAATTGACGCATCCAGCAATCGTCCGGATGTTTTGCAGGCTGCAGTCCGACTCCTGGAACTGAATTCCGGCGAACGAACCCGCGGGAAGACCAACGGGCTTCGATCCCTCGATGAGGCGATCAGCGCATCGGCGCTTCCGGAGGATTTGCGCAGCGAGGTACGCGCGCTTCTCGACGTCAGAGAGGCCACAGTTTACGGACATATTGGTTCCGAGTCGCTGACCGAGGACGAAAGATCGAAAATCAAGACCATCCTGAATCGCTGGAAATCCACGGCATGAGCTGGATCAGGTATTTCTTCGTCGCCATCGCGTACTTCGCATTGTCCATTCCCCTGACATTGGGCGGAACGACCTGGGAGACTGCAAACGAGGCGTATCAGAGCGGCAAATACGAAGAAGCCAAAGTTGATTACCTCCAATTGGTCCATGCCGGTCAATACAGTGCCGACCTCTTCTACAATCTCGGCAACGTCTGGTTTAAGTTGGGCGATCAAGGAAGGGCGATTCTCAATTACCAACGCGCACTCCTCCTGAATCCGGGACTGGATGAAGCCGGATCTAACTTGCGCGCTGTTCTCCAGATCGTTGGGAATGATGAGCAGCCAACGTTCCGCGATCGGGTGGGGGCGTACGCTGACTATTTTCCACTGGGCGCATCGATCGCTTTTTGGATATTCGCATTTTCTCTTTTTCCCGCCTGGCGCAAGCATGACCGCTTCAACGCGTTCTGGCGCAGGCTCTGCATCGTCGCCGGATTCATCTTTTTATGCAGCGCAGCCGCTTCGGTCTGGATCGGTTCGGGAGCAAAAGATGCCAATCGAGCACTGATCGTCGATTCCGCGACTGATCTTAAATATGGGCCGGCCGTCAGCGCGCGTTCGGTTGAAAGCCTGCAGATAGGAGATGAAGTCCAGTTGCTTTCCGAACGAGGCGATTGGACGTTTTGCCGTGCCAGCACGGGCAACTTAGGATGGATACTTTCCCGAAAGAGCGAGCGCGTCATTCCATAGTGGCCTGTCCCCGGAATAGCAGGTGTTTTGGTGCCATAAAAATAGGCGGAATACTGAAGTTGATTTTTGCCATCGTGCTCCTGGTGGCCCAGCACACCGTTTGTGCGGCCGAAAGCCCGGACTGGATCGGCTCGCTGACTTCAGACAAAGGTCCCGGCAACTTTACGGCTCCTCCTTCCATGCGTCTGGCCTATCGATTCGGTTGGAGTGGCATCCAGGCCGCTACTGCCGAAATCCACTTTTTCTCCCCGACCCGGAACACCTTCGAGGTTGACGCCTCCGGTGCGACTTCAGGATTTCCACGCACTCTCTTTCGCCTCGATATCTATCATCAGGCCACGGAAAACAAAAGCACCCTAAGGCCGATCCATTTCTTCCAAGAGGAAAAATACCGCCAGGAGACAGTGAAGACGAACGTCGATTTCAAGCCGGATGAGGTGACCGGACTTCGGGAAAAAATCCCCAGCGACCATCCACCAAAGCCAAATGTTTTCAAGTTCAGTCCGGTCTTCGATATGACCACTGCGCTGCTTTGGGTCAGGAGCCAGCCACTAGCGGACGGCGACTCTGAATCGATTGTCGTCTGGGCCTCGAACGCTCCCTATCTCGCGACGGTAAAGGTCATCGGCCGGGATACCATCAAAATTGACGGGCAAAAACAAAACGCTATCAAACTCGATCTCAAGCTCAAACGCATCGACAAAAAGATGCAATTGAAAGACCACAAATTGTTTAAGAGCGGCCGCGGCTGGCTCTCGGATGACGACAAACGAATCCCCTTGCGCTTCGAGGCTGATATTTTCATCGGTTACGTCTTCGCCGAATTGCAATCGTTGCAACTGGAATAAGGGGCAGTGTCAGTGTCAGTGTCAGTGTCAGTGTCAGTGTCAGTTGTTTAGCGCCCGTTTACGGCCAAAGGGCCAAGATAGCTTAGCCAAGGGTTTACCCGCATAAGTGCTAAGATAATTGCGAGGCGCCTCAATGGGCGAATGGCTTTGTCCCGGAGGGACAGCACGATAGTAGCCAGGCACGAAGTGCCTGGAATCATGAGGAAAATAGCTTCGTCCCAGCGGGACGATTGAACCGATCTCAGCTTAGATCAGACGCAAGTAATAAACACCTAGTAAAGCAATGTTTTAGTATTCGAAATGCCAGAATATAATCGGCCATGGCCAACACCTCTTGCTCTCTCAATATTCATTG
>DATHPZ010000006.1:0-12529 GCA_035483355.1 Chthoniobacterales bacterium | reverse complement strand
CCGCCGAGCACATTTTCTCTTCACGCGCGCTCGGCCCGTGGGTGCTTCTGTGTGGGGTTCCTGGCTCCTGACTTCTCAGCAACAGCGAGGTCCACCGAGCGCCCGCCCTGCCCGTGGGGTGCTCCTGACTCCTTGGCTCCTTGAATCCTTGACTCCTTGAACCGTTGGCTCCTTCTTCCGAGTAATGACGATTCAACCGGAAATTGAGCAACTGGGCCGGGAAATCTTTGATCTTATCGACAAAGACCAGGGCGCTCCCAGCCTCTTCGGAGGCAAGGATTTCTATGGGCGCCTGATGGATTGGGCGATGCGGGACCCAGTGTTCAAGACCCAGATGTTCAGATTCGTCGATGTCCTGCCGACGCTGACTTCGTCGGGCGACGTCGTGAAACATATGGCGGAATATTTAAGCAGCGTTAAGACGCCGGCGTCCGGCGTTCTCCGCGGCGCTCTCGCCTTCGGCCGGTTGCTTCCAGCGATGCCCGCACATCTGATCCGTCAAAATGTGCTGGCGATGGCGAGTATTTTCATCTGCGGCCGGGACGGAAAATCCGCGTTTCCCAACCTTCGGCGACTCTGGGGAGCAGGCGCTCGTTTCACCGTGGATATCCTGGGTGAAGCGGTCGTAAGCGAGCGGGAAGCGGATGAATTTGCGGCCAAATACACTGACCTTCTTGATTTCCTGGCCGAAGGCACGCGCTCTTGGCAAGTGGAGGGTCCGCTGACCGGGGGTGAACCGCCTTTTGTCAACGTCTCTGTCAAAATTTCCGCTCTGTGCGCCCGGGTTCAAGCGTCCGATCCCCAGGCCAGTATCGAAACCATCATGAAGCGCCTGAAGCGCATCGCAACTCGCGCAGGCCAACTGGGTGCGTCGATCAACCTCGACATGGAACATTACGGGTTGAAAGAACTCACCCTGGATCTTTTTAAGAAGCTTTCGAGTGAACCGGACCTGCCAAAGTCGCCTCACCACGGCTTCGTCATTCAGGCCTATTTGCGTGACTCCTACGCCGACACAGAAAAAATGTTGAATTGGGGTCGCCGCGACGGCCGCCAATTCACGATCCGGCTGGTCAAAGGCGCCTATTGGGATTTTGAGAAAGTGGTCGCCGCACAAAAGGCCTGGGGAGTTCCGGTCTACCTGTCGAAATCGGAGACCGACGCGAACTATGAGCGGATTACCAGGCTGCTGCTGGAGAATCGCACGATCGTTTACCCGGCTTTTGCGTCGCACAATGTGCGCACTATTGCCCACGCAGTGACGTATGCGCGTAAACTTGGCGTTCTTCCCGGCGAATTTGAATTGCAAATGCTGTACGGAATGGCAACTCCGATCAGGCGCGCCCTTGTCAAACTCGGGTATCGGGTCCGCGAGTATTGCCCGGTCGGAGAACTCGTTCCGGGAATGGCTTATCTGGTCCGACGACTGCTCGAGAATACTTCCAATGAAGGATTTTTAAGGGCGAGGTTCAGCGGAAACAGATCAATCAATGAGTTGTTGACCGACCCGGTTCTGCAGATTCCAGGTAATAAGGAGGGCACACCGAAAAGCTTCGAATCCGCGGACGGTGAGTCTCCCGTGAAAGTTGAAGGCGCTCCGCTGCAAAAGGAGCCTCACTTCCAGAATGAACCGCCTTCCGATTTTGCTGTCGCCTCCGCACGAAACAGAATGGGCCGAGCCCTCGATGTGGTCCGCGGAAAGTTGGGACAGGCGTATCCGCTGCTGATCGCCGGCAAGGAATTCATTGGAACGAGACAACTGGCGTCGATCAATCCGGCTCAACCGGGACAGGTGATAGGGCATGTCACCCTCGGTTCTACCGAAGATGTCGCGCGTGCCGTGGCTGCCGCCAGGAACGCCTTTTCCAATTGGAGCAGAACCTCCGCCGAATCCCGGAGCAAATTGCTTGAACGGGTTGCTGACAAGCTGCGGGCGGCGCGTTATGAACTTGCCGCATGGGAGGTCTTTGAGGTGGGCAAAACGTGGTCGGAGGCCGACGCCGATGTCGTGGAAGCGATTGATTTCTGCACGTTCTATGCTCAAGAGATGCGCCGCCTTGGCATCGGCCGCTTGACTCAAGATGTTCCCGGGGAAGTCAGCATCGAAAATTATGTGCCGCGTGGGGTCGCCGCCATCATCGCTCCTTGGAATTTTCCCCTTGCCATTCTCTGCGGAATGACGGTTGCCGCTCTCGTCACGGGAAATACCGTCGTTATCAAGCCCGCTGAACAGTCTTCTGTCGTCGGCGCAATCTTCATGAATCTTCTCCGGGAAGCTGGATTGCCCGACGGCGTGGCCAATCTGGTTTGTGGAACTGGCGAAATTGTTGGGTCACTCCTGGTCGCTCATCCGGACGTCGACCTGATTGCGTTCACCGGGTCACGCGAAGTCGGAACCCTCATCTGGGGCACGGCCGCCGTCACTCACCGGCAGCAACGGAACTTGAGAAAGGTGATCTGCGAAATGGGCGGGAAAAACGCCATGATCATCGATACCGACGCCGATCTCGATGAAGCTGTCCTCGGTATTATCGAGTCGACTTTTAGTTTCCAGGGTCAAAAATGCTCGGCACTATCGCGGCTGATTACGGTGGGCGATGTCCACAAACGGTTGATTCCGCGCTTAACGGAGGCAGTCGCAGCGCTCAAGATCGGGCTGCCCGAACACCCAAATACCGACATCGGTCCCGTGATCGATCACCACTCCTTGGAGAAGGTTCAGGGGTACATCGAACTGGCCAAGCGCGAACATCATCTCGAGTTACAGGTTCAATTGCCGGCCGGACTGGAAGGATATTACATTGCGCCAGCGATCTTTACCGCCGTCAATCCGGCCGCGCGTTTGGCGCAGGAAGAAATCTTTGGGCCGGTTCTCGCCGTGCTCACTGCGAAAGATCTTCCGGCGGCCATCCACATTGCCAATAACACGCCGTTCGCTCTCACAGGGGGTATTTACTCGCGCAGCCCGCAAAACATCGAACGCGTGCGCTCGGAATTTCTGGTCGGAAATCTCTACATTAATCGCTCTATCACAGGGGCAATTGTCGGGCGCCATCCCTTTGGCGGATTTAAAATGTCCGGGGGAGGAACGAAAGCCGGTGGGACAGACTACTTACTCAATTTTATGTTTCCGCGCGTTGTCACGGAAAACACTCTCCGCCACGGGTTCGCACCCGAAACACCGCGTGCGTGAACCATCCTCGGAGACGCCCAACTGATCACCGGCTTGGATTCACCATTCCGTAGAGTTCCACCGTGATATATCTTCCATCTGTCATCACGTCGTCCTGGAGAACTCCTTCGCGAGTCATCCCGACTTTTTCCAACACTCGCCTTGATGCATGATTCCCGATAAAATGCCTCGCGGAAATTTTGTGATAGGTGAGAACTCCAAAGCCGTATTCGACGATGGTTTTTGCCGCCTCAGTACAATAACCGCGATTCCAATACCTTATTCCGATCCAATAACCGAGCTCTGCGCGATTGAACAGACCATCCCTGCTCAACGACACAGCCCCGAGCAATGGACCGCTTGGCAGACAAATCGCGAAGACAACGCCGAGCCCTTCGTAGAAACATCTTTGGTGCGTCGAAATCCAGGACTCCGCGATCCCATCTTCGTACGCATAGGGGACACACAGGGTCGTCTCGTAAATCCTCCGATCTTTGGCGAGCGCCTTGACCTCCGGGGCGTCCGTGAGTGCAAACGGCCTCAGGATCAGCCGTTCGGTGCGGATCGTTTCCTGTAGTACCATGCATCCAACAGTAAGCGAAGCCTCCGGCTTTGCATGCCCTGAAAAGATTGTGGTCAGCGAACAACTACAACGGTACTGCGAAGGTGTGCGGCCGTGTCCCCGCTGCCATCGTCGGCGCCACTTAAAGGAGCATCGTCTGGATTGGTTCCATGTTGCGCGACGGATCGCGCGAATCGAAAAGGAATTCCTGTATCTCCCCTATGGGGATGAACACCCTTTGCGAATCGCCTTGCTGCTGCCCGGCTGACACGTTTCCTTTTGCTAATCTCACGCTTGACGTTCAATCGGGAATCCGGCAAGACAGCCTAAAATGCCCACAGTTTTGACTTTCAAGACTGCAATGAACCAGCCGAAAGAAGCTTAGGTGCAACGGCAAGCTACGGTCTGTCGGACGTCAACACCCCCGCCGGCGGCGCTCATGCGCATGCAGTATTGGAGCACGCGGAAAGACGATTCCCGGTATGAATTTCGTGATCCGAAATCACAAAGTATTCAACCTTCTGGCACTCGACCGACGCTGAAGTCGCTCGTTAATGAGATTTCATTGGTGCTTTAGGGCAGCGTCGAAGTTTAGATCCTATGCGAAATTCAAATACCATCCAGTCGTACGTCTATCTTCTAGCGAGCTTGTTTCTGTTCTCCCTCGCCCGCGCAGCCGAACCGCAACTGGTCATTGTGGACAACGACTTTAATGGCCCTCCGAACACCCTCTCGAATCTACGAGCTGCGTTGATGTTTTTGGAAAGTTCCGAGGTCAAGGTGCTTGGCTTTACCGTCGTGACTGGCGATGGGTGGAGAGACGAAGAAGTCGCCCATACATTAAAGTTGCTCGAAATCGCCGGATTCAAAGATATACCCGTCGTTCCCGGGGCGGTCCTCCCCCTGGTAAATAGCCAGGAGGAAACCGAGGCCTGGGAAATGCTGTATGGATCGGTCGGATATAAGGGGGCATTTAATTCTCGGATGGCTCCTGATAAGATCCCGTTGCTCCCGGAAGGCATGCCAGCGGGCCGGCCAGCAGACAGTTTCGCACCTATCTTTATGATCCAGCAGGTGCACGCTCACCCCCACGAGGTATCAATCTTCGCCGGTGGCCCGCTCACGAACCTAGCTATTACTTTACGTCTGGACCCTGAATTCCCAAAACTCGTCAAGGAACTGGTATTCATGGGCGCTCTGGTGAACCTTCAACCGCCTGATTTTAACATCCGCTTCGACCCAGAGGCCGCTCATATTGTCCTCACTGCTCCGTGGCCCAGTATCACCTCGGTAGGCGAGGTGACGTCGAGCCCGAACACAAAAGCGCAAGCCATCCTAAGTGAGGAAGTGGTAAAGAAACTCAGGGCGACAAACTCGCCAATTGCAAAATACGTGCTCGAATATTCGCAAGTAGACCTCGACGATAATAATAACTTCCCGTTATGGGACGAATTGGCGGCAGCAGTACTCATCGATCCGCTGGTCATAACGAAATCCGAGGACATCTACCTCGATGTGGATATCGACCACAACATGGACTATGGTCGTGTCCATGCCTGGTGGGACGATCAACACGTCCCGCACACCAATAAATGTAAGGTTCGCGTGGTAGACGCAATAGATGTGAGCCGCTTCAAAGCCATGTTTATCAAATGCATGAGCGCGTACCCCGCGTCGCCATAACGCTGACCTTCGGGAGCAGGCGAGTTAGTTAACGATTCCGTCCGTTCGCCGCACGCGCTCTGTGCGCCAATCAACGGCGAACTGAGCAACGCACCTATAAACGATTCTAGATCGTTCGTCCTCGGTGACCTCCCGGCGTGCGCCCCGTACCCCGGTCCCATCCATCCGTGCTATCTGCGCTCAATGGATTTGAGATATACAAAAGAACCGCTGGAGTATTTCTCGAATACGCTCAGCGATATCGCCTACAAAGAGACTAAGAAGAATCCATGTTGCGCGACGGATCGCGCGAATCGAAAAAGAATTCCTGTATCTCCCCTATGGGGATGATTTCCAGGAACGCCTCGCGGCTCGCTGGGCAAACTTGAACAGCATGAAGTGGATGTTCTGGAACGACGGTGTGGACATGGCGGAATTCGGAATGACCAGAGCGCGAATTGGTGGAGAGGCACAGCGTTCCGAGTAGCGCGGTCCTCATGAAACTCCGGGACTGGCTCCTCGCAAACTCGTGCGAACCTCTGTTTGCGACGCACACGCTGCCTCTGCTTTACTCGCCAGCTCGCGAATGGAAGTCGATAGCCAGCGGTTTGCTGGCTGTACAGATCCTGCCTGAACACGGCTGCTATGCGCTTTGGTTTCGCCCGGAGGTGATCCGGACGGTCACATGGGTGGGCGACCCCAACAAACCGGTTTCCGTCGAGCAGGGGCGGGCAAAGCTCGGTCCCCGCGAATCCTAAGGAGAGGTGGTTGTTCGGGTTTCCAAAGAGAGTGAAACCGAGACCCAGGCAAAGGTTAATTCGAGGTGAAAGACAGCGGCATTGGCATTGGCATTCCGCTCGAGGCCCAGGAGCGCCTTTTTTCAAGCTTTTAGCCAGGCCGATGGTTCCACGACCCGCAAATACGGTGGCACCGGCTTAGGCCTTGCCATCTCCAAGCAATTGGTAACCCTCTCGAAGGACCATCGCGAAATGCCAGTCCCGTTTGCCTCTTTTTCAACGACAAAGAGAAATTGAAAGAAATCTGCACGAGAACCTTTTCAAGAAAGGACATTGGCGGTTAAGGTGATCATTGTCACCCAAAACAAGCCCATGCCTTTTTTAGGCTGCATCGCAGATGATTTCACCGGCGGAACCGATTTGGCCAACAATCTGGTGAAAAGCGGTTTTCGAACCGTTCAAACGATCGGTATTCCCAAAACAGTTGCGCAGTTGGAAAAAATCGATGCCGTCGTCGTCGCACTCAAGACGCGTACCTCTCCCGTTGAGCAAGCCGTACGCGAATCCAAAGAGGCACTCCTTTGGTTGGAATCCATCGGCTGCCGTCAGTTCTATTTCAAGTATTGTTCGACGTTCGACTCGACACCTCGGGGAAATATCGGCCCGGTCACCGAGGTCCTCATGCGGGAACTCGGCACCTCCCTGACAATCGCCTGTCCGGCGTTTCCGGACAACGGGCGGACCGTCTATCGCGGCCATCTTTTCGTTCACGACCAACTCTTGAACGAGAGCGGCATGCAGCATCATCCGCTCACCCCAATGACGGATCCGAACATCGTTCGGGTTTTGGCAGCCCAGACGAGTTTAGCGGTCGATTTAATCCGCCTCGATTTGGTTCGGCAAGGCGAGCAAGCGGTTTCGCAGGCGTTTGCCACGCTCGCCACTCAATCTGCGACGGTGGCCATCACGGACGCGACTTCGAACGAAGATCTGGTTGTTTTGGCCGAAGCGGCAAAAGACTTAAAGTTGGTTACCGGTGGTTCCGGTCTAGCCCTGGGATTGGGCAAAAACTTCGGCTTGCTACCGGGACGGGCCGCCAAATCGATCACGCCATCTGGCAGGAGAGCGATCCTGGCCGGAAGTTGTTCACGCATGACTCTCAAGCAGATTGAAGTGGCAAAGAAAATTTACCCCCACTTCAGGGTCGCACCAGAGGAGCTCGCCGCCCAATTCGAGATCACGCTTGATAGAGTGCTGAACTGGGCAAAACAGCATCGCTCAGATCCGAATCCTTTGCTCGTCTACACTAGTGGATCTCCGGACGAAATAGCGTCGAACCAGAAAACCTTGGGCGTCGATCGCGCTGGAGATCTGTGCGAGAGATTTCTCGCAGCGATCGCCGTGAATTTTGTCGATGACGATATTTTACAATTGATCGTCGCTGGTGGCGAAACTTCCGGAGCGGTTGTCACGAAGCTTGCTCTGGATCTCTTGCGCATCGGGCCGGAAATCGATCCGGGTGTGCCCTGGACCCTGGCTTCTGGTCGAAGCCGAGAGATTTCTCTCGCCCTGAAATCAGGAAACTTCGGATCTGAAGAGTTTTTTGTGAACGCCTGGCGACATCTTGGGCCGCCGAAATGAGCGTCGAACTAAAACTTCGAGAACGCATCGTCCAGGTCGGACGCAGCCTGTACAGGCGTGGATTGAGCCCCGGGAGCAGCGGCAACATTAGCGCTCGCCTGGAAGATGGGTGGTTGCTGACTCCTACAAATTCATGTCTGGGAGAGCTGGATCCGGCTGATCTCTCGAAGTTGAATTGGGACGGAAGCCTTATCTCCGGGGCCAAGCCCAGCAAGGAATACTTCCTCCATCTGGCGATGTACCAGAAACGTCGGCAGAGCGGCGCAATCGTCCATCTCCACAGCAGTTACGCCGCCGCAATTTCCTGCCTGGATGGACTTAACCCGGCAAGTTGCATCCCGCCAATCACACCCTATTTCGTCATGCGGGTTGGAACACTGCCTCTCATTCCTTATTTTCGGCCTGGCGACAAAGCTCTGGCGAACGAGATCGCAAAGCACGCGGACAAACATGCCGCTGTCCTTCTAGCCAACCATGGACCGGTAGTTTCGGGCAACGACCTGGATGCCGCGATGTACGCCATGGAAGAGCTCGAGGAAACATCCAAACTAATGCTTCTCCTGCACAACCAAAAAATCCGAACGCTGGACGAGTCACAGATACAAGAGCTATGCGAGACATTTGGCGCACAGTGGGAATCGTAACCAAACCCAAGGGATTCAGGAGACGGTACGCTAACGTACCGTCCGAGCCGCATTGGCTCTCACCACTACCAACGGACGACCGACAACTGCACAATGCCTAGATTCAATGCCAACCTTTCCTGGCTCTTTCAGGAAAAGCCGCTCTTAGATCGTTTTGCTCCGGCCGCGAGTGCCGGGTTCACGGCGATCGAAATCTTGTTTCCGTACGATCAACCGGCGTCGGACATCCGCTCGGCGCTTCGATCGAACGGCCAGGAGTTGGTCCTGATCAACGCGCCTCCGGGTAATTTTAGTGCCGGCGAACGGGGCCTGGCAGCGCTACCAGGACGAGAAAAAGACTTTCGAGAGGCGTTTGGCAAGGCGCTGGACTACGCGGAAGCTCTCGATTGCCCGCGAATCCATGTCATGTCAGGCATCACCAGGGATTGGGACCAAACCGAGGCGCACCGAACGTTTTTGACTAACCTTGAATACGCGTTGCAAAAGGTCGGAAACGCCGGTCTTTCTATCTTGATCGAGCCGATCAATACCAGGGATTTCCCAGGATACTTTCTTACCACCGTCGAACAGGCGGATGGCATCCTCCAGGAACTCTCCCATCCTGCACTTAAAATTCAATTCGATTGGTATCACGCTCAGATCATGGGTGGCGATTTAGCGCGTCGAACGGAGAAATTTTTTCCGAAAATTGGGCACTTCCAACTGGCTGGAGTTCCGGACCGAGCCGAACCGGACCTAGGCGAAGTGAATTTTCCGTATCTGTTCAATCTGGTCGACGCACTTCATTACGACGGATGGATCGGGTGCGAATATCGTCCGAAAGGACGAACCGAAGAAGGTCTGGGTTGGCTTCCTAAAACGTCTTATGCCTAAAGCAAAAAAAGTTGGATTCGTTGGGCTTGGCGCCATGGGGATGGGGATGGCGACTCAGTTGCTGAAAAAAGGATTTCACGTTGCCGCACTTGATGCTCGAGCGGAGGTCAAAGAGCGGTGGACCGCCGCAGGCGGTGAATGGTGCGATTCGCCGGCGGCCGCTGCGACCGACGCTGACGTCTTTGTTGCCATGGTCGTCAACGCCGAACAAATCGAATCAGTTCTATTCGGCGGGAATGGGGCAATGAAGAATCTCCGCCCTAAGTCGGTCGTCATCGCTACGAGCACTGTTTCTCCCGCGTTTAGTCGTGACCTGGGGAAGCGCCTCGGCGAATCAGGCCACCTCTTCATTGACGCCCCGGTGAGTGGCGGGGTGATCGGCGCCGAATCAGGCGGACTGTCGATTATGGCTTCCGGTAGCGATGAAGCATTCGAAATCGGGGAACCGGTTCTGCAGGCGATGGCCGCGAAAATTTATCGGATTGGCACGGAACCCGGCCTCGGTTCGATCGTCAAAACGGTGAACCAGTTGCTGGCCGGCTCTCATATCGCACTGGCGGCCGAAGCAATGGCCTTTGGTACCCGTGCCGGTGCGGATCCGCAGGTTCTTTTTGACGTGATTTCGCACAGCGCCGGCTCTTCGTGGATGTTTAACAATCGTGTTCCGCACATGTTGCAAGGAGACTTCACTCCGCTGAGCGCCGTGAACATATTTGTCAAAGATCTCGGGATCGTCCTCGACGTCGCTCACGAACTCCGGTTCCCTCTGCCGATGGCAGCAATTGCGCATCAGCTCTTTCTCGCGGCAGCCGCCTCCGGCCTGGGAGCCCAAGATGATGCCGCCGTCGTGAAGGTGTTTGAAAACCTGAGTGGCGTCTCCGTCGCCAAAAACCGGTAGGACCACGCGCCTACCCTTTGAAGCGACGCGCTTTTTTGGCGAGCGCGCTTTGGACCATGATCAATTCACTGACATTTTCTGTCGTGAACAGACCAATCAATTGGCCGCCGATGTCCACCACTGGCAAGGCCGAGACGTTCGCTTCCCTGATTTTCGAAAACGCGTGCTCGAGACTCATGTGCGGCACCAGCGTCGGGAGCCCGGTAATCATGACCCCGCTGACCGGCGTATCGGGACCTGCTTTCCGCAATGCCACCAACAGATCATGCTTCGTCAGCAGACCGGCAAAACCTCCGTTATCGTCCAGCACGGGAAATTCGTGCTGAGAACTGCCGAGCAGGAAGTCGACCGCCTGATCCAGGGTCGCCCGGTGATTCAAGGTATCAAATCGAGTCATCATCGCGCTCGAGACCGGAATACCCGATGTCGCGTGGCGCATTTGCACGAAGGACGACTCACTTTCTGCGCCCACATAAATGAAGATCGCGATGAGCGCCAGCGAAGGCGGTCCCTTGCTGAATGCCCAAACACCCATCAGCAGAGCCAGCGCTTGACCAACAGTTGCCGCAATCTGGGTCGCGCGCTCGTAACTCAACCTCATGGCAAGTAGCGCACGGAGGACCCGGCCCCCGTCCAATGGAAATGCCGGAATCAGGTTAAAAAACACCATCATGGCGTTGATGGATAGCAACGCCGGTAATGCATCGATCCTCGTCGGATCCACTAACTCACCAAAATCGAGCGTTCCGGTCACACCCAACACCAACAGCAAGGGGCCCGCAATGACCACGTTCACGAGCGGACCAGCGATCGCGACAATCAATTCTTGGACGGGCTTTTCTGGCATCCGTTCCATCCGCGCGACGCCGCCGATCGGCAGCAAAGTAATGTCCACAGTTCGTATCCCGAAAGCCTTCGCAGCGAAGGCGTGACCGAACTCGTGCAACAACACACAAAGGAATATCAGTAGGAAAAAGATAACGGCATTCAGAGTCTCGGAAATCCCGGCTTCTGCGCCATAGAATGAAGCGAAAACCGCGAGCAACAAGAAGAAGGTGACGTGTATCCGGACCTCAATCCCGCCAATCCGCGCAACTTTAAAAGACCATCTCATGGCTCGCCTTGCAACGCATCCCGGGGTGCGTCAACAGGCATATGCCACGCTGGATATACCTTAGGCCAGAGATATTTACCCATTCTTTCAATAATCGAATACACCCCCTCCCTCTCCCCAAATCGTCATTATAGCCCTCCCCAATCGTCCTCCTCGTCTTCGTCCTCGAGTGAGACAGCTGAGGAGATCGGGATTAACGGCAGTTTGGGATGATCTTTGCCCCGCAGGGGCTTTAGGACTCAGCCCGGCGTTTCAACGCCGGGGACATTCAGTAAAAGGGGTACGCCCTGCATGGGCGTAAGATCGGAGATCGTTACCCCGGTCGAATAGCGAGCCGTTCCCCTCAGTCGTAACTCCTTTGACGGCAGAACCGCGAATTTTTTGCACCGAAATTCGCCACTCTTTGACGCCAGAATGAACACCTCCGGTGTTGGACCCGTCCATCTTCTTGGGCTCGATCCGCGAACTTCAGGTATCGTTTTATCAAGCCGAAAAATCGAGCGGCAGCGAAGATCTTTTTAGTAAAACAAATTATCCGCAAACCATGAGGACGCTGAAAAATACAGATAATCTAAATGATCGGACAAAATCTTTTTGTCTACTGCATGCGCATCAGAAATCGAGGTTATATGCAGTATTCTCGGTCTGCTGTTCTCCATGATTGCAATGCATGCTGACGACCTGCCAGTGATCAGTGATTCCGAAGCCTTTTTGCACTTAGGCCAAAATGTACAGGTGCCCGGCTTAGTCTTCGCTGTCCCGAGCAACCGACTCGGGACCACATTTATCGTCCAAGAAAGCCTGACGCTGGTGGTGGCCCGAAAAACCATTCGGTTATTAATGGTCGCCCTCATCCTGATCTTGACCGCCAGTCATTCCCAGGCCGACCTTGGCTGGACGCTCGCGCAATTTAAGCAGCAATATGGCAAACCGGTTTTAGATCTGGAACAGATTGCGCGACGGACAGGATACGTATTCACGGGGGATGACTACATCATTGTTGCTTTCTTTCGTGACACGCAAGTCTCGCGCATCCTGTACATCTGCCGCGGCGGTTCCGTGTTGGATTGGGAAAGGGCAAAGGATCTTCTAAGGGCTAACGCGCCGGATGCGATCTGGGGCGATGCCTACAAGAATGAGGCTGATAACTCTTATCGGGCAAACGGCACCAAAGATGGCGTGGAGAGCTACTACGCCTCTTTGACCGACGACGGGAAGATGCTCGC
>DATHPZ010000005.1:0-3089 GCA_035483355.1 Chthoniobacterales bacterium | reverse complement strand
TTGAGATAGGTTTCGATTCTCGAGGCTTTGTCGTATGGATTTGTGGCGCCGCTGGTGATTTGCGCGCCGAGTTTGGCGATGCGAGGATCGAGGGTGGGCAGCTGCAAATACATTCGCCGCGTGATTTCCGGATAATCGGCTGGAGCCTGGCGAAGCTCGGGTACAGGAATCACGGGCAGCAGAGAATCGGCTTCGTAGCGGACTTTCGTTTCGTTGTGAAAGGGATTGGAGAGCGAGCCGGTTTTGTCGTAGACGAGGAATCCGGAGCGCTTTGTAGCATCGGGGCGATCCGTTTCGTTTGAAAACCTGCCGCGCACATCTACAAGCTTCAGCGCTACGAAAAGAGCGTCACTTGCGATCGGCTCCATCAGGACTGTGTAGTGCAGCGGGTAATATTCGCCGCGGGCGGGCATGGCAGCCATCAGCTGGTAGACGCCGTTACTGTTGGGGCTGACCACCGTGGGATCGTGATTGGGCGTGAACCAGCGGTGGCCGTCGAAATCGGTGAAGGCGATGCCGCGCCAGTGGACGTTGGAAGCGCGCGAGGGATCGCCATCGACCTTGATGCGCATCACCACGGCGGGATTTTTCTTGATTTTGCCGATGGCGCCGAGAGTAACGCTATCGCTGAAGCCGGTCATCAAGGTGGGCTGGATATTGATGGCGCTCATGTAGCCGGCGGTGAAGCGAGGAATTATGAAGAAAAATGCGGCGCCGACGACGAGCGTGCCGACTGCGACAAGAATCGAGGTGAGACCGAGCGCGCGATTCAATTTTTGGGCGAGCGGAGTGCCGGGCTCAAGGGCAGGCGATACAGCTCCCTGCGAGCTGCGACGGATTTCAAGCGCAACGAAGGTGGAGACAGCCAGCACCAGAAAAATCGCGAGTGAAATCAGAAAGCCCGTTTCGACGGTAAGAATCGCCGAAGCAAGAATTGACGCGAACGCAAGCACGGCGAGAAAGGCATAGTCGCGATTCGTTCGCGCCGAATACAGCCGCACGATCACCGCAAACAGGAGCAAGTGAATCGCTGAGAGAAGCGCGGAGTAAAGGGCCGGATTCGGCGCGCCTGCTGCGAGATTGCGGGAGATCACCCAAAGGTCGAATGGGAAAAATAAAAAATACGCGAGGACCAACCAGGTGGCCAGCCGCACCGAGAGCTCCGGCCCTTTTCCGCGCCAGAGCCTGAAGCCTTTGTAGGCCAGCGCGAGAACCGGCACGACGCTCGAAAATGGATCCAGTTTGCCCGTGGAGACAACGGCGATGACGCTGGTCAAAACGAGGAGATAGAGCGAAACCTCGAAATAGCGCTGCACCGCCGAGAGCGGCGGAGCGCTGATGCGTGCGGCGGATGCGGACATGGCCAGTTGAAATTTTAGCACTCGGCGGAAGGCGGCGGCTCTTCGTGCTGGGCCCACTGTGCCGGGCAGTTAACGCTGATGTTTTGCGGCTACTGAGTGCAGAGCACGTCGTGAAAATAGTTGATCATCGCGCGTTTTGGTTTTTGCGAAATTCCGCGCAAGACGATCTGATTTTCGAATCGCGTATTGCCAATCACCGGCGCCGAGCCAACCCGCGCTACCTGGCCGTTGGCCAGTTCAATGTAAATGGGTATCGGCATGCGAAAGGAATCCGTGACGTTGGACTGCTCGATGGTGAAATTTAGAACCACGGTTCCATCCGGAGCATTGGAAAAAGAACTGGTGAACTTTTCGTTCGGGAGGGCGGTGCCGTAGACGTACTCATTAAAAAACCAATCCATCTTGCTGTCGCCGGTAAGATTCATGGAAGGAGTCATGTGCTGTTCCACGGCAAACTTGAAATCCTCGGTGGTGGCGGGCCGGTTCGTGTAGGAACGAACAAAGTCGCGCATGAGGTCCTTGAAGTTTTGATCGCCGGTGTCGTTGGACCACATCATCATGCGGACCATGTTCAAAATGAAGCCGCCTTTGGGATAGATTAACCGCCGGGGTATCGAGAATCCGACGCGAGTGGAGGCAAGCCGGTAGCCCAGGGTGACCGGACCTACATCAATGGCGCGAAAGCCTTCCTTGTCCTTCTCGGTTAGAAGCGTAGTTTCTTTCTCCCAAAACCGGTCGTATTCGCCTTCTTTGTAAAAAGTCTGCAAGAAAAGAGAGGCGGAGAATTCAGCGAAGCCTTCGCTCATCCATTGATCCCGGTATGAGACCCAGCCAACTGTATTTCCCCACCATTGGTGAGCCAGTTCGTGAGGCCCCACCACCTCGAAGAAGAGAGGATCGTTAAAACCAAAGCGCTGCCGGGTTGTGGAATCGAGAAATGACGTAATCGGCAGAAAAACAATGCCGGCAAATGACTGGCCATAGTTGAACGCCGTCTGTTGTGCAACTGCGATTCGCTTGTAGGGAAGTGGGCCGAAGAAATCCGTGTAAAGCGGGATACCGAGCTGTTCCTCCCCAAGGGCTTTTTTGAGCATCGAGGTGGTGTTCATTATTCCGACCGAGTCCACACCCGTCACCCGATAACCCCGCATTCGCATCGTGTTGGCCCAGGTTTGCAAACCGGTCGTGAGATCCGTTGCGTCGAGATTGGCATAAGCTTCGACGGTCAAGGTATTGTCCAAAAGCTGGGCGTTCTCTTGCTTGAACTTTCCAAAGTTGAAACCCGCATCCGGAATCGGGACATCGCCTTTCCATACCGAAACCGTTCGGTCTCCGTCGACAGTCTCCGAGACTCTTGTACCGGGGAAAACCATGGTCAATCCCTTGGGAACGCGAAAGGTTGCATCGTACAAGGAGTAATTTCCGCTTGAATGTGAAGCCGGAAACCAGGAAGTGCGTTCCGCCGGATAAAAGTTACCCCCGCCCTCATTGAAAACGGCTTCGGGGCCTGCATAGTTCACGTTGATCGTAAAACGTTTCAGCGGCTGTGCAGCCTGCGGGAGAATCACTGCGAATTGGGGGTCTTCTTCTTTCTTCTCCTGAATGAAAGCGAGGGGTTGGTGATTTTCGTCGGTCACAGACTTCACCCTGAGCTTTGAGAATAAATTAAAAGGCAGCACCCTCACGCCTTTGGCGAAAGCCTGGACAGTGGTGGTGGTCTCGCCATTC
>DATHPZ010000004.1:0-44635 GCA_035483355.1 Chthoniobacterales bacterium | reverse complement strand
GTTTGCGGCGTCGTACGCGAGCTGGCTGGAAAGAGGTGGGGTCTTTGCTCTCCCTAATCTGCGTGGCGGTGGAGAGTATGGCCGGCAATGGCATGAATCAGGGATTAAGGAACACAAGCAGAATGTGTTTGATGATTTCATCTCAGCTGCTCAAGCGTTGATCGATGCGAAATATACCAAGGCAAGAAAGATCGCCATCGTGGGAGGCTCGAACGGCGGATTACTGGTCGGCGCTGCGCTCACCCAGCGCCCAGATCTGTTCGGGGCAGCGGTCGCGGAGGTCGGTGTTCTCGACATGCTGAGGTACCAGAAATTTACGATCGGATGGGCGTGGGAATCCGACTACGGAAGTTCTGACACTCCTGATGGATTTCAGTATCTGATCAAGTATTCGCCCCTCCAAAATATCAAACCGGGAACATGCTATCCGCCCACTTTAGCGACCACGGCGGATCATGACGACAGAGTGGTGCCGGGTCACTCGTTCAAGTTCGCCGCCACACTGCAGGCTGCGCAGGGGTGTCCGAATCCGGTCCTGATTCGAATCGAAACGAAGGCCGGACATGGGTCAGGCAAGCCGATCAGCAAAATCATCGACGAACAATCTGAAATCCTGGCCTTCATGTGGAACGCCGTTGGAGGAGCGGAGTAAGAGCGTCGGTCTAATAGAAATTCCGGATTTCGTCTAACATGCGCCGGACGTGGGCGTAGTCGCGACGCGGTTTCAGGACATGGTAGCTTTTCCAGGGATCGCCCCACTCCAAAATCTGAATCGTAACGCGACGAACACCCCAATTGTTCATCTCCGCCCAAGTCGGACAATAGAGATCGATCGTGTTCCGGCCGGACAGAGCCCAGCCGTAGTCGTCGACCTCGTAGACCTGACCGGTGGCGAGAATCAGAAATTTCGTGCCGGCGGGCCACCTGGCCCAATCGGCGGCTGCGCTGCGGATGGACCCGGCTCCGACGAGAGTCGTGCCAATGGCATTGGATTTACCGTAGCGTCGATGATCACTCTCGGTGTCGGTGTAAGCGGTGGTGCGCACTTTCATGAACTGGCTGCGTGGCAAGGGCGCCTCATATTCCGGAAGAGAGCGCCCAGCGCAACCAACGAACAGGATCGCCATAGTCGCGCACGCGACCTGGCGAACAACGCGAAACTTCATGCGGGTTGATCATACCGGGATCTGGAAAAAGAATGAACAATTTTTATCCTGAATTCTACAGCTGTTGCGCGAAGCTGGAATCTGGAATAAAAACGCCGGTTATGCTGGAGCGTTGGATATTGATTTTGGTGCTTGGCTGGTGGATCGGTTGGGAGGGGTGCGTGCAGGGCTTCGCTCGCGATCGGCAGGTGCGCCGTGCTCTGCCTGCGGACACGGCGTCTCCGTCAAATTCTCCGACCGCGCAGGATGATTCGCGGACGATGGCAGACATTGCTGTTGCTGGGACTCCGCCCGCCATGTCGGCGCTGCCAGTTTATCCGGCGAGTGCGCCGGTGACCATCGCGAGTTCTGCGATCATGATTGATGCGAAGGGCGGGGAGGTGCTCTTTTTCAAGAATCCGGATATCCAGCGGCCGGTCGCCAGCACACAGAAGCTTCTTACGGCGTTGCTGGTCGCGGAACATGGGGGATTGGATAGCAGCGTCCGGGTCGTTTCCGAGGATTGCGCAGTTGAACCGACGAAACTCGGGTTCAGGCCGGGGGAAGTCTACACCAAAAGACAACTTCTGGCGGCGATGCTGGTGCATAGTTGCAACGATGCAGCGGTATGCCTGGCCCGGAACGACGCCGGCAGCGTCGTTTCCTTTGCCCAATTGATGAACGCGAAAGCGGCTCAACTGGGCGCAGCGAACAGCCATTTCGTCAACCCGAATGGCCTACCCAAGCCGGGTCAATTCTCCACCGCTCGCGACATGGCGAGGATCGCGTTTGCGGCCTATCACAATCCGACGCTTCGCGAGTTCATGCGGCTGCCGGGTCTCATCTTTACCTATAGCTCAGGGAGGCGGCGTTTCCTGGAGCCGACCAATAGGCTGGTGACTCGGTCCTCCATATTTACAGGCATGAAGACTGGTTACACGGAGATGAGCGGTCGGTGCTTGGTCTCAAGTGCATCGGAGGGCGGCAAAGACATCATCCTTGTTCAACTTGGTGGCACTCATCGGATGTTGTTCGATGACGCCCAAAGGCTTTTGCTCTGGGGACTGGAACGACGAGGGAGCGCTCCACTTAATAACATGTATTCAAGTGGTTACCATCGCCAGAGCTTGCTGAGAGAAACCGTGTTGTAGGTGCCTGAATCGCTCACCAATCATGAGGGGATTTGTGAGCGGGTTAAGGTCTTCCCACTTTGGCATAGTCCATTCCGGCTGCGCTCGCGGCTTCAAAGCCAGCGGTGCTGTCTTCGAGAACCAGGCACTCGGAAGGATGTACATTCATCCGGCGGGCGGCTTCGAGAAACATATCCGGGAAAGGCTTACCTCTTTTGACCTGTTCGGTCGTGACGATGACGGGGAAAAAGTCTTTGAATCCGATCGTTTCCAGGGTCCTGGTGACGACGGGAAGGACGCCTCCGGAGGCAACTGATACCTTCGCAAAGGCAGCGACTTGACGCGCGAACTCGGCCACTTCCCGAATCGGTTGAATCATAGCGATTCGCTCGACGTATAGATGCTCCTTTTCAGTGGCGACAATCTGCGGGTCGAGTGATGTACCGAATCGTTCGTTCAAAAATTCGACCATCTTATTGCTTGGCCATCCGCCCAGCGCATAAAAGAGTTCTTCCGGCATTTGCCCCCCGTGCTTCTCCACGGTGTCGGCCCAAGCACGGTAGTGCAGCGGCATGGAATCGGCGAGGGTGCCATCGCAGTCAAAGATGTATCCTGCGTACAGTTTTTCAGGCGGAGTAAATACTGTCATAACGCGAACCCGGGGATACTTGCACGTGTTCGAAGAGATCACAACCGGTTCCGGGAAAAGCGGGTAATCGCAGAATTTTTATTGATTTTGGACGCTTTCCCGGGATGATTCCTCTCCGTTCTATGCGTCATACGATATCTGTTCTGGTGGAAAACAAGTTCGGCGTCCTGGCCAGGATTGCCGGCATGTTCAGCGGGCGTGGATTCAACATCGATAGTCTGAATGTTGCGCCGACAAATGATTCTTCTGCCTCCAGAATGACGATCGTGGTACGCGGAGATGACACGGTTCTTGAGCAGGTCACAAAACAGTTGAACAAGCTCGTCGACGTGATTGAAATTCAGGATTTTCGGGATGGAGACTATGTCGATCGCGAGTTGGTGATGCTTCGTGTGAATGCCGATTCCGCGAATCGGTCGGAAGTGATGCAGATATGCGACATCTTCCGGGCCAAGATCGTGGATGTTCAGCCCAAGCGTCTCGCCATCGAAATCACCGGAAACGAAAGCAAGATCAACAAGTTTCTGAAACTGATGGAAAACTTTGGTATCAGCGACTTGACGCGCACGGGCAAAGTTGCCATGGCCCGAGTGGAGTAGGCCCTTTCTTCTAAATCAAATTTAAGTATGCCAGCAAAAGTCTACACGGATAAGGACGCAGACCTCGCCCACCTCAATGGAAAGATGTGCGCGGTGATCGGATTTGGGTCCCAGGGTCACGCGCACGCGCTGAACCTCAAGGACAGTGGAGTACAGGTGGTGGTCGGTTTGTACAAAGGCAGCAAGTCTGTCCCTGTCGCCGAGGAGCACGGTTTTCAGGTCCTGGAAGTGAGTGAAGCGGCAAAAAAGGCTGATATCATTTTCTTTGCGACCCCCGATCTCAAGAGCGCATCGATCTATGAAACCGAAGTGGCGCCTCATCTGCAGAAGGGAAAAGCGCTCTTGTTCAGCCATGGATTTGCGGTGCATTTTAAAACCGTTGTTCCCCCAAAAGAGGTGGATGTCATTATGGTCGCCCCAAAAGGCCCCGGCCACATCGTGCGCCGGCAATACCTGGAAGGGAAAGGCGTCCCGGCCCTTGTCGCGGTCTACCAAAATCCGTCCAAGCAAGCGAAGAAACTGGCGTTGGCATGGGCGAAAGGGATCGGAGCGACCAGGGCAGGCGTACTCGAAACGACGTTCAAAGAGGAAACAGAAACGGATCTATTCGGGGAACAGACGGTCTTGTGCGGCGGTCTGACTTCACTGGTTCAAAACGGGTTCGAAACTCTCGTGGAAGCCGGTTATCAGCCGGAGATGGCTTATTTCGAGTGTTTGCATGAATTGAAATTGATCGTGGATCTCATGTACGAGTCCGGGATCGCCGGAATGCGATTTTCGATCTCCGAGACCGCCAAGTGGGGGGATGTCTCGGTGGGTCCGAACGTGATCGATAGTTCGGTCAAAAAGAAGATGCAGAAGGCTCTGAAGGATATCCAGAGCGGGAAATTCGCCAAAGGCTGGATCGCAGAGTACGCAGCTGGCTTGCCGAACTACAAAAGGCTTCTCAAGGACGGCGAAAAACATTCGATCGAAAAGACGGGCGAACGACTGCGCTCGCTGATGCCCTGGATACAGAAGAAAAATATTAAGGGCGCACAGGCTTCTTATTGAAGCCAGGACCTCACAGAAGCAAGCGAAGAAAATTTGAACAGAAGGTAGCAAAGGAAACAAAGGGCAATCAAGACCGGGCTTTCGGGGAGGTCCTTTGGCAAATTCCCGTTGCCGCGCGTGACGTTCGACGGGCTTTGTCCTTTGACGCGACGATTAAAGAGCCCAGGAGTTGAGGCTTTGCGGAAGTCGCCGTCAGCGCCCGGCTTGTACCGTATCCTTCCCTTCGTTTTCTTTTCTTCCTTCTGTTCAAGTCGTTTTCGCTCCTTCTATGGTGTGGCTATGCTTCACATAGAGTTCGCGACGTTGAGGTTTTGCGACTGACAGAAGCAAGCGAAGAGAATTGAACAGAAGGAAGCAAAGGAAGCAAAGGAAACAAAGGGGCAATCAGGACCGGTTTTTTTGGGAGTCGTTCGGCAGAATCCGTTTGCGCGTGTAACGTTCGATGGGCTCGGCCTTTGACGGGGCGACAGAAGAAACCAGTAGGCGGTTAGGGAAGGCGCAGTCAACGGCCGGCTTACACCGTATCTGACCCTTCGTTTCCTTTGCTTCCTTCTGTTCAAGTCCGTCTTTTTTCTTTTCTGTGAGGCGAACGACGCGTTACCTACCTAAGGCTCGCGACGTTGAGGTTTCGCGGCTGACAGAAGCAAGCGAAGAGAATTTGAACAGAAGGAAGCAAAGGAAACAAAGGGCAATCAGGACCAGGTCTTTTGGGAGGATCGTTCGGCAAATTCCCGTTTGCGCGTGTAACGTTCGATGGGCTCGGCCTTTGGCGGGGCGATAGAAGAAACCAGTAGGCGGTTAGGGAAGGCGCAGTCAAGGGCCGGCTTACACCGTATCCGGCCCTTCGTTTCCTTTGCTTCCTTCTGTTCAAGTCCGTCTTTTTTGCTTCTGTGAGCGACGACGCTTTACCTAAGGCTCGCGACGTTGAGGTTTCGCGGCTGACAGAAGCAAGCGAAGAGAATTTGAACAGAAGGAAGCAAAGGAAACAAAGGGCGATTAGGACCAAAGTTTTTTGGAGGATCGTTCGGCAGAATCCCGTTTGCGCGTGTAACGTTCGATGGGCTCGGCCTTTGCCCGGGCGATTTAAGAAGCCGTAGGTGGTTAGGGAAAGCGCTGTCAACGGCCGGCTTGCACACAGTATCCAACCCTTCGTTTCCTTTGCTTCCTTCTGTGCAAATTCTCTTTGCTTCCTTCTGTGAGGGCCGATTTCAGAAATCCAGGTGGTTCCAGTAGACCACTTTGTCCTCATGGTTGGCGACGAATTTGACCGTGCCGTCCTGCGAGACCACAATTGCCAGACATTGCGCGTACTCGCGACAGAGACGGTAGGCTGTTCGGTGCCGGGTCCCGGCGCTTTCCATCGACTCGAGGACGCAATCTTGTCCTTCGATATCGAGGGCGCGATACACCATTTCGTCTTCAAAACTGGGGACCTGAATCTCAACGCCAAATCCAAACAAGGTGAATTTGTGATCGAGCAGCAAGCAACCGTCGACTGCCGTGAGGTCTGAAAGCCACAATGCCAGCTCCACAAATCGTTGGCTGAACGTATACGGAAAGTCTTCGTACCATGCCAGGTACTCTGACCAGCCTGGCGATGATATTCCTTTAATCACGGCGAATTGAGCCAGACGCAGTGCGACATCCTCGAGAATGAGAGCAAACGGAGAGGCCGTACAGGTTTCTTCGATCAGATATTTTGCCCGTAGCGGGCCGCCGGACTTGAGAAGGTTTCCCATGAGCAACCTCGGGGCGAAGACGATGGTGCCGCCCTGCCGGGAATTCCGAATCTCCCGGATGACTCTGCGCATAAAGTGGATTCCAATTTGTTCGGCGAGATCATCGCGAATGAGCACCGAATCCGGCAGATTGGGCGCAACTGCGCCTGTAAATCCTTCACCTACCGTGCGGTAGCGCTGAAGCAACCACGAAGAGTCGAAAAGATTGAAACCGTGACCTTCGACTTTACCGTTGAGCAAAGTCACAATGCGTTCGGAACCGCGGTGAATCACCAGGTTCCCCGGACCTCTGACATGGATGATCAGCCAATCCGGAATAGGGTGATTGACGGTGTCCACGGCCACGGTCAAATCCCTGGACCATGCACCGGTGTGGATCATTCCGGATATTTCGAATCCTGTTTCGTCTGACCATTCGACGGCGATCATCGATCGATAAAATCCGGTCGCCGGTCCCAGCCGGCGAGTTTCCTGCTCCCCAAACACCCGCCGTTTCGCGAAGCGGACGGCGTGAAAACCGATACGGGCGAGAGCGCCGGGCTCAAGTGCCTGGCGGCCCAAAAGCGCGATCCGGCATTCGACCGGGCGGCCCTCCTCACAGAGAAGGCTGGCCTGATAGGCAATGCTCAGGAATCCATTCAGTCTCTCGGCGGAACCGAGAAGCGTGTCTGCGCCATTTGCTCGCTGCCAGAGCGACCAAATCTGTTCTGAAAGCTCGCGAGGATAAGAGTGGACGACTAATTCAATGGTTGACACTGCCTGAACTGTTCCGCCGGAAAGGGATAGTCCGCATCCTTTTTATTTCAGCAACTCGCGCAGCTGGCCGATCCTTTTTTGGAAAAGGTTCATTGCTTTGTCGATCGGTTCCGCAGATTGCATATCGACACCCGCGTCCCGGAGCGTGTCGATCGGGAATTTTGCTCCGCCCGACTTGAGACAACCCAGGTAGGCATCCAGTTCCGCGGCGCCCCCGTGCAAAACTCGGTCAGCCAGTGACATGGATGCACAGATTCCCGTGGCATACTTATACACATAGAATGCCGAGTAAAAATGCGGGATTCTAAGGCACTCGATACTAAGTTCGTCATCGATTGCAAAACGTGGTCCGAAATAGGCCTCAAGCAGTTCACGGTAAACTTTGCAGAACACGTTGAGGGTCAGGGGACCGCCGTTTTCCTCGATTTCATGCACCTGCTTTTCGAACTCTGCGAACATCGTCTGGCGAAACAGGACCTGGCGGACATCTTCGATCTGTCGGTCGATGAGGTACGCCCGTACGGCCGGTTGTTCCGCCCGGTCCAGAAGGTAGTGCGTGAGCAGTTCTTCGTTAAATGTCGAGGCTACTTCTGCGAGAAAGATTGGGTAGCCGTAATCCTGGAAGAGTTGATGCTTCTGGGCAAACCACGTGTGCATCGAATGTCCCGCTTCGTGAGCAAGAGTGAACACATCGGAAAACACATCCGGTTTGTAGTTCATCAAAATATAGGGAGGATTACCGTAACTGGAGGAGGAGAATGCCCCGCTTCTTTTTCCTTTGGTTTCGTAGCGATCGACCCATCGAGAGCGTAGCCCGTTTCGGAGCGTGTCGACGTACTCGGCGCCGAGAGGGTTGAGAGCCTGAACGACGAGATCGATCGCTTCGTTGAAATCGACGTTGGTTTGAATCGGTGGGACCAGTGGTACGAAGGTGTCGTATTGGTGAAGATCTTCCAGCTTCAGGAGCTCACGACGGAGCTCGTAGTACTCGTGGAGGACAGGGAGGTTTTTGCGAACCGTCGCGATCAAGTTGTCGTACACTGTTAGAGGGATGTTATCTCCGAACAGCGATGCATGGCGGGCGGAAGGGTAATTACGGATCTTGGCGGAAAAAACGTCGGCTCGGACCGAGGATGCCAGCGCGGAGGCCAGGGTGAATTTGTGATCATCAAATTCCTGGTAGAACTGATGAAAGGCCCTGCGTCGCAGTTCCCGGTCCTGTTTGTGCAGAAACGACAGATAGGTGCTCTGAGAGAGGGCGATTTCCTGGCCATCGTCGGATGTCAAAACACCGAACTTCATGTCGACATTCGTGAGCTGTGAAAAGGTGTCTGAATGGCCGCGAATGGCTGGTGCACCAAGAGTCAAGAGCCGTTCCTCCGATTCGGATAGCGTGTGCGGCTTGTATCGGCGGAGTCTGGAGAGAGAGATCTTCCAGGCGGCAAGTTTCGGGTCATCCAGAAAACGTTGAAATTGATCGTCGGGAATCGCCTGGATTTCCGGTTGGATATAGGAGCAGACCTCGCGGACCTTGGTGAGAAGGTTGGTCAATTCGGCGCGACGAGAAAGGTTTTTATCGTCCGAGCTGTCTTCGGAGTTTTTGAGCGAGGAGTAGTGACCGAGTCGTTCGGCAGTTTGCTCTTGCAGGTTCTCGCACTCCAGGCAGCTGAGCAGCGTGTCAGCCGATTCTCCAAGATGGCCTTTGAACTCAGCGATCTTCGAATAGCTGTCTCTTAAATTGGAAAAAGATCTTCGGTAATCTTCTTCTGTTTTGAATAAATGAGTGAGATCCCAGATATCTGCTTCAGGGATTTCAGATCGTGTCGGAATCTGGCGAGCGGTCGTCATAGTGCAAAACGGGTGCCGGTGGATCAACGAAACGGCAGAGATTTTCTGGCTCAGGAGCGCGGATGCGCATCGTCGTAGGCCTTTTTGACGCGCTCCATTGTGACATGCGTGTAAATCTGTGTCGTTGAAAGGTTGGCATGCCCGAGCAAAGTCTGGACACTTCGCAAATCGGCGCCGTTATCCAGAAGATGCGTTGCAAAGCTGTGGCGAAGTTTGTGCGGGCTGACGCTAAGTTGGATGGATGTCTGAGATGAATGTTTCTTCAGCATCAACCATACGGATCGCACAGACATGCGCTTTCTTAATTTACTCAGGAACAGCGGGCCGGATTGCACGCCTGCTTCCATCCGGTATTGCTGGATTGCCTTCAATGCCAATTGTCCCACCGGAACGATTCTTTCTTTGCGACCTTTTCCGAGCACGCGCACGGTCTCGCTGAATGTATCGACATCGGCGACATTCAAAGCGGCTAGTTCGCTCAGACGAAGACCGCTGCTGTAGAAAAGCTCCATCATCGCTGCGTCGCGTGCCGCGGCCCAGGCAGGAGCTTGAGACTGGCGTTCGATCTTGTTCGGTGCCGTCAACAGTTCATCGACCTGTGAGACTGAAAGAACAATCGGGAGTTTTTTTTCCATCTTTGGCAGTTGCACTTCCCTTAGTGGGTTATGGTGAAATCCTTCCCGTTCGACCAGGTATTTATAGAAGCTGCGCAATGCGGCGAACGTGAGCCGGACATACGATCTGGCCATCCCGTTTTTCATGCAGTCAAGCAGAAAGGCGCGGAACTGTTGTGCGGTGCAGTCTACCCACGATGTCTTTCCGGCCGCGAAATGCTTGAATTTCGCCAGGGCAATTCGATAGGCAACGACAGTCCGAGGAGAGGCATTTCGTTCGACATGAAGATACTCCAGGTAGCGCTCAAGAAGCCGGTCCTTTTTTGGGTACGCCATGCCTGGGAACAGTACACTACGCGTTCTGAGTCAGAAAGGTGAGAAACGACCGGCGATGTTCTCGCTCGTCGGAGAGAAGATCAATGACCATGTCTTGCGTTACGTAATCGTGTCCCTCCGTCAGATTGATGATCTTTTGGTACTGGCCGATGGATGCTTCGTTTGCGCTGATGACTCCTCGGATCACCGCCGTTACATCAGCGTTGTCCGACGGTGGTTGTAATAATTTCTGATCACGCGGCAACTCCAGCGAGCCCGGGAGGCGACCGCCCAGAACATTGATTCGTTTCGCCAGGCGCCGCGCGCGCTTCAGCTTGAGGGGAATCTGTTCTTCGAGCGATTCCCTGACGACTTCCGCATCCGCTCCCTCCAGGCCGATCGAGTTGGCGAGGTAGTTTTGGATCGTCTCCAACTCGATGGCGTAGGATCTTCTCAGCTCGGCAATGATTTCCTTCGTCTTATCCACACGAAAGAATCCGAGAGACTTTGAACGGTTGCACTGGAAGAGTCGTCTGTGGCAAACGCAGGCTAATGCTTCTCGCCCATCGGCGTGCCGAGATATTCGGGCTGCGCCGTAGCGTCGACATCTCCATACCGGGCGGTATCCCGTCGCAGGGAGAGTACCGCCGATCTCGTCTCGACGCCGTCCGGAGACACGGCGACAATCGGTATTTCGAAGTCATCATCCGGAAACTTAAAATGGTACCGGAACGTTCCATCTGGTTGCAGTTGAACCGGTCTGCCCGCGATCGTGACTTTCGCCTGCGGATCGGTTCCGCCATAGAAGATCACTTCAGCGTTCACATGCATGAAAAATTCGCGCCCGGACTGGCCGAAAGGCTGCCCGCTCCAACTTGCCCCGATCCCGCTGAAAAGACTGCTTTCGGAAACCAACTCGCTCCAACTGGAGAGGCCGAATTCCAAGCCGCTCCAGCTTGAAGGGCCGAACTCCGAGGCGCCCCAACTTGAGGGGCCAAACTCCAAACCACTCCAGCTGGCAAGATTCCAGCTCGACGTTTGCTCGGATCCAAAAGAAAACGAACTGACGTTGTAGGACCCAAACGCTGTCTCCCAGCTGGAAAGCATTTCGCTGCTCAGGCTGTACGAGCTGAGCAGAGTCTCCCAACTCGAGGTAATTTCACCAAGACCTGCTTGCCAACTGGCCAGCATCTCGCTGCTCACCCCGTAGGAACTCAACGCCGATTCCCATTTCGCGAAAATCTCTCCGACACCCGCCTGCCAGCTGGCCAGCGTTTCGCTGCTGAATCCATACGAACTGACCGCACTGGTGAAACTGGAGGCGATCTCCCCCAGACCAGCGTGCCAGCTGGCCATCACTTCGCTGCCAAGTCCCAGTGAGCTGAGCGCCTGTTCCCAATTTGAAATGATCGCTCTAACTCCGGATTGCCAACTGGCCAGCGTTTCGCTTCCGCCGGCCAGTACTTCCGAAGAAAGGCCGCCGAGTTGCGAGGAGAGGCCGCCGAGTTGTGAAGAAACTCCGCCCAGTTGTGAAGAGAGTCCGCCAAGCTGTGAAGAGACTCCGCCAACCTCCGAACTCCCGAAACTGCTAACTCCTCCGCTGGAGAGCTCCTGTTGCACAAATTCCCGGATCGAGGCGCTGAACAAACTGGACTCCCCTGGGGCCAGCAAAGAAGCCAAACGACCTTTTGCAAGAAGCTCACTGGCCGATTCCGAATCCAGGCGACCGCTCAATTCTGAATGGAGAAATTGAAGGACATCCTGTGAACTCATGGAGAAGAGTCGATCGAGAAATTGTTTTCCGAGTAGCGTTTCCAAGACCTTGATTTGTTCGCCGCCCCAACTCGAGCTGCCCGCTTCGCCGCCGATGGCTGCCTGTTGTAAGCGGGCCAACGTTTCCGTCAACGGCTGGCCTTCCGATCGCGCGGCCGAAACGACATCGAGTAGAAAATTGAAGCTAAGGTGGAACGGCACCGTGGCAAACTGGGTGTCCCAATTTGGACTAATCGACTCTGGCGGTGTTTGAGTCGGTCCAGCCTTGCCTACGCTTGTCCAGGCGTCTTTCGCGTCCCGGTATCCGAAAACCACGCTGTAGGGCGATCCGGCTGATTGGACCGGGATATACCAATTGCGCGCGATTTCGTTAATCTCGACGGTCGATTCGAGCTCATTATTTCGATAGACCTGGATAAACAGTTTTCGCGGAGACGGAAATTTCGAATAATCAAAATCCCAATAAGTGAATAGCCAATGTGGATCACGCGCGATCAAAAACATCTCGCCGTATCCGGTCGGTAACGGTCCTAAATCTTCAAACTTCAGCTTGTCGGCCGGCTCGATGGGAGCCTTACTTTTGGGTTCCTGCCCCTTGGTTTTCTCAGACGGGACCGGATCAGATGTTGTTCGGATACCACTCTTTTTTTTGGATTCTTTGCTCATTTTCAAACCCTCAGGCGCGCGCCGGGGGCCTCGCACCCGGCAATGGTGGGCGAATTCTGGTGAAATGCAAATTCTATTTCGGGCGGACCGCGCGGGAGCTTTGCGCTGCCCTTGCGACGGCAGCAGGCGAGCCTATTCCGCGTCTGTTCCTAGCGAATTATTCCGGACTGGTCGAGTGCTTCGCCGATGGAAGACTCCCTCCTGATCAGACCCGAAAGATAAGCATTTTTCGATGGCAGAGTCACCGACCCTTCTATATTGGACGGTGCTTCAAGGCGCGAAAAAATGGCGTAAGAAATTCGCGAACGCGGTACCTCTTTTTCGCCGTAGCCGTTGGGCTTGTTGCTCGACCAGAACTGAACGGTCTCAACGCCATTCGCCAGACCTTTGCCTAGATAAATCACAGAGTGGCCATGCTCTCGCATACCGACAGCATCGGTCCAAAAGATCTTCATGAAATCACCGGGTCTGGCTTCGGCGAACGAAGTGAAATTTTGGCCTAGTCTCAGCTCACGAAATAGACAGGCGGTGCCGGGCCCGTTCGCATTCCAGCGACCCCAGACACCGACTCCGTCCGGTTGCCCCCTGATCGCAAGTGCTTCCGCAAGGTGCTCTCCGACTCGCGATTCGGGCAGCAACCTTTGAATGGCTTGGATAAAGACCAGGTAGGTCGCACCGGAGCAGTAAGTCGGTCGAGCGGCAGCCGGTTTCACGTAAAGTCTGCCTCCACTCACTTGAACAGCCGATTGGAGATTGCGGGTGGCGCCAGAGGTCGCCGAGTAGCCGCCGCCTTTGGGCATGCTGGTCAACAGCAAGAGAATGAGCTTATTCGGGTCCCGATTCGTGACTGCGTCATCTTGCGCAAGAAGCGGCGAACAATACAACACCAGCAGGCTGAGAGTCACCAGAGGGGGAATCATAGAAAAAGATCGAGACACTTGCGCGCCCGCGCGACCGGGTCGGAGAGTTCAGTGAGAGCGGCAAAGTCACCCCGGAGCGCTTCGAGCGAATATTTCTCGGCTTCGATCTCCTTCCGCGAACGGTAGCCTCGCTTTCGCAAAATATCGGTTAACGCGTTGCGGCCCTGATAAGAGTATTGAAGCTGGAGTGCGGCAACGGCCACGGCAAGTGTCCACGCTGTTCTGGTCTTGTGCCGCAGGAGCAGCAGGGTGAGACTGGCGATCGTCAGGATGGCGCCTCCGCGGTAGACAAATGCTTCGAGAGGTATTTCCTGTTCAAGTTCCTCAATTCGCTGACTGACCAGTTGGATTGGCCGGCCGGAATAATACTGGATGCTTCGGGCGGTGTCTCGATCGATCTCCTTTCTGGGCTTCGTGCGCATGCTCAAGTTTGGACCAGGAAGTGACGCCCGCAACTAAAAGCGTTCGGCGTTCGGCGGCGCAGTTCGGCGGCGCAGTTCGGCGGGCGCGGTTGCGGAGAGGTAAGTAAGCCGTCCCGGTTTACCTGTCTTTCATAAGAAATAGAGCGGGACGCTTTTGCTTATCCGACGAGCAGCTCTAACCATCATGTAAAAGCGCATCCATGAATGTCCTGATCCAGAAGTGTTACCGATGTCCTGACTGCACCCGCCGAACGCCGAACGCCGAACGCCGAACGCTTTCTGTTGCGTCCGTTAACTTCCTATTATAGTGTTCGGCTGAACATCTATGGCTGAACTCACCGCGCGCCAGCAGGAGGTCCTCGAATTCATTCGGCAACAACAACAACAGACCGGGTTTCCCCCCTCGAGTCGCGAAATCCAGGCGTACTTCGGGTTTCACAGTCAGACCGCCGCGATGAATCATCTGCGAGCCCTGGAACGAAAGGGTGTGATCAATCGGACCCCGGGAAAAGCTCGTTCGGCGGTCGATCCTAATTTACGTATTTTGCCCGGGTTTCGGCCGATCCCGGTCTTAGGCCAAATTCCGGCGGGCATGCCAAGCGAAGCGTTAGAATGGAGCAGTGCCAAGGTAGGGGTCGATCTGGCAGCGTTCGGGGTAGAAAGCGGGGCGGAAGTCTTTGCCGTCAGGGTTTGTGGGGATTCGATGATTGGCGCTCAGATCGCCGACGGTGACACGGTGCTTCTTCAGAAACGGGTTCCGAAAAACGGGGAAATCGTCGCAGCACTGATCGACGGCGAATCCACTTTGAAACGTTATCTGCTCGATCGTGGCGAACCATTCCTGAAAGCGGAGAATCCGCTTTATCCTGACTTACTTCCGGCGGCAGAACTCGTCATCCAGGGGGTGATGATCGGCCTGTTGCGGAGGGTGCCTTAGACTGGAACGCCGACAAATCTGGAGATTGTCAGCGATGCAGGCCGCGAAAATTATGGCGCACAGAAGGAAGCAAAGAGAATTTGAACAGAAGAAAGCAAAGGTAACAAAGGGTAACCAGGACTGGCGTTCCGAGATGGCCTCTCGTCAAATTCCCGTTTGAACGTGTTACGTTCGCAAGGCTTTGGTCTTTGACGGCGCACAGAAGGAAGCAAAGAGAATTTGAACAGAAGAAAGCAAAGGTAACAAAGGGCAAATGGAACTCGCGTTCCGGGATGGTTTTTCGACAACTTCCCGTTAGGGTGTATAACGTTGGACAGGCTTGGTCTTTGACCCGCTGATTCAAGAGAAGCCGAGAAGCCAGGGCGACGACTTTCCAGGAGCCGCTTTCTTTGTCGATGCCCAGCTTAGGCCGCTGCGGATTCGCGTCATCGACAGGAATAGCGGAAGCTACCGCCTCATGAAAGTCGTGGTGGTAGGAGCAGGAATCGCCGGGGCGAGTGCCGCATTTCATCTGACCCAATTTGGCGTCGAAGTTTACCTGGTAGACAGCAATGCGCCAGGTCGAGCAACGCTTGCGGGCGCCGGAATTATTTGTCCGTGGCTTTCGGCTAACCAGGATCCGCGCTATGAGACTCTCTCCTTCGCGGCGGTCAGGTATTACCCAGAACTTGCCGCCACGCTTTCGGTGGCGAATAAAAACGGCGTGGACTACGACGTGGTTGGCGGTCTGGTGGTCGGTGAGTCCGTCGAACAACTCGATCCTGTCGTCCGGAGATTGCAAAAGCATCTGGAGCGCGGAATCGAAGAGGTTGGGGAAGTCCGATTGCTTGAGACCGGCGGTCCCAAGGCGTTATTTCCGTACCTCGATTCCGGCTTGGCCGGCGTGTATTTGAGCGGCGCCGCCCGAGTTTCTGGAGAGAGTCTCCGACTTGCGCTGCTGAAAGCGGCGCGAAAAGCCGGGGCCGGGGAATTGTCTGGAACTGCGGTTTTACGGTGTTCCAGCGGCGCCGTCGTCGGTGTGCAAGTTGCCGAAGAATTCATCGGCGCGGACGCTGTGATCGTCGCTGCGGGCGCCTGGTCGAGTGAACTGTGCCGGCCGCTTGGCCTTCATTTTGCGATTCGACCGCAACGCGGCCAGATCCTGCATCTCAAAGTCTCAGAGACAAATACGGAGGCGTTGCCTGTTATCGTGCCTGTCCTGAGCGACTATTACATGCTTGCATTCCGCGATTCTCGAATCGTGGTGGGAGCAACTCGCGAAACCGGTTCTGGATTCGATTTTCGGGTGACCGCCGGCGGAGTCGCAGAGGTACTTCAGGAGGGATTGCGGATTGCGCCTGGCTTGAAGAACGCAACGTTGGAGGAAATCCGGGTCGGATTCCGGCCGATGAGCAGGGACGGCTTGCCGTTACTCGGCCGGCCCGCTGCGATTGACGGTTTGATCCTGGCGACGGGACTTGGGCGGTACGGACTGACTCTGGGGCCATATGTGGGATTGCTTGCGGCGCAATTGGCAGTTGAAGAAACGCCTTCCTCGGATATCTCCTCCTTCCAGCCCGATCGGGAGAGCGTGTCGGCGTGAGCGGCAGATCCCGTATCGCCTTGCCGCCGCTTGATGCGCCCGGGGCGCCGGTGAACCGCGAACGGTGAACGGTGCACCGGCGAACGGCGAAAAACTACAAGTTTCCGGTGCAGCAAAAGCATTTTGCGGGTTGACTTGAAGGAGATCGTATTGCGATCGTCGGTGCGCGTATGAAAATTTTCACGATTCTCCTCGCTCTGATCCTGGCGCGCGCGACGGTTGCTCAAGAGGAGAATGTGTTCGGCTATCGGGACGTTGTTCAGAAGGCTGAAGTTCTTTCCAAACAGCCTTTCGTAATTCAGAATCAGGAGCTTTCGCCTGATTTGCAGAACCTGGACTACGATCTCTACCGCAGGATTCGTTTCCTGCCGGAGCGCTCTGTCTGGCGTGATGCTCCTTATCGTCTCGGCTTTTTCCATCCGGGCTATTACTTCAAGCGGCGCGTGCTGTTTGAGGAGATCGAGAAAGATCGTCTTCGGGATATCCCGTTTTCTCCCGAATATTTTTATTACGATAAACCGCTCAGTTTCAGCGGGCATGAGACCTTCGTTGGCTTTAAGGCATTTGTCCCATCCAGTCAGCCGGGTGTGCAGGATGAATTCATGTCCTGCCTCGGGGCCAGCTATTTTCGAGCAATCGCCAAGGGTCTGCATTGGGGGCTGTCTTCGCGAGGCTTAGCCGTTAACACCGGGATCAACGGACCCGAAGAATTCCCTGATTTTCGCGAATTCTGGATGCGGAAGCCAAATCCATCGGATGATTTTCTGGAGTTCTATGTCCTCCTTGATAGTGAAAGTGTCACGGGCGGCTACCAGTTCATTGTGCGTTACGGGGCGATCACGACCATGGATATCAAGGCGACCATCTTCATGCGGAAGAAAGTGGAAGTCCTGGTCCTTGCGCCTTTGACGAGCATGTTCTACTTCGGCGGCAACACGGTGAATAAACCGACGCTGAAGCCAGACTATCAACCAACGGGCAAAATCGAGTTTTCAATGAACAAGACGGACTTCCATCGGCGCGAGTTCCGCCCCCAGGTCCATGATTCTGACGGACTGTTGCTGGATACTGCCTCCGGCGAAAGGTTGTGGGCGCCGTTGAATAACCCTCGGGCAGTCAGTGTGCGCCTCTTTTCCAATGTGCTTTCCTATTCGCTGGTGCAGAGGGACCGCAATCTGAATGATTACCTCGATCGCGAAGCGGAATACCACATGCGACCGAGCCTTACGGTGATCCCGAAAAGCGATTTCGGGCCAGGGTTTGTCCGGCTTCTTGAACTTCCAAGCAGCGACGAATATTCGGACAACATCGTGGCCGGCTGGCAACCGCAGAAGCTACCGGAACCGGGGGCGAGTTTGGAATTTGCCTACCAGTTGAAATGGCGCGGAGACGAGCCGGACACCAACCAGTTTCGAGTGTTGTCGACGACCGTACGGCCAAGCCCCGGTTCCAACGAAACGCGTTTCGCAATTGAATTCGGGAAGCCAGAGGGCAGCGAAACGATTCCTGTGGCGGAGCTGCGTCCTTACGTTCTGGCTGGTCAAGGCGCCCAGGTGAAAGACGTCCAATTTACCCCGACTGACCGGGGTTGGTTGGTCAGCTTCACGATCTTCGATCCTGATTATTCCCGCCCGCTGGATATAAGTTGTGTTATATTACGCCGGGACACGTACTTCTCAGAGAAATGGCAATATCTCCTGAATATATAGCGCTTTTGCGGATCGGCATCGGTTCCTCCCCGGAATGGAAAGAGGCCTGGGAACGCATCAATGACTATCTCGACGCGCTCAGGACGCCGGACACCATCGACCGTGAACTCATTCTGCTTTCGAGTTTTGAACGTGCGATCGTCCGCAAGCGCCGGCAACCGTTTACACCGGCGACCGAGCTCGCGTTCGAAGAGGCCCAAAAAACTCTCGATTTCGCGCTTCGGCACTTGATCGATGAAGGGGTTTCAGAGGATCGCCGTTCTGTCGAGCAGCGGGTCCGGCTTTACCTGACCGAGAATGCCGACGGAAACTTCCTCGGGCGCACCGATGAGATGTCGGAAGAAGTCCGCCAGGCCTTGCGCGAGGTCCGCCTTCAGGCGGCGCCGAACCTGCAAGTAGCGAGCATCACCGCACGACCGCTGGAATTTTCGTCGCCTGGGAAAAGGATCATCTCGCTCGCGGAAAAGCTCTCTCCTTTGGGTGCGAATCGCATTGTCGGCTGGATGATCGGGCTGGTGATCCTCGGGCTCCTTGTGTTCGGCAGTCTTTACAGATCGTGAGGTTTCGAAAACCGTTTACACATGCCACGCGCGAATAGGGATGGTATGGCTAAGCAAGATTTCAGTGGGTAAGTCGGAGTTCTGATCAGGATTATGAGTGAAAATCACAGGTCGGGGAAGCTCGTTGGGTTGATCGGTGCTGCGGGCGTTAAGGAAGCATTTCACAAAAAGGTTAGGCAGCGTCGTTTGGGAGTCGCTCTCGTGACTTTCGGCATTTCGTTCCTGGGTTTGTGGCTGATGATTGACATCGTCGGTGCGAGGGGATGGACGCCCCTCGAGGTCTTAGAGATAGGCTTATTCGGAGTTTTGTTCACCAACCTGGCGTTTGGCTTTACCCAGGCCTTTCTCGGATTTCTGGTTCTGGCAGAGGGGCACGAACCGCTCAAAATTACGAACACCCTGGATGAAACCACCCCGCTGGCCTCCACGGCCGTCGTGATGCCGGTCTACAATGAAGACGCCGAAACCGTATTTGGGAATGTCCGCGCCTTGTACGAGTCGATTCAGCAAAGGCACGAACTCGATTCATACGATTTTTACATTCTAAGCGATTCGACCGATCCTGCGAAAGCCATCGAAGAGGAGTTGGCTTGGTCGGATATCTGTCGTCAGACGAATGGATTTGGCAAAATTCATTATCGCCGCCGGAAACTTCCGGTGAATCGAAAGAGCGGAAATATCGCGGATTTCTGCCGGCGTTGGGGACATCGACATCGTTACATGGTCGTGCTCGATGCGGACAGCCTGATGACCGGGGCCGCAGTTTCTTCTTTGGTCCGTTTAATGGAGACCAATCCGCGTGCTGGGATTATTCAAACAATGCCGCGACTGGCGAAGACAGAAACGCTGTTTGGCCGGATTCAACAGTTTGCGTCGCGTGTTTATAGCCCGATTTTTGCGGCCGGATTGAATTTCTGGCAGCAGGGCGCAGGCAACTATTGGGGACACAATGCGATTATCCGGGTGTCACCTTTCCTCGCGAGCTGCGCCCTTCCCGGTTTACCGGGTAGGGAACCGTTGGGCGGGAGGATCCTGAGCCATGATTTCGTTGAAGCGGCTCTGATGCGAAACGCAGGATGGGAAGTCTGGTTCGCCTATGATCTGGACGGAAGTTACGAAGGGTTGCCTCCGAATTTGACCGAATACGTCAAGCGGGATCGCCGGTGGTGCCAGGGGAACTTGCAACATATGTGGTTCCTGTTGGCCCAGAACATTCAACCGATTAGTCGGATCCACCTGGTCCAGGGGATTCTCGCCTATGCTTCGGCTCCTCTTCTCGTGTTGTTTGTGCTTTTCGGTGGGCTACAAGCCGGCATCGACCGTTTGCAAGAGAAGGTTGGGACGTTTTCGGCGGCTTCGGCCGGCGTGCTTTTGTTGATGACGGTGATCTTGTTGTTTGGCCCGAAGGTGTTGAGTTTACTGCATCTTTTTGCGCGTCCAAAGGAGATCGCTTCATTTGGGGGTCCGGTTCGCGTACTGCTGAGTGCGGTTTTGGAGACATTATTTTCGATTCTGACGGCTCCCGTTTTGGTCTGGTTCCACACGAGATTTGTTCTCCGGAATATCGGCGGACAAACAGTCTTGTGGCATACTCAGACGCGCGATGGCGGCGCCGGACCTCGGTGGATCGAAATTGTCCGCGAGTATTGGCCGTTGCCGATCGCCGGAGTTGGACTCGGCGCGTTGGCGTGGTGGATCGCCCCCAGTTACTTGGCTTGGCTCTCTCCGATGCTGATTGGGCTATTGCTCGCAATTCCGGTCGCCAAGCTCAGTGCTCGTACTGATCTGTTTCGTAACCTATTTCTGACACCCGAAGAACTCCAACCGCCACAGGAACTCTCAGCGCGGTTTCAGTTGCAGCTCCGAGACGGCGATCAGTTCGTCCACGCTGTACTCGATCCCTTTTATAATGCCGTGCACGTGGCGCTTCAGCGCTCGCGTGAAGCCGGTTCTCCCGCCGTGGACGGATATGTCGCATCCCTGGCGACCAGACTATTCAAAGAGGGGCCGGAATGTCTGACGTCCCAGCAAAAGCGGGCACTGCTCGCGGATGGCGAGACGTTGGCTTTTATGCATAACCTGATCTGGAAGACACCGTCGGAAATGATGAACCCGGCCTGGGCGTTGGCACTGGCACAGTATCGGTCGTCATTTCGCCGGAATCGATCCAAGCCGGAAGCGCCGCAAGCGAGCTTGACGAAGACGCACTCGGCCGCCGCGTGATTTGCAGCCGGGTTGCAATGAAACGACTCATCGCCGGAGGGCTGCTTTTGCTGCTTGGAGCGATTGGAATATTTCTCTGGCGGCAGAACGGAAATTCTTTATCGGCGAGCCAGGTGGCGCCAGCCGACTGCCTGGTCTACTTCGAGCTGCCGAATCTAGTTCAGACTGCAAAGCGTTGGCCCGACGCGGCTCTTTGCCGAATCTTAAGTGAACCTTCCGTTCAACATTTCCTGAGACAACCGATTTCCAAGACCCCGGCGACCTATCAAAGCGCGTGGGGTTCGTTCGCGGCTTTGCGGTGCAGCGCGCTTTTCCTGGGAACGACGCCACCCGATCGGGACCGATGGATTTGCGGATTGCAAACGGCTGTCGATCAATCGACCTGGCGGCGTGAAATCGCCAATTTTTCCAAAGCTCTTTTTGGACGGGACATCAAAGAAGTCGCCCCGGACAGTCTCGAACACACGGGGATTGACGGGGAAGGCGCCGGCAAGATTGTGGCGCAGATCTATTGCGTCCGTGTTGGTTCCTGGACCTTGCTGAGTTGCAGCACCGAATTGTTACTTGAAGCGGTTCGGAATTCGAGAACGAGTTCCGGTGGGTTGCAGTCTCTAAAATTGTTTCAGGAATGTCGGGCAAACGTTCCGATCGGGTACGACCTTCTCACTTTTGTTCAAGGCGGACCGTCTCTTGATCCCTCCGACGGATTGCATTGGCGTTTTCGCGGTCAGGAAACTCAAAGGAGCGATCGTGCGGTGCTGGCGGTCACCACCATCGTCGGCGCACGGCTCCGCGACACGGTGTTTACCTTGACGGGTGCGCCCGCAAAGGCCAGCCCTCTCGATCGAAAAGGAATGGCGATGACGAGCCCGGCAACTGTCGGTTATCTGGCGACGCAATTGGGTTTTTCTGAGATTTGGCGGTGGTGTGTCCAACTATCGGAGGAGTCTCAATTGGCCGAGACCATTCGAAACTACTTGGGCCAGGTGAAATCGTTCGGTATTGAGCCTCGAGACCTCGACCATCTGATTTCCGGGGCAGAAATCATCGTCGATCGCGAACCGAAAGCGGATGCCCTGAATGCCGCGATTTCGTTCCAAGTCACTGATCCAGAAAAATTAAGGCACTTGATGGAACAGGTGGTGACCGAAAAATTTCCGGATAACTGCAGAAAGATCGACGTGGCAGCTGTCCCTGCTTATTTGATTCAGGTGAACGAGAAAGCCTCGATCGTTTTCGCTCTCACGGAGCGTCGGCTGCTGATTTCAACGAGTCAATCGAACTTTGCCGAGCTGGTGCATCGGTTGCAAAGTCACGCTCCTGGACTAGAAGCGGACAATCAATTCAAGGCGATTGCTAAACTGGTGGATGAACCGAATGATTTGTTTGCCTATCTGGACGCCAAGGCGGGCTTTGAGAAATTTTATGAGGTGTCGAGGCCGATGATGGTGTTTGGTATTGCCCTGATGCCTACCCTGAATCGATACGTCGACGCAATGGCGCTTCCGGACACCGACGATATCAGCAAACATCTGAGTCCGATTGTGCTCTCAAGACATCGCGTGGCGAACGGAGTCATTGACGAATCGGTCGGACCGGTCACCGCGTATGAGGCCGTGGCCATGCTTTTGGGAGGTGCATGGGCCATGGGTCTATGGGAACGTTAGCAGACAATGAGCTCATCCATTCGGTCTTGGCGCCGTTCTGTGAGCTGGCACCGCGGCGAAAGCTTTGCTACGACGATCCGCTCAGAATAGTTTCAGCTCATCGCATCCATGGAGCCCAATATTGCTGAAAATCTGCATTTCGTTCGATCGGAAATCGCCGAAGCTGAACGGACGTCGGGGCGGCCGATTGGGAGCGTTGAGTTATTGGCAGTTAGCAAGACGCATCCTCCGGAAGTGATCCGGCAGGCTGTTGAAGCCGGTCAGTTGTTGTTTGGCGAGAACCGGGTTCAAGAGGCGAAGGCGAAAATACCCGACTTGCCGGTGCGACTGCGCTGGCATTTGATCGGACACTTGCAAAGCAACAAAATTCGCCAGGCATTACCCATTTTTGAAATGATTCATGGGGTCGATTCAGTTGAATTGATCGATGATATCGAGCGGGTGGCGAGGGATCTCGGTCTCTTTCCCCGGCTGTTGCTGCAGGTAAACGTCGCGGGGGAGTCCTCAAAATTCGGATTTACCCCTGAGCGGCTGTTCTCGCAGGTCGAACAGATATCTCGCGCCGAGCGAGTGGAGGTGGAAGGACTTATGACCATTCCGCCACTGGCTTCCAATCCGGAAAACTCCAGGAAATACTTTGTGCAATTGCGGGAGCTCCGTGACCGGTTGGAGAAGGAGTCCCGGTTTCCTCTACCTCATTTGTCGATGGGTATGAGTGGGGATTACCGCATTGCGGTCGAGGAGGGCGCAACTCTTGTACGGGTCGGGACGGCGATCTTCGGTGAGCGGGGAGCGAAATGACAACGACCCATTCTCTGGAGAAACGTGTGGCGGGTTTTTTGGGCTTTTCCGGCGTATTGCTTGGCGCCTTCGGCGCGCATATTCTTCGCGGTTTGCTGGAAAAATCCGGGATGACGCAAATCTGGCAGACCGGGGTGCTTTATCATCTCGTGCACTCCGTGGTGCTCCTTGTGCTGAGCGGATGGCGGCCGGTGCCGCGGGCTGCCTATCGCTTGATTCTGGGCGGGGTGATCGTTTTCAGCGGATCCCTTTATCTGTTGGCTTTGACCAATTTCAAATGGTTCGGCGCGATCACGCCGCTTGGCGGTCTCGGTATGTTAGCCGGCTGGTTGATTCTGGCTTTGGCAAAGGCCTGAAACGCCAAGCCGCCATTTTTGAGTCGCGGTCTTACATGGACTTCAGCTTCCGTTCCGCTTCGGCGACGTACCGGCGATCCTCGGCATCGGCCGGTTTGAGCTGTTTTACCTTCAACCATTCGGCTTGGGCTTCCTTCGTTTTTCCCATCGCTTCCAAGGCCAGTGCGAATTGGGCATGGTGGATAATCCGCTCGGGGGCCGCGGCGATAGCCTTTTGAAAGTACTCTACGGCTTGTTCTTTGGATGCTGGCGGAAGCTGACCGTATAGCGTCTGGGCGATAGCTTTAAGAATCGGATTCAAAGTGGCCATGTCGAAGTTCCAGCGAGCAAGAATGAGCAGAGCCAGATCATTTTTCGGATTTAGAGCGACAGCTTTTTCTGCCTCCGATTTCACAACCTTGGAATATTCCATTTTTGTTTTGTTATCGGTGAAGTCCGTCATCTTTCCATAAGCGATAGAGAGACAGACGTGGGCGTCGGCATTGTCCGGCGCTTCATGCACCGCTTTTTTGGCGTATTCCAGACACAACTTCGCAAAGCCCAATTTTTGCGTCCGATCTTTGGCGGCATCAATCTTGTCTGAATAGCCCTGCGACAACTTGATGAGCAAGTTGGGATTATTCGCGCTGATTTTTTCTGCCTGTTTCAGGACTTCGATCGCGTCGTCGGTCCGTTCTTGCGCATTGAGTTCATCGGACTTTCGAAGCAGCGTCGAAACATCCTGGCTTCGTGCGACAGTAGCAATCAGAATCCAGCAGATCGTCGCGGTGACGGAGAAAATTCGCATGGACCTATGATCGGGTCAGGACGACCTTTTGCAAGGCGGCCTGTCGATGTTGCGGCTCGGTTGTAGAATCCCGTTGACAGCGAGCCAGCCTAGCCATAGGCTCCGGCTCTTTTCGAAAAAGACTTTCATGAGGACCTTTTCAGCCAAGTCGAGTGGGATAGAGCGTAAATGGTATATCGTTGATGCGAAGGACCGTCCGCTAGGTCGTGTCGCGGTGACGGTGGCGAATCTTCTTCGGGGAAAAGGTAAGACAATCTTTACGCCGCATATCGATACGGGCGACTTTGTCGTCGTCATCAACGCGGAAAAAGTTCGTCTGACTGGCAAGAAGGAAGTCCAAAAGAAATTTACCAGTTTTTCCTTATACGTTGGCGGACACAAATCGGAATCCGTGGAACGCCGTCGACAGCGTCGGCCAGAGTTGTTGATCGAACATGCGGTCAAAGGGATGATCCCGCACAACCGTCTCGGGCGGGCGCTCTACACCAAACTAAAAGTTTACCAAGGTGAGCAGCATCCGCACGAAGCGCAGCAGCCCATCCCGGTTCCCTAATCCTATTTCTTAATATGTCAGAGGTATTCGCCGCTACCGGTCGCCGCAAAACAGCAGTCGCCCAAGTTCGCGTTTCTCGCGGATCGGGGAAAATAGAAGTGAACGGTCGCCCGTTGGAAGAATATTTTTCGACGCCCTCCCTGCAATTCACCGTTCTTAAGCCGTTCGAGGTGACCAAAACGAGCAACTCGTTTGACGTCAAAGTCAGGACGACGGGTGGTGGAATCACCGGTCAAGCGGGTGCTATACGTTTGGCGATTTCACGTGCGCTGCTTGCCCATGACGCCGCGTTGCGGCCCGTGCTGAAGGAGGAAGGCCTCCTTACTCGCGACCCGAGGATGAAGGAGCGCAAGAAATCGGGCCAGCCCGGTGCGCGTAAGCGATTCCAGTTCTCGAAACGTTAAGACGAGAATTCAGGTTCTCAACGGCTGGATCTCCAGTCGACTGGTTGCTTTTCCTCGTCCGACCCGGTAGCTTGGGCTCACTGATGTCTTGCTCGAAAATTGATCCGTCATTGCACCAGTCTAAAAAACCCGCGTGGATCAAAGTACGGTTGCCGTCGAGTCCCATTTTTTTCTCCACCAAGGCACTGATTTCAGATCTTCGGCTACATACGGTTTGCGAATCTGCCCAGTGCCCAAATCGTTGGGAGTGTTGGAGTCAAGGAACCGCCACGTTCATGATCGCCGGGGAGAGATGTACCCGAGCATGCGGTTTTTGTGCGGTGACGACGGCTAAGCCATTTGCCTTGGAAGATGACGAGCCCGTGCGGGTTGCCGAAGCGATCCGGCGGATGAAATTAAAGCACGTGGTGATCACTGCTGTCGCGCGCGATGACCTCTCCGACGGAGGGGCGAATCATTTTGCGGAAACGATCCGGGCCATCCGGGACCTGGATCCGGATATTGTCGTTGAAGTTCTGACCCCGGATTTCAACGGAAAAGAGAGTTCTCTCGGGCTCGTCTTAGAAGCGAAACCCGACATATTTAATCACAATCTGGAGACTGTCGAACGCCTGACGCCTGTCGTACGGTCGCGGGCAAAATACCGATTATCCCTCGAAGTGCTCCGACGGGCCAAAGAATTGGACCCGGGCGCCGTCACCAAGAGCGGAATCATGTTGGGGCTCGGGGAGACTGAAACGGAGCTGTTCCAGGCGATGGAAGATCTGCGCGAGGCGCAGGTCCAGGTTTTGACCCTCGGCCAATATCTCAGACCGACTCCGGATCATCTGCCGGTGGTGGAGTATATTCGTCCGGAACTGTTCGACCTATATAAACAGGTTGCCGAACAAAAGGGTTTCGAATATGTGGCATCCGGGCCGCTGGTGCGGAGTTCTTATCACGCCGCGGATTATCATCCGGCTCGCCGCCGAACGCAGAACGGTAAACGATAAACGCCGAACGCCGAACGCTACACTAGTGGATGGCCGCGCTGGCCGGGGGCTTTTGATTGGAGAACTCCTTCTTTAGCATCTCGATAATGGCAGCGTTGCCGGCTTGGCGTTTCTCCTGAATGTCGTGCACGAGTTGTTCTTCCAAACGACGTCGTTCCTGCAGGTAACGCTTGCGAAATTGTGCGCGCTGCTCGTCGTTGAGCTGTAAACCGGACTTCTGATATGCTTCGTTGATGGAAGCCTCCAGCTTTTGCCGCTGGACACGCTCTCTCTGGCGCAAGACTTCTTTCTCGTCCTGGCTCAGATCCTGCCAACGATGAAAATTCTGGAGGATCCTCTCCTGCTGCTCCGCTGAAAGCTGCTCGAACGCTTTGCGCAACGACTCAAACCGGCTGGCGCTGGTTGAAACGGAAGGGGTTGCTTGCGGCGTTGCAGAGGAGCTCGGTGAGGAGGTTGCAACCTGCGCCTGACTCTCCGCGCCAGCGAAACCCGCGCCAGCGAAACCCGCGAGAATCAATGCGACGAAGAATCTAACCATACGTTCGATCTGCCCCTGGGAAAAGCCCGCCGTTCCTCTATCGGGGAGGCTTCCAAAGCCATCATGATCCGGTGAGAGTCTTGTCTGACTGGTTTGTCTGACTTTTTTCATTCTGAATTCTTGTCTGACCTCAAGTGGATTCCATATGATCCGTGGAGAGACGCTAGTATACCTTAAACACCGCACAATCTCATGGGTTCCATCTTTAAAGACTCCAAGGGGCCGGTCGCCGAACTATTACCTCTTGTAGGAGACCGCCCAAGGCCGGTGGCAGAAGAAGTCGAGCGGCACTTCTGAAAAAGCCAAGGCGCGGGCTGATGTTGCACAGCTTCGAGACCGTCGAGGCCGCCGTCGCTAAACGGGAACGGATCGTCGGCGAGACGATCAAGCTGGTCACCGAAAAAAGCCCTAAGATCCGTCAATCGCGGAGTTCGTGGATCAATGGTTGGCCCGCCAGCGCGGGACGATTGAGGACAAGACTTTCATTCATTACGAACAGGTTATTCGACATTGCGGCGGGCCGTTGATTCGGTGCCCTCCTTTTTCGGACGGGAGTAGGGGTGGATTACCCGACCATCGAGCCGTGGATCTTGGCCGAGGCGCCAGCGTTCGCACGTGCGTGCCAGGGAGAGTGAGATCTGTTGAGACACTCTATCTGAATTTTTGTCTGAAAGCCTCTTCTTCGGAGACTTTAATGCGTCTGCGTCGGCTCTGAGCCAGGGTTCCCGCGGTTTTGCGGATCTAACCATACGGAAGATTCCTCGGAGGAGAGAGCAGAATCCAGGTCGGCTATCAACTCGAGGTCGCTTGGCTCAGTCTGTGTGACAATTACTGGCTTGGACTCAATCTTATGTTCGACGCGAACGCTGAAAACGGTCAAAAAGACTGCAAGCGCGCCCGCCAACGCTCCGGGCAGCCCAAATCGTATCCAATTCGTCCAGAATACTCTGCGATCCTCCTTTAGCTTTCTGACTGAAGCAACGACCTTGGCCGCAAAAAAAGGTGAAGTCTCTTCGACCTTCGCCTTTCCAAGCAAGCACCAAAGTTGATCGCGTTCTGGATCGTTCATCGCGTTGAATTGAACACCACAGATTGCCTAAAGTTTCAATCGGACCAAGTGGCCTTCTCTTTAATCCCAAGGCAAAGAATAAGTACAACGCAGTGAGGCCCCACTCAAGGACGTTTTGTGCCCGGCGTTCACCGAGGAACGCGGTAGGTAAAGCGAGACGCTTTGGACTGGTCGGTTTGAGGTCGAAGACTTCGCTATACAGATACGACGCTTTAATGAGGAGCCCGAACGCCCTTACTCGCCTGCTTCGAGGAATCCTTCGAGTTGTCGGATCCGGGTCGGATGGCGCATCTTTCGCAGCGCCTTGGCTTCGATTTTCCGGATGCGCTCGCGGGTGACCCGAAATTGTCGGCCTACTTCCTCGAGCGTTCTGCTGTAACCGTCGACGAGACCGAACCGCTGTTCGAGAACCTGCCTTTCACGCTCGGTCAAGGTATCCAGGACGTCTCGGATTTTTTCCCGAAGCAAGACGATCGCAGTCATGTCGCTCGGATTTTCGGCACCCTTATCTTCGATGAAATCACCGAAGCTCGTATCGTCGCTATCGCCTACTGGGCTTTGAAGCGAGATCGGTTGCTGGGCCATCTTGAGCACGGCGCGGACCCGCTCGACGGGCAACTGAATTTCCTCGGCCACCTCTTCAGGGGTAGGTTCTCTCCCGTATTCCTGGACCAACTGCTTCTGCACGCGCATCAGTTTGTTGATCGTCTCGATCATGTGCACAGGAATGCGGATTGTACGGGCTTGATCCGCGATCGATCGGGTGATCGCCTGACGAATCCACCAAGTGGCGTAGGTAGAAAATTTGTACCCGCGTCTATACTCGAATTTCTCGACGGCCTTCATCAAGCCCATGTTGCCTTCCTGGATCAGATCGAGAAACGAAAGGCCGCGATTGGTGTATTTCTTGGCGATCGAAATCACCAGCCTCAGATTGGCTTCGACCATCTCCGTTTTGGCTCGAAGCGCTCGCTTGAGCCAGTCTTTCAGATCGCAATGTTGACGGATGAAATCGTCGGGTTTTAGCCAGAGTTTGTATTCGAGCTCGCGCAAACGGCTCCGGTAATCGGGCAAACGGTCTCGTCCGGTCGCCGATCCCTGCTCGGTCCGAGCAATTTCGTTCTGCAAATTGCTTAACAACCGCAGATAATCATCGGCCAGTTGGACAAATTCCTCAGTGACCTTTTGTTTGAAGTAAAATCTCGGGTAGAGCTTCATCAAACTGGTGTGCGCCTTCTGAAACTCCGATTTTACAGAGGACTCTTTTCCCGCGTCGCGGGCTTCCATCAGTTGGCGATAAAGCGTTGCGACTTCGCCGCTGGTTCGTTCAATTTGCGAACAGAGCTTCGGGAGCCCCTTCATGTAACGTTCGCGGCTCTCGATTTTCTTATCGAGAATGACGCGGTCGAATCGTTCTCTTCCCTCGATTAACTTCTGCGCGAGATCCAGGTGCGATTTTGAAGTAAACCCGAACCTGTTAATAAATTTTTGAACCATCAATTCAGCGTCTTCGATCCGCTTCGAAATCTCGACTTCCTGTTCCCGCGTTAGCAGGGGCACTTGCCCCATCTGTTTCAGATACATCCGGACCGGATCATCGAGAATATCGAGTTTCTGATCTTTCTCCTCTTCTTCGTCGTCGATGTCCTTTTTGCCGTCCTTATAGCGATCGACTTCGGATGCATCGATGATGTCCACTTCCATCGACCGGAGCCGGTTGATGAGCTGCTCCATTTCCTCCGGATCAGCCATGTTCTCCGGAAGAGCCTCGTTGATGTCGTCGTAGGTGACATAGCCCTGCTCCTTGGCAAGCTTCACCATGTCCCGGACGCGTTCCTGGAGGTCAAGGGCTGGATCCGAAGATACCAGCTTGGTTGCTATTCCGGAGTGTCCATTCGTCGTCACGACGGAAATGTGCAACTCCTGCGATGTCTGCGTCCGAACCTTGTCTTTTGTCACAAGTTGAGCAATCTTTTTTGCGGCTAATGCGGATTTGCTGCCAAGGATCTTAGGTTTCTTCTCCTCGGCGGCGGTTTTTAAGTTGGCAACCTTCGATTTGGATGAGTTTTGAGAAGTAAGCTTTGCCATAACCACCTACGAATACTTTCGCTGCGGCTCCGACAGGGGGAAATGAGAAATAATTGTTATCGGATGGATCCACTTTGCTCACAGTGCCCGGCTCGGAAGTCGCGAAATATCTGTGAACCAAGATTCGAGGTCAAGGACTTCTTTGAGTTCGTCGTTCGCCTGTTGCTGGGCTGCCAGATCGTCCCCGGCAAGCCGAAGGATGGTCTCCAGTTGCCGCTTTCTGCGCTGAAGCTCAGCGGCGGCCAACTGCGTCCAGAACAAATGGCCCATTTGTTCGTTCAATTCTTTGTTGCCAAGAAGGAAAGATAAAATCGCGGCTTCCGATTTCGGCAGCGAAGCGAAGAACGCAGCGAGGCTGGCTGGCTCTCCCGGCTCCAGCGACGACGCAAAAATTTTCGCGATTAATTCGGCGCCATCGACGTGTTGCAAGACGGATTTCCAAGGTTGTTGCCGAATTTCCCTTAAGAGATCGGGAACAACGAGAGCGGCTTTGCAAATGACAGCCAAATCATGGCGCGGCACCGAAACCTGTGGTGTTACAACATCTTCCGCAAGTGTTCTTCCCGCCGTTTGCCTGGACGATGAACGGACCATCTGCTGCAGTGTTTCCCGTGGAATCGTGAGGCGAACCGCTAACCGGCTGATCAACGTGTCTCGTAGAACGGGATCGGGGACAACACTGATAAACTGAGACATCTTCCGCGCGAAGGCAACTTTGCCTGCGGTTGTTTTCGATTCCGCCGCGCTCAATTTATGATTGACTTGAAAATCGAAAAAATCTTCGGCCGATTCCACCCGCGCACGGAAGGCGTCGATTCCGGATTTGCGGATCAATGAGTCTGGATCCTCTCCTGCTGGCATTTCGCCGATTTTCACCTGCAGCCCTGCCCCAAAAAGAACTTCGAGCGCACGTTCGGCCGCTTTCTGACCGGCTGCATCTGCGTCAAAGAATAAAATCACTTCGTCCGCGAAACGACGGAGCAAAGCTGCATGCCGCGCGGTTAGCGCGGTGCCCTGCGGAGCGACGACGTTTTGGATGCCAGCTTCGAAGGTGGTGATGAGATCGAGCTGACCCTCCAATACGATCGCTTGCCCCGCTTTCGCAATGGACCGTTTTGACTGATGAAGTCCAAATAAAAGGTTCCCTTTTGAAAACAAGGGCGTCTCCGGCGAATTCACGTACTTGCCGCCCGGCGCCTTTGGATCGAGAACCCGTCCGCTGAAGGCAACGACTTCACCGAGATCATTGTTGATCGGGAACATTAACCGATCCCGGAATCGATCGTAGAAGTGCGAACGCGGATTTCCCTCTTCGCGCAGCTTGACAAGTCCGCTCTCGATGAGCTCCTCTCTGACGAACCCAGCGACGGTTGCCCAGCGAACCAGCGAATCCCACGAATTCGGCGCGTAGCCGATCTGCCAACGCTTCGCTGTCTCGATGTTGATTCTCCGGTTCTTCAGATAAGTCCGTGCATGCTCTGCCGCCTTGGTGCGCAGCAAATTGTGGTGAAACCAGGCGGTCACTTCGAAGTGGAGTCGAAGCAAGCGTTTGCGCAGGCTCTGTTTGGTTTCTTCCTCAGCGCTGAGTTCATCCTCGATGATCGCGATTCCGGCTCGTGACGCCAGCCGACGCACAGCTTCCGGAAAATCGATACTTTCGTACCGCATCAGAAAATGGAAAACAGCCCCTCCCTCGCCACAGCCGTGGCAGTAATACGATTGCTTGGATGGATTAACGAAGAAAGAAGGGGTTTTCTCCTGATGAAATGGACAGATGGCCCGAAACTCCGTTCCGGCTCGCTTAAGCGGGAAATAGCCGCCGATCACCGCGACGATATCCGAGGCGGCTGCTACCTGTTCAACGGTTTCCTGAGCGATACGAGGCATAAGAAGTCAGCCGCCGCCGACCAGGCGTACGATCTCGATCGTGTCAGCGTCGGCGAGTTTTGTCGCCGAAAAATCGGCCCGTGGTATGGCACGGCCGTTCAGTTCGACTAGAACCAGTTTCTCTGCCATTTGTACTGAGGCCAGGAGATCCGAAAGAGATGCGCCGCTTTCCACATCGCGCACTTGTCCGTTGAGCATAAGCTTCATACCGAAAGAATCGCTGAATCCCAATCTTTCCAGACAGGCTCCAAACCATTCGCACGAAGCGCTGCGGCGACCTCATCCGGAGATCGGGTATCCTCAACTTCGAATTGGCCGCCTGCCTTCGAATCGCCGCAGGTCGTTTGGCTGACCCGCCCTTTGACCGTCAAATGCAGCGAGTGCGTTCCTTGTCCCGTGTACCCGCCCGGCTCGGTTCGGCTTCCGGCACTCATCATAGTGACACCAATTGGCATCAAGGCATCTCGAAAATCCGAGGATTCCCGGGTGCTCAGGACGATGCCCACTTGCGGGAAGGTAATCCTGAGCGCGCACAGCAACTGGATGAGGTCCCGATCCGAAACCGAATGTCGAGGACGGAATCCACCGGCGGCCGGCCGCAGCCGAGGCAAACTGACTGTCAATTGCGCGCGCCAGCAATTCTTGAGGAGATACTCGACATGTTCGGCTAGGGCGATCGCTTCGGATCGCCATTCCGCTAGGCCGAACAACGGGGCGATCCCGATCCGCCGGAAGCCTGCCGCGTACCCACGTTCCGGAGTTTCCAATCGCCAGTCGAAATCCCGTTTTGGTCCGGCCGTGTGCACCGCGGCATAAGCTGCGCGATCGTACGTTTCCTGGTAGACGACCAGACCTTCCGCGCCGGCCGAAACGAGTGGCCGGTATTCGTCGATCTCCATCGGCGCAACTTCGATCGAGACGGACGGCACAAAAGAAACCAATCTCCGGACAACATCCAGGAGATAGCCGTTGGAGACGAACTTCGGATGTTCGCCGGAAACCAGCAGGATATTTCGGAAGCCTTGGCCAACCAGGTGTCTAGCTTCCACTTCCACTTCATCCGTAGACAAAGTCACTCGCAAGATTGGATTGTCCCGCGAAAACCCGCAGTACTGACAGTTGTTAATGCACTCGCTCGAAAGATAAAGAGGAGCAAACAGGCGCATTGTTCGCCCGAAAAGCCGACGCGTGAGCGTTTGCGATTGGTTGGCCAAACGGGCCAATTGCGCGTCCTCAATCGGCTCGAGCAAAGTGACGAAGTGATTTATCGTCTGACTCCTGGGACGGTCAGATAGGCAAAATAGCCGGGCAAACGTCATTCCGGGAAAAGAAGTTGTGTGGCGTCCGTTTGAAATTACACAGTAGTGTGGCGTCTCGCATATAATGGCGACATCACCTTCATATGCGAGACGGCACGCTAGCCTGCGGTCGAGACCTTCATGGTGTAATTCGGAAATCGGGATTTCAATTCTGAAAGAGTCTTTGTCGCTTGGGGTTCATTCCCGGCCTTTTGAAATGCTCCGTAGGCGTGTTCCAGAGCGCGTGGGGTGACTTCCGGATCCTCATACAGCAGAGCTACGCTCATGTAGGAACGCGCCGCATTTTCGTAATTACCCCGCGCAGACTCGATATCTCCGATTGACATTCGAGCCTCGGCATTCAGCCTGCCCTCCGGTTGAAGCGACAACGCCTGTTCCGCCGACTTGGTTGCCGGGTCCAGATCTTTGGCGCCAAGTTGTGCGCTGCTTAAAACAAGGAAACCCTGCGCGCGCTCGGCCGGATCGGTCGCCAGCTCCAGGTAATGGTCAATCGCGCCGGTTGCGTCCTGATAATTTTTTAGATCATTGAGAGATTTGGCATAATTGAGCCAGATACCTTTATCGACCTTGGCCGGTTCCGTGTTCTTGGTCATCAGCCCGAAGTATTTCGCCGCTTGCTCGAAGTTGTTCTCGTTGTAAAACTCGGAACCGAGCCATCGGCAGACATCCAGGACCATCGAGATTCGCTGAGGATCTTTCTGGATAAAGCCGTCGACCTCTTTGGCGGCCTCCGTTTTCTTACGCAGATTCTGGTAACACAAAATCAAACGGAGCGTGGTCTTTTCGGCGAACTCGTCAGGATTAAGGTCCCGTGCCTTAGAAAGTGGAGCGATTGCCTCCTCGAAATGCTTGCCTTCAAAAGCCGCCCAGCCGATCCAGTAGTTGGCTTGAGCCGCGCCGGTGCTGTTAGGGTAATTCTTCAGCAATTCACGGAAGGCGGCTGTCATTTGCGGGTACTGTGCCTGTTGGCCCAAAGTTAACCCCTTTTGAAGAAGCGCGGTCTCCGTTTCTGCCGATGCCGGATAGTCAGCGATGATCTTGCTAAAATCGTTCAGGGCGGCCGGGAGATTCTTCGCTTCCTGGTAAAGCAGGGCCCTCTTCAACAAGGCCTTTGAAGTCATCCGATGCTTGGGGAACTTGTCGATCAAACCGGTGAACGCGTGGATTGCAGACTGGTTGTCGTTCAGTTGTAGAAATGAAAATCCGGCGGCGTAGTAACAATCGGCCTTGTACTGATCTGCGAGCGACGAATTGGTGAGTTCGAGGTAAAGCCTTCCGGCCGCCTCGAAACGTCTCTGCTGGAACAGCGTTTGCGCCTTCAGAAGCTTAGCCTTGTCTGCCCGGTCGCGGCTAGGCCCTGTGGCAAGGTAGGAGTCGACCTCGGTCACCAGGGACGGATCCTTGATCGCGTCGAGAGAAACCAATCGTTGATAACGCGCATCGTAAGCTTCAGGCGTGTTCGAATAGATGTGGATTAGTTGATTGTAGAGCTCGAGCGCCTTCTGCTGTTTCCCTAACTGGCGGTAAGAGTTTGCCACCAGCAGCATCACACTGGGTCTTGTTTCGTCGCCCAGGGAGTTTGTGCTTTTCGCGTACGAATCGAGAACCTGCGAGAACTTATCTCCTTCGTACTGAAGCTTCATCTGTTCCAGCTCGGCGATCTGTTTCCATTTGCCTTCAGCATTCAATGCGATTGCGGCTTTGAAATGCTGGTCGGCGTTATCCTTTTGCTTCAAGTCGGCTGCGAGGATTCCGGCCCGCGTCAACGCCTCGGCCTTGACCGCTGGTTTGGCAGCATCTGTTCCAAGCTGGCTGAAAAGGTCGAATGCCTGTTGCTTCTGATTGTTCTCGAGCGCGAAGTAGGCCAGAGATAATCGCGCTGCATCGCGGTACGGATTCTTGCCTGTGAATTTCGCGACATCTCCGTAGGCAACGGCTGCTTCCGCCTTTTTGCCGATCAATTCCAGGCACTTTGCTTGATAATATCTTGCGGTTAGCTTGATCTCCGGCGATTTCGCATTGGCGTATGCTTTCTCGTACAACGGAGCTGCTTCCTGGAAGTTTTTCTTGTCGAACGCCCTGGAACCAAGGCGGAATGCTGCGCTGCCCACAAATTCGCCCGCGCGAACTTCATCGACTAGCATGCGATAGGTGTTAAGCGCGGGCTCTTCCTGGCCAAGGTTCGCGTAACAGTCTGCCAAACGATACATGGCGGAAGGTCGCCCGGAATCGGTAAGGAATTGGCCGAGATATTTCTCATATTCGGGTACCGCTAGATCGTACAGCTTGCGGATGTAGAGTCCGTCGGCAATAGCCAGTTGAGCTTTGGCCGGGTCGGCGTTCTGCGCATCCAGTCCCTGACCGGGCGCCAACCGGATTTCGTCCTGGTCCGCTTCGTCTCTGGTTTTCGAGTCCGGCTCAGCGGGACTGCCGGTCGAAGTCTTCACGTCTTTGGTATTGTCAACGGGACGCCGAGGCTGCGCGCTCTGTGAGGACGGGATGTTCTCGTCCAGGATCGACGGTTGTCCCACTTGATCGGGAAAAACCGGTTGCGCTCGCGGAGCCGGCACCGGCGTCGGCGTTACCGGTAGCGCGCGCCGTACTTCCTGGCTCTGCAGGGTCGAAGCAAGACAAATGCTGCAGGTAAATATTTGCCAAGGACGCAATCTCATCGGTCTAGTTTACCCGTTGCAAATGCAACGTTCCAGATGTCTGCCTGTCGGCAAATATCAAGTACATCGACAATGTGTTTGTACTCGACTCCTTGATCACCACGTACGATGACAGCCTGGTCTGGATAAAGTTGGGAAAGTTTTTTGAGTAGTTCCAGAAGTTCCTGAGAACTCTTTGGTTGTCGATTGACGATGACTGTCCCGTCTGCCTTGATATTGATTACGACCTGACCCACGTACGGCTGGGTTTCATTCGCTTTGGTGGCAGTCGGTACTCGAACGTCCAGTTCATTCTCGCTGAGAGCAAAATTCCAGGTGACGATAAAAAACACCAGAATGACCAACAGGATGTCGACCATCGGCGCGATCAAAAACCCTAATATCGCGGGTTCCGCGTGTTTACGAAAATTCATTTAGTCAAGTTAGATCTCGTCGCTGTCCAGCACCCGGGACCGCTCCGGTCGGCGGATTTGGTTCGTCGCGGTAATGATATTAACGATATGAGTTGTTGCCGATTCCAGATCTGAAACCATGGCGGCGACTTTGCCTCGAAAGAGGGCGTAGAAAGCCATGGCGACGATTCCAATCACCAACCCTGAGGCGGTTGCCACCAGTGCTTCCGACACGCCGTGGGCGAGGAGCATCGGGCGGGGCTGCGTAGTGTTACTAGCGAGAACTCCGAAAGCCTTGATAATGCCGATAACGGTTCCCAGCAGGCCAAGCATCGGGGAAAGCGTTGCAATATCGGCCAGATAAACGATTCGATGATTCAGTCTGCTGGCGACCCGCGAACCTTCTGTCTCGGCCACTTCACGAATCGCCTCGGCTGAAGCCACCGGATTTTTCGTCGCGAAGTCCAATGTTCGCGCCGTGATTCGTGCCACGGCTTCCGAGTGACGATTGGAAACCGCAATCAAACCGAGGTAATCGCGCTTTCGCAGGAGCGCTTCCGCTGTTTCCATATATCGGCGCGTCACTACCGTTCCGCGCCGCAGGCTGAATAGACAGGCAAAGATGAGAGAGAGCGTGATCACCGAGAGCAAAATCAAGGGCCACATGACCCAGCCGCCCGATTTCAATAGCTGCAGCAACGTCGCCTGCGTGGAGCCAGGGGTCGGTGTAGCTTCAACCGCCTGTGCCAAGAGCGGGACGATGACGAGAACGAACCGATTCATGCCTATTAGCTCCTTATTTAAATGCACCTGATGGCGAAGTGCAAACTCGTTCGATTGAACCTGAGGGCGGACTGCATTGCGATCGCTTCTTTTTCTTTAAATACGATCGAAGTCATATGCTTTTAGCTCGCATTGCAATACCCGGCCCGAGAAGTGCCCCGCTTATCCGCTGGAGCTTTCCCGCACACCAGCGTACCGTTGCCCGCATGGAGGGGCTCTTCTTCGCCGATAAGCCGGACCCGAACAAGAAATTGCGCGAAGTGCCTCATAAGCCGGGTGTCTACCTGATGAAGGATCGGCTTAGACGCGTTATTTACGTCGGCAAGGCGCGGGATCTCCGAAAACGATTGGCCCAATATTTTATGCCGTCTCGCCGGATGACCGCGGATCTAAAGACGCGGGCTTTGCTTGATAGTATATGGGATTTCGAGGTGCATCTTGTTCGAAATGAGCCGGAGGCTCTACTGCTCGAAGGCAAGCTGATCAAAGAATTTCGTCCGAAGTACAACGTCAGTTTTCGCGACGACAAACGCTTTCTCTTGGTGAAGGTGAACCTTGCGGATGCGATTCCCCGCTTTCAGCTAACCCGTTTGAAGATGGAAGATGGGTACAGATACTTCGGTCCGTTCGCGCACGCTGGGGCGCTGCGGACAACGTTGAAGTGGATGAAGAAGCGCTTCGGCATTCGGTCCTGCCGGGTGTTGGAGCCGGGAGAATCCGACTATAAGCGGTGCATGGATCACATCATTAAAAACTGTTCGGCGCCCTGCATCCGTCGAGTGACTCTGGATGACTACAAAGCGCGCGTTCTTGAAGCGTGTGAGTTTCTCGAGGGCCAGAGCCAGGAGATGCTGAAACAGCTCGAAGATCAGATGAAGAGGGCCGCTGAAAACCTCGAATTTGAAAAGGCCGCAGAATTGCGAAATATGTTGGACGATCTGCGTCGCACCACCAGGCCGGCTCGGCGTTTTACGCGCGGCTCATTTCCGACATCGATTGATCCGAAAGCGGATCTGCAGGCTTTGGCGGATGCGTTGCTGTTGCCGGGTGCTCCCACAGTAATGGAGTGTTTCGATATATCGAACATTTCGACCACGCATATTGTGGCTTCGATGGTCAGCTTTCGCAGCGGCGTTCCTGATAAATCCAACTATCGGCGGTATCGCATAAGAACCGTCGAAGGTCAGGACGACTTTGCCAGCATGGCCGAAGTGGTTCGCCGCCGCTATTCGCGCGTGCTCCTGGAGAACAGGAATGCGGCGCCGGAATTAGCCGAGTTCAGCCAGGAGGCAGTGGACGATTCAGTGGCCAGAATTCAGCGTACCACGCCCGAACGATTGGTGCGTCTGCCTGATTTGATCATCGTCGATGGGGGCAAAGGTCAGCTCAATTCCGCATGTAAAGAGCTTCAGCGCCTGGGTCTGCAAAATGTTCCGATTATCGGCCTGGCGAAAGAATTTGAGGAAGTCTATCGACCCGGGAGACCGTTGCCGCTGCAATTGCCCGATGATTCGGGCGCGTTGCAGATTCTCCAGCGAATTCGCGACGAGGCGCATCGGTTCGCGAACGGTTATCATCAACTCCTGATGAAGAAGCGGATCGCAGAGAGCGTTCTGGATGGCTGTCCGGGTATCAGTGAGAACCGGAAGCAAGCTTTGCTAAAGCGGTTCGGTTCAGTGGAACGTCTCCGGAAAGCGTCGGTGGCGGAGATCGAGCAAGTGGATGGCATCAGCGGCAAACTTGCCGAAGTCATTTTTCAGTTCCTGCAGAAATAGGAAGAAGCCAAGGAGCCAAGGTGCCAGAAGCCAGGAGACGAGCTTGGCGGCTTTTGTTTGGGTGCCTCAACTCGACTACTCGACTCTCAGCCTCTGGCTTCCTGACTCCTTGGCTGCTTGGCTCCTCCAAAGAGAAACTCCTTGCGAGTATTCGGTGTGAGTGTTGAGTTTACGCTCTTCTATGTGCAGCCGCTTGATATTTGGAACGTGCGTCGCCTTGCTCTGGTGGATTTCAAGCGCCTGGGCGCAAGAGGTGGCTCCAGCAAATCCAACGCACATGACGCCGAGTTGGGAGACGCAGCGCCAGGCTGCCACTTACGCCCTGGCCATCCCTGGACCCAGGGGCCAGATCACGGATAGAAACGGGGTACCTCTGGCTCAAACCCGGGTCAGTCACAATCTGAGCGTCGTTTTTCCGACACCGTTTGATTTTACCGACCGGCAGGTGATCGACTTTGTGAATCGCGCCGCGGCATCCGCCCATGGACTAACCAGTCGTCCGATTGGATTTTCGGATGATGCCGCCGTTCAGCACTACCGGAATCGAGGCGCGATTCCGTTTGATATAGCCTCAGATCTATCGGACGACGAGGTGGCAAAGGCGCAAGGTAAAATGCCGCCTAGCCTCATCTTGCGAGCGATTTATGTACGTACTTACCCGCAAGGATCTCTGGCGGGGCAGGTCGTCGGATATACCGGTCGGACGAGCCGGGAGAGTACGCGAATCCTGCAAAATAATGAGCCGCTCTGGCCGGAGAGCGAAGGTCGCGAGGGGCTTGAACAGACATTTGACGATCAACTGCGTGGTAAGCCGGGTCAGCTGAATCTTACCTTTGACAAGGATGGAAACAAATCAGGGGAACGAATCGCCGTACCGCCGGAACCAGGATACAACTTGGTGACGACCCTTGACGTCGATATGCAGCGGCTGGCTGAAAAGATTCTGCAGAAAAGGGCGAAACGGGGTGCCATCGTAGTGATGGATCCAAGCTCCGGGGAAGTGCTCGCGCTCGCTTCCTGGCCGACGATTGACCCGAACGATTTTGTTCCCACGATTTCGGAAGAAAAATTTAAAAAGATAGCGAGCGATCCGAATATTCCGATGCTGCCGCGCGCGTATCGGTCCGCGTATCCGCCTGGATCCACGTTCAAGATGTTCGTCGGGGTAGCGGGATTCGAAACGCACGCCCTTGATCCGACAGATGAATTCGATTGTCCATCCGCTTTAGAAATCGGGAACATCGTCTTCAGGAACTGGAAGAAAACGGACTCAGGCGATCTAAACTTTCGGCAAGCGCTCGCACAGTCGTGCAATACCTGGTTTTATCAGGCCGGTCAGAAAATTGGTTCGCGCGCATTGGTGACTTGGGCCAAGCGATTTGGATTGGGTGCGCGCACCGGGATCCTTTTGAATGGAGAAGCCGACGGCAGAATCCCCACGGATGAGTACATGGAACAGACGTACCATCGGCATATTCTGGGGGGCGACCTGGCAAACCTCTCGATTGGTCAGGGAGACATTCTGATTTCGCCGCTGCAAATGGCCCAGGCGATGGGTGGGTTGGCCAATGGCGGAATCGTTTATCAGGCCAGAATTGCCCGGCAGGTTCAGACGTTGAACAACGAAGTGGTCTATGTGTACAATCCGCGGGCCAAAGACATTCTCAAGCTCAGTTCCGTCACTATGGATGAACTGCGGAAAGGAATGATGGACGTGGTTTCGAGCGGGACAGGGGGTGCCGCTGAACTAAAGAACGTCAAAGTGGCGGGCAAAACCGGAACTGCGCAATGGGGGCCCAAAAAGAAGGAAAGAACGGCGGCTTGGTTTGCGGGATTCGCTCCGGCCGACGGGTCGCCAAAGTACGCCTTCGCGGCGCTCTACGAAGGCGCTCCCGGCGAAATGGCGCATGGCGGAGCAGTCGCTGCTCCAATGATCGGCGAGTTGTTACGCGAACTCTTTAAAGGAGAAACGTCGTCGAAGAAAGCTCCGCAGCAGGATGAGTCAGACGAGATGGATGAAGACTCCTCTCGAACGCAGGATCAGAGCAATTAGCGCGAAACTCTCATAAGCCAAAATGCTTGTGCAATATTCGCGCGATCGATGAAACGTCGGTACGCGGAAAGGCCGAATTGAGCCTCGGATGAGCGCCTTTTTGGGTGCTCAAAAATGGGTTGCAGCCCGCTGCCTTTGCGTTGAGGCTGCACGCCACCACCATGAAACGGATTCGAATTACTCTCGTGGCTCTGTTAATGTGTCCGGCCTTTGTTTCGTACGCCGAAGACGCCAAACCGAGTCCTTCCCCCGCAGTCAGTGCCTCCCCGACTTCGACTATTAAGGATGATAAAGACAAAATCAGTTACAGTTTAGGCGTCGATATCGGAAGGACGTTGCAACGGTTCCAGCTCGACCTGAATGAGACGGCACTCGCTCAAGGGATTGCGGACGTTCTGGGCAATAAACCGATGGCCATGACTGACCAGGCGTTGCAAGAGACACTGCAGGCTTTCCAGCAGAAAATGGTACAGAAGCAGCAGGAGGCGATGGCCAAGAAGCAGGAGGAAATGAAGGGAGTCGCCGAGAAAAATAAGGCCGACGGCAAAAAGTTTCTCGAGGACAACGCCAAGAAGGCTGGCGTGAAAACGACCGCCAGCGGGCTGCAGTACAAGGTGATCAAAGAGGGTTCTGGGGATAAGCCGAAAGATACGGATGTCGTCGAAGCCAATTATCGGGGCACAACGATTGACGGGAAAGAGTTCGATAGTTCCGCGAAACATGGGAACTCCTCCAGTTTCCCGGTCAATGGCGTGATCAAGGGCTGGTCAGAAGCGTTGAAAATGATGCCTCTTGGTGCAAAATGGGAACTCTACGTTCCTTCGGAACTCGCTTACGGAGATGAAGGCGCCGGTGACGACATCGCCCCGGGTTCAACCCTCGTTTTTGAGGTGGAGCTCCTGAACATTAAGAAGAATGCCGCAAATAGTACTCCAAACCCGAACGCACCGCCCGATAACGGCCCCGACAAGAAACCGGCCGGGTCTTAGCGGAAACGTATCGGAGATTCGGCGGGCCGGCTGGGGTTACTGTAGACAAGCCGTCCCGGCTTGCTCTGGGCGGCCTGCAGTTGAAGAGGTGAGGCGGGAAGCCTTATTTACTTAGGCAAGCCGAACGCCGAACGCCAAACTTCCAATGCTTCATTGGGATTTCCGATTCTGGATATGTAACTCACGGAGTTGTTTCTCGGAAACTTCACTGGGCGCCTCCATCATTAGATCGAAGCCGCGACTGTTCTTCGGGAACGCGATAACCTCCCTGATGTTCGATGTTCCGGTGATCAACATCACCAAACGGTCGACTCCCAGGGCGATCCCGCCATGTGGCGGGGCGCCGAAGGTAAAGGCCTTCAACAGATGGCCAAATAGTCGTTTCTGTTGTTCGCGATTGAAGCCGAGTACTTGAAACATTTTATCCTGGAGGTCTTGTTCGTGTATTCGGATGCTGCCGCCGCCGATCTCGACGCCGTTCAGCACGACATCGTAGGCCTCCGCGCGCACTTTCCCGTATTCACCAGCGTCCAGGAGCGGGAAGTCTTCCGTTTTAGGGCGTGTGAACGGGTGATGCATAGCGTTCCACTTGCTTTCCGCAGGGTCAAACGCCAACAACGGAAAGTCGAAGACCCACAGAAATTGCAACTCGTTCGCATCCTTGATCAGTTTCTGGGTCTCTGCGACCTTCAACCGTATGCGCCCGAGTACGGTGCAAACAACCTCCCAACGATCTGCTCCGAACAGAAGCAGGTCGCCCTCCTCAACGCCCAGCTTTTGTTGGAGAGCTTCCTTTTCGGTTTCGGAGAAAAATTTAACGATCGGTGATTTCCATTCCCCTCCCTCAACTTTGATGAAGGCGAGCCCTTTGGCGCCCGATTCTTTCGCGAGGCTGGTCAGATCCTCGATCTGACCGGTCGTAATTTTGGCGAAACCTTTCGCGTTGATGCATTTCACCACGCCGCCCATGTCCAGGGCCCCGCGGAAGACTTTGAACTTCGATTCGGAGAAGAGGCCGCTCAAATCGACGAGTTCCATCCCAAACCGCAGATCCGGTTTGTCGACGCCAAATCGATCCATGGCTTCGCGATAGCTCAAGCGGAGGAACGGCGTGTGAACATTGACACCTCTTGTTGCGCGGAATATCTCCTGCAAAAGACCCTCGATAAGCCGAAAGATATCCTCTCGGTCGATGAATGATGCTTCGAGGTCGATTTGGGTCAGCTCGGTGATTCTGTCCGCACGCGGATCTTCGTCCCGAAAACATTTTGCGATCTGAAAATATCTCTCGATTCCGCCGACCATCAGCAATTGTTTATATTGCTGGGGTGATTGTGAAAGGGCGTAATAGTGATTTGGGATCAGCCGGCTCGGTACAAGAAACTCCCGGGCGCCCTCCGGAGTGCTTTTTGAGAGGATCGGAGTCTCGATCTCGAGATATCCGTTTCGGTCCAGATACTCTCGGGTGACTTTGGCAACCAGATGGCGGACTTTCAAGTTTCGCACCAGCGAGGGTCTGCGCAGGTCAAGATAGCGGTGGGCAAGCCGGAGATCTTCGTTGCCGACGTCGGAGTCAAGCGGGAAAGGGAGAACGTCGGCTCGATTCAGGATATTCAAAGACGAAGCGACAACTTCGATTTCCCCCGTTTTCAGCTTTGGATTTTGGGTCCCCTCGACCCTGCGCGTGACCATACCGACGATCTGGGCCACATCTTCGTTTCGCAGCGTGTGTGCGGTCGCGGCGACGTCGGCGTGTTCCTCGGGCCGGAAGACAACCTGAGTTCGCCCCTCCCGGTCTCTGAGATCAACGAAGATTACACCGCCATGATCGCGTGTGGAATCAACCCAGCCGGCCAGGGTGACTTCTTGACCGATGTCAGAGGTCCTCAGTTCGTTGCAATGATGTGTGCGGTACATGGTTCGAATAATTGAAGAAACTCACTTGCTTCCCAGAACATCAGGGAGGTCATCTTTGGACATGATCTTTTCAGTTCGTTCTGACAACAGTTTGACTCGTACCTGCGGCCATTCTTGACCAATCACCACAGCGTATTTGGCACCCATAGCTTCCGCCTGCTGAAATTGGCGCCCGACTTTAGCCGGTTGAAGACAATAGTCGGCCACCATCCCTGATTGACGCAGGCTACTGGCAAGTCCTATCGCTTCCGGACGCCGGCCTTCGTCGGCAACGACGATGAACGCGCCGCGGGGCGCCTTGAGCGCATCTGCGATCCGAGTGCGAGTATGATCGAGCTCTTGCAACAGGTTGGTGAACGTCACATCCCCAATCGCAAAACCAGCAGCGGGGAGGTCTACCTCGCCTTCGCTGACCGCTGAGACCAGGTTATCGTAGCGGCCGCCGCCGGCGAGCGAGCGATTTTCTTTTTTGCGATCAAAAATCTCGAAAACAAGACCGGTATAGTAGTCGAGACCGCGTACGATCGTCAGGTCCAGCTCGATAAATTTTTCCAAGCCCCGCCACTGTAGTTCGCGGAACAAGTCACCGAAACCGGGGACCGACCCCGCAGGCGTTGCAAGAAATTCCCGAACTTGGGCGAGGTCGAGTTGAAAAGATTGGAGTTTGCGTGTTGTGACGTCCTCGCTCTCGCGCTCAAGTTTGTCCACGATGGAGAGAAACTCAGACAATCGATCGATTGGCTGTTGATGCTTGATCAGGAACTCCGCCCAGAGGTTACGGTTATTGACTCGGACGAAAAAATCGTCAGCGGTCAAACCGAAGACCTGATGTAAAGCGATGGCAAGCCCGATCAGTTCCGCGTCGGCTGCCGGAGTGCCGTCCCCGAGTATATCACAGTTAATTTGATAGAACTCCCGCAGCCGGCCTTTCTGCGGTTTTTCAAATCGGAAAA
>DATHPZ010000003.1:0-7108 GCA_035483355.1 Chthoniobacterales bacterium | reverse complement strand
ACCGAGGGCCTGGTGCTATCCCTTCCGATCTCCTTGAACGTGACCTTATCGAGCCTCCCCGTGAACCGAATTACGGGTGCCATCAGTCTCAGTCGAGAGCGCCAGCTGGCGAAGAACTGGGTGGACAAACTGCGCATTCGCACCCCGAATGTCGAGGCACTTTGCCTCAATCTGAGCGGCGGTAATCAACAAAAGGTGGTGCTTGCCAAATGGATGAATGCGCGGGCGCATGTTCTCATTTTTGACCATCCTACGCGAGGTTTGGACGTCGGCGCCAAAGAGGAGGTTTACGAGTTGATCAGGGATCTATCGGAAGAAGGTGCCGCCATCGTCTTAACCGCCGACACCCTGGAAGAAACGATCGGGTTATGTCATTCCATCCTGGTCATGCGCGATGGCCAGGTCACTGCCCGATTCGACGCTTCACCCGGTTGTAAGCCATCCCAAGTCGACTTGATTCGACACATGGTATAAACGAATGACGCCCACTCAAATAACCGCGAAATGGCGCCCCGCAGCCGGCACCGTGCGGGCCGCCGTTCCGATTTTGCTCCTGCTCGGATTGGTCACGCTCATCGGTGCCCTGCGACCGAGCTTTCTGACGGCCGATACGCTGTTAGTTGTGATGGCGGATACGGCGACTCTTTTCATCCTTGCGGCGGGAATCACTTTTGTGGTGATGCTCGGCGGGATAGACCTGTCGATCCAGGCAGTCGCTTCCTTGAGCAGTGTCATCGTCGCTGTGATGCTGTCGCGAGTGGGCTACTGGGCGTTTCCGGCGACGCTGTTGGTAGGTTTTATCACCGGTGCGTTTAGCGGCATCGTTCATGTCTGGCTGCGCATCCCATCCTTCATCGTCACTCTGGCCACCAGCGGCCTGGTAGCGGCAGCAGCCCTCCTCCTTTCACAGGAACGCTCGATTACTATCGGTGAGGCCGGGCGCGCGTATCTGAGCTGGATCACGGGCCGGCCGTTTGGGATGCCGAGCGTGATCATTATTGGCGCACTGGTCGCCTGCGTTGGGGTTTGGTTGCAGCGTTACACGCCTTTCGGACGCTATAGCACGGCGATCGGGGCCGGAGAAGCCGCGACCTGGGCCTCGGGTGTCAAAGTGAATCGGCAAAAAGTCATTGCTTACTCCTTGTCGGCAGGTTTGGCGGCCTTGGCCGGTATCTTGCTCGCAGGCCGGCTAAGCAGTGGCTCTCCCACCCTGGCAAACGAACTGTTACTCCCGGCGATCGCCGCGGTCGTTGTCGGAGGCACTTCGATCACCGGCGGCGCCGGCGGTATCGGTCGAACGGTTGTTGGTGCGCTGATTATTTCCGTCGTGCGGGTCGGCATGACTTTTGTCGGCGTAGACATTTTCGCCCAGCAGATCGTGTTTGGCACGGTTCTGATCTTAGCCGTGGCCGTCACCATCGACCGCACGAAAATACTCATTGTGAAATAGGCATTTTCGGCTTCCTAGGATAATCCTTTCATCAGCATCTCTTCCCAGAACAACCAGCCCGCCCCCGAGCGGTCGAATCGTCAAAATATATGGAGCTTGAACTAAAAGACAAAGTGGCCGTCATCACCGGCGGCAGTGTAGGTATCGGCCTTGCCGTTGCGGAGGGCCTGGCAGCAGAAGGAGTTCATATCGTCATCGCGGCGCGGCAGGGTGACCGGGCGCACGCGGAAGCGGCGCGTATCGCCAAAAAATTTGGCGTCCGCTCGATCGGCCTCCCCGCCGACGTCGCTACGGCCGACGCTATTGATGCGGTGGTTGCCGAGACAGTGCGCGAATTCGGCGGCGCCGATATCCTGATCAATAATGCGGGCACCGGCAGCAACGAGACCATCATGGAGGCGCCCGACGAAAAGTGGCAATACTATTGGGATCTCCACGTAATGGCGGCGGTCCGTTTGGCGCGGGGCTTCGTGCCGTCCATGCGGAAACGGGGTGGCGGTGTCATCCTGCACAACGCCTCTGTTTGCGCGGTTCAACCGCTCTGGTATGAGCCAATTTATAATGTGACGAAGGCAGCCCTGATGATGTTTTCAAAGACGCTCGCGAATGAGGTCGTCAAAGACAACATCCGAGTCAATACGATCAATCCCGGCCTGATTCTCACTCCCGACTGGATCAAGACGGCGAAACAACTGACCGCAGATAAAGGCGGCGATTGGGAGGGTTACCTGGCTTCTGTCGCACGCGAGCATGCGCCGATTGATCGCTTTGGTTCACCGGAGGAGCTTGCGAGTTTTTTCGTTTTTCTTTGTTCAAAACGCGCCAGTTATTCGGTCGGTTCGACCTATTTCGTCGACGGCGGAATGTTGAAGGTGGTGTGATGCTGGGAAGAAATGCGGATTGCGGAATGCGAAGGGCTTGAAATCGGGCCGAGTACAAGAGGCAGTTTCGAAATCTGCCTTTCGCAATTTCGCCTTCAGTGGCTAAGAGCGAGCGTCAATTCCGCGATCCGCATTCCGAAATCCGCAATTCCCCCTACCTCCTATTACCATTTGCGGCCGCCAGGGTCTGGCTCTTGCGGTATGCCTTCCAGCCGCCAAACGCTGAAATGTTCAGAGCGTCCTGCACGGCGACTTCTTCACAGAGGAAACCTTTGACAGCGCGTCCGTCACTGAGATGAATCATCCCGATCGTCAAAGGGGAAGGGACCTCTTGCAGGAAATTCCCGAACTGAGCCACCGGAAGTTCCCAGATCTCCAGATCGATCGACACGCCGCCTTCAGCTCCCATCCTGATCAATCCTGGCTTCGCCGGGGAGGTACCTGGGAGCGCAAAAAGTTGGTACGAGGGAGCGGTCTTCGCTGTTCGAACGAAGCGGGCGTCCCGATCCGTGAGCTGGTAGTTTAACGGTTCACCTGTCAGATGCGCACCGACGACGGCGATCGTCATTCGGTCTCCTTCGATTCCCTTGGCGCAAACGGGGGTATCAGTGTACGGGAGTCTAGTTCCGCCAAGGCAGGGGCGCAGGGCGAGCAGATACGTGGCAGCGAGAGAGAGCAAAGCAAGGTCGGAAAACGTTTGACCAACAAAGGTAATGCCGAAGGGTAACCCGTCTTTGCGGAACCCGGCTGGCGTCGCGACGGCCGCGAGATCCAGCAAGTTAAGAAAATTTGTAAATACGCCAAGCCGGCTGTTCAGGGTGACAGGATCGCTCTCTACTTCCGCGATCCGAAAGATATCAGGGGCGGTCGGCAACAGCAGAAAGTCGACGACGTTCCAGGTGTCGGAAGCCTCCTGTCGAAATCTCTCCAGTGCATACTGGCCATTAAATGCTTCGACAGCCGAATATTTTTCGCCGCCCAGGATAATATCGCGCACCACCGGGTGAACGGCTTCGGCGTGCTCCTTGACAAAGCGCCCGACGGCCGCGAAACGCTCGGCCACCCATGGCCCCCCGTACAGAAGTTGAGCCGCTCGCAGGAACGGCTTGATGTCAACTTCGATCAAGGTATGTCCGAGAGAGGCAAGTCGTTCTTCCGCCTCAATGAAGAGCGCGAGGTATCCCTCCTCGACCATTTGAAGATCCTGAGGGGCAGGGATACCAATGCGGTAGGTCGAAGCAACGGACTTGGCGGTGGGCAAAACCCGGGAATAGGGATCGTTGCGGTCGTATCCGGCAGCGATGGAAAACACCATTTCTGCGTCTTCAGCCGTCAGGCAAAAGAGTGAGACGCAGTCCAGGGACCGGCACGCCGGCACTACGCCGTGGGCGCTGAAGGTGCCCCTTGTCGGCTTGAGGCCGATAATGTTGTTGAATGCCGCCGGAACGCGCCCGGAACCGGCCGTGTCAGTCCCCAGCGCAAAACTAACCAGGCCCGCAGCCACCGCAACCGCAGAACCTGAACTGGAGCCACCCGAGATATAGTCCGGATGAAAGACGTTGGAGCAAGCTCCATAAGGTGACCTCACCCCGACAAGGCCGGTGGCGAATTGATCCAGGTTTGTTTTGCCGACCAGAATTCCTCCGGCCTTTTTGAGCCGTTCAACGCATGTCGCATCCTTCTCAGCCACGTAAGAAAACGCTGGACAACCGGCTGTCGTCGAAAGGTTCGCCGCGTCGATATTGTCCTTGATTGCGAATGGGATTCCGAAAAGTGGAGAGGACGCTGTGCCGTGCAACGCCTCGGCGGCGCGCACCGCGTCCTCTTCGGGCACCAGATGAATCCAGATCGGATTATCCGTAAGGGCGCGGATCCGCCTGTAAACTTCACGGATGACATCGCCGGGCGTCAAGATACCCGAACTGTAGTGAGCTTGAAGGGAGCCTATGTTCAACGACACTTCTGATAATTCCTTCATGATTCAGCAAATCCTCGTAATAGCTCAAACGATCCACTAGCCCAACCCGTTTGAGCACGAAGCTTGCCTGGATACCAACTAAAACATTCCGCTCCTGGTGAATCCGCTGGCTGGAAGAATCAGCGGGACACTCCGGCAACGCCTCTTCGACTGGTGCCGGCACTGACACTTCTTCAGACCACACTGGCGGTATTTCGACAGGAGTCTGCCGGAATCTGCTCATCTTGAAGGACTTCGCAGAACCGGGTTTGGTCAGGTTGAAAGTTGGTGGGGAAGGAGGCGGAAAGAAGGGTCGGACACATCTGGCATCAATTGTGCTCAATGGCTAAACGGCCGTACATGTCACCACGTCTCTCCTCATCGCGACTGGTCAGCAGCCTGCCGGTTGCCGAGGCGCCGAACTTCGGGTTTGCACTTTTTTTATTTGTGGCATGCGCAGTGCTTACCTCTTCCGCGACTCAACAGAGGAACCCTCATGAACAACAATCGGACGATCAGTGTCGACGCGGAACCGTATGTTTATGAATTCGAGCCGGTTCATTGCGCGCTCGTGATCATCGACATGCAGCGCGATTTTCTGGAGCCTGGTGGATTTGGAGAGATGCTTGGCAATGATGTTTCCCAGCTTCGCCGCACCATTGAACCCAATCGGAAATTGCTGGCGGCGTGGCGCCAGGAGGGTTTCAAGGTGATTCACACCCGGGAGGGGCATCGATCCGACTTGACCGATCTTCCGCCGGCCAAAAAAGTGCGCGGCAAAAGCAAGACTTCGATCGGCGATCCGGGACCAATGGGCCGGATTTTGATCAGAGGCGAGGCGGGCCATGACATTATTCCGGAACTCTACCCGCTTCCAACGGAGCCGGTAATCGATAAACCCGGCAAAGGCGCATTTTTTGCCACCGATCTCCATGCGATCCTGCAAAATCTCGGCATTCAGAAGCTTGTCGTCACCGGTGTGACCACTGAGGTCTGTGTCAATACCACCGTGCGCGAAGCCAACGATCGCGGTTACGACTGTCTGGTCCCTGCAGACTGCGTTGGATCTTACTTTCCGGAGTTCCAGGAGATGGGACTGAAAATGATCAAGGCGCAAGGGGGGATTTTCGGCTGGGTTTCGGACTCGGACCGAATTCTCGCTGCGCTCGGTTAGGGATAGCAACCAGCGATAAATGGAAGATTCGGATGATTGATAGAAAACGTTATGAGTAACTCAAAACCTGCCCTCTGGGTGCCCGGAGACTGGAATGCGTTCTTCGGCTTCGGGACAAACATACTGGTCAATCTGCTCACGCTGAGCGGGTTGTTGCTCCTCGTCCTGAAAATGCCCCCCGAACTCGTTTTCGGACGCATCCTCCCGGCTACCGGAATGATGCTTTTCCTCAGCACCCTGTACTATGCGTGGCTTGCGTACGGTTTGGCCAAGCGCACAGGACGGAGCGACGTTTGCGCGCTTCCGTCTGGTACGAGCGTGCCGCATATGTTTGTTGTCAGTTTCGTGATCATGCTACCGATCGCAATCAAGACTGGCGATCCGGTCAAAGGATGGGAAGCGGGTCTCACCTGGGTGTTCATCCAGAGCTTCGTGTTGATGGCCGGCGGATTTGTCGCGCCCATTATCCGGAAGATCACGCCGCGCGCAGCTCTCCTTGGTACGCTCGCCGGTGTGTCCATCGCATTCATCTCGATGCGACCGGCCCAGGATATGTTCATCACGCCGGTGATCGGCGTTACCTGTTTTGCGATTATTCTCGCCAGCTGGTTCGGCGGCGTGCGCTATTTTGGCGGCATTCCAGCGGGACTCGTAGCGATCGGAGTCGGCTGCGTAATCGCCTGGGGTTCAACCATCTTTGGAGCGAACTGGGGGGGAATAAGCCCCGCCGGCTTTTCCCAGGCATTTTCCCACTTCGGTTTTTCATTTCCGACTCCGGCTGTCGGCCACGTGTTTGCTGGTTTCCAATTTATCGGGGTGATTCTGGTGACAGCCATTCCCTTCGGCATCTACGATCTCGTCGAGGCGATGGATAACGTCGAGAGCGCTTCTGTGGCCGGCGACAGTTTTCCGACGACGCGGGTTTTAACGGCAGACGGCATCGTCAGCCTGATTGGTTGCCTGATGGGGAATCCGTTCATCAATGCCGTTTACATTGGCCATCCGGGCTGGAAAGCCATGGGCGGTCGGATTGGCTACTCGGCCGCGACCGGAATCATGGTAATCATCCTGTCGTGGTTCGGGATTATCTCGGTGATGATGGCATTGATCCCCGTCGTCGCGATTTCACCGATTCTTCTTTATATCGGTATGCTGATCGGAGCGCAGGCGTTTCAGGAAAATCCGAGATCACACGCGCCGGCTATTATTCTCGCGTTGACGCCGCATATCGCTGCTTGGGGCAAGCTCCAGATCGACAATGCCCTCGGCGCAGCCGGGACCAACGCCATGACACTCGGGTTGGATAAACTCGGTCAGAACGGCGTTCTCTACAAAGGGCTGGAAGTGCTGGGAGGCGGCGCCATCCTTGGCGGGTTGATCCTTGGGGCGATAGGGGTGTTCATTATCGAGCGAGAGTTCATGAAGGCAGCGTATTTCGCGGGCGCCGGTGCGATTCTCACATTCTTCGGCTTTATCCACGGCGAGAGGCTCGGTTTCGCCCAGACTCCGGAAGTCTCAGTCAGTTACCTGGCGGTAGCCGCGGTGCTCGTTTACTGCGCTAAGTTAGCCGTTGTCTCAGCAAAACCGGCTGAAGTGGAACACCATGGAGAGTTGAGCCAGGCGATCGAATGACTAAGGAATCCCCG
>DATHPZ010000002.1:0-25921 GCA_035483355.1 Chthoniobacterales bacterium | reverse complement strand
CAACTCAATGGAGGTGACTCCAAGGGATTTAAGATATTCCAGAATTTCCGGGCACCCCAGTGCGGCATACGAACCGCGTAGTCGCTTGGGAACCGCAGGATGCAGTTTGGTAAATCCCCGGACATGCATCTCATAGATGATGGTGTTATCCCATTGGACCCTTTGACGGCTGCGCGCACCGGTCCAATCAAAGCCGGGTTCAACGACGATACATTTGGGCATGAACGGAGCACTATCCCGCTGATCGAAGGTAAGGTCGTCCATCGATTCCATTTGATAGCCGAAAATGGCTGGATCCCAATGGAGCTCTCCGATGTGTGCACAAGCATACGGATCAAGGAGCAGCTTGTGGGAATTAAAACGATGCCCCGCCTCGGGTGCGTACGGACCGTGTACCCGGTATCCGTAAATGGTGCCAGGACGCACCTCGGGCAAATATCCGTGCCAGATTTGATTCGTGTATTCGGGTAATCCGACGCGAGTGATCTCTCGCTGGCCTCGGTCGTCAAAAAGGCAGACTTCCACACTTGTCGCATTCGCCGAAAAGATTGCAAAATTCGTTCCTTTACCATCCCACGTCGCTCCGCAGGGATGCGGCGAACCTTCCCTCAGTTGGATATTCTTCTTTTTCCTCATGGTAGATTTCTCGGTACGAGCATAACACAAGCGTTGCGACCTATGCCGATGCAAAACAGGAATAATCCCTGCGATTCGGCCTCACAGAGTAGTAAGCTTAATAAGCTTGGAAAAACTTGTGACTCACGAAATAGACCTCGAAGCGGTCGTTGGCCGGTTTTATACCTCCCTCTACCGGTTCGCGTTATCCTTGACCAAGAACGAGGCGGAAGCTGGCGATCTGACTCAACAAACCTTTTTTATTCTTGCTCAGCGATCCCATCAGATTCGCGATAGTTCAAAGGTCAAATGCTGGCTGTTCACCACGCTACGTCGCGAATTTCTTCGCGCACTTCGCGTTCAATCGAGCCATCCGCACGTGGAATTCCGGCCGGAAATCCATGACGGCCCCTCCATTTCTCCCGACGCATTGCGCGCTTTGGATGCGAAGGCGGTGATCGACGCGCTGCACCAGATCGAGCCCACCTATCGCACGGCGGTGGAATTGTTCTATTTGAGCGAACTTTCGTATAAGGAGATCGCACAGACCCTCGAGATTCCCATCGGCACCGTCATGTCCCGCTTATCACGAGGCAAGGAACAGCTGAAAGCAATTCTGGCTGCCGCCATTTCGGAAAACAGCGATAAAATTATCCCATTGAAAAGAGATGAAGAAGCCGCGCACTGAAATAACGAACGAATCCGCGAAGTTCGTGTTAAACGCCTATCGCCCAAACGGCGCAGACGCGCAGGACCCCGTCTTTCGCGTGGCGCTCGAGCAGGCGGCCCGCGACCCGGAACTGGCGGCATGGTTCAAGGAACAGCGCTCTTTCGACTCTCTGATTGCCGATAAATTGGCTGAGATCCAGCCCCCGGCGAACTTGTACTCAGCGATCCTTGCCGGAATCGCTAATCGCTCCCCGATACGTCGCTCCAACTTAAGGCCTCTCCTCGCCTTGGCTGCGGTCCTTATCTTAAGCGGGGCGATCCTGCTCCCGTTCTACCTGGAAAGTCTTTCGACGTCCAAGTCGATCGAGCAATACCAAAGAGCAAACCTCACGATGCTTAGCTCATCACCAGCTCCGAGTCTGGATCTGGTCACCGCTGATTTCTCGCGCACACAGGAATATCTCGCGGAAATGAAGGCTCCGTGCATTCCTTTCCTCCCCGGTTCCCTGCTGGACCTTCCAACGGCCGGATGTAAGTCGCTTCACTGGAAGGGCCAGGAATTCTCTCTCACTTGTTTTCGACTACCAAGTGGCGAACTGCTCCACGTGTTTGTCATTGATGAGAAGGCGTTTCGCTCAATCAATGTTGGTGATAAATTCCGGGAGATGGATGGATGGCACGTCAAATGCCAGCGAAGAGCCGGCATGCTGTTAATGTTTGTGAGCCGAGCCTCGATGGCCGAGATTAAGCAGTTTATTTGAAACGATTAGGCATTTGCCTCCTGAACTCCTTTAAACTCTTGACTCTGACTCCCCCCTTTTCTCCTACAGTGTATGCAAAAGAACCATCCTCAGGCAGTAATTCTCATGGGCGTCGCCGGTTCCGGGAAGACGGCTGTCGGTATGCAGGTCGCTCAAAAACTGGACTGGATCTTTCTGGATGCGGATAATTTCCATCCACCAGCCAACATCGAAAAGATGAAGCATGGGATCCCGCTTAATGACCAGGACCGAGCTCCCTGGCTCCAGCGGCTACACGACGAACTGCAACATCAAATCGCCGAAGGGCACTCCGTGATTTTGGCGTGTTCGGCCCTCAAGGAAACATATCGCAACGTGTTGCGCAATGAAGTATCGCCCCCAACATTTGTCTACCTCGACGTCGATCCGGAAACGATTCGTGACCGGTTGCAGCATCGTACAGCGCACTTTTTCCCAAAAGAACTGTTGGAAAGCCAGTTCGCGGCGCTTGAAAAACCGAAAGACGCGGTCATCGTTGATGCGCGTAAACCGCTCAACGCAGTGGTCGATCAGGTTATTCACGCGCTTGGCGTGTCTGCGAACTGAGGTCAACGAAAATCCCTCGGTTCTAAAGTGCTATTAAGTGACGCCTGGAGCCATCCGATTAGACCACGAGACTAAGCAGAAGAACGAAGGTCAGGCCCAGGACAGACAAGAGAGTTTCCATCAGGGTCCACGATTTGAAGGTGTCCGGGAGACTCAACCGGAAGTACTCCTTGACCAGCCAGAACCCTGCGTCGTTTACGTGCGATAGAATGATCGATCCGGACCCGACCGCCAGAACCATCAGTTCCTTATTCACGGCTGGATTTGCCTGCACGATGGGAGCCATGATTCCTGCCCCAGTGATGGTGGCTACTGTGGCAGAGCCGGTTGCGATTCTGACTACTGCGGCGGCCCCCCAGCCAAGTAAAAGTGGCGAGATATGCGCCTGAGTAGCCCACTGGCCGATCAGATCGCTGATTTTGGTGGCGATCAGCATCTCTTTGAAACCGCCACCCGCTCCGACGATCAGGACCACGGCAGCGATCGCGCCCAGACTTTTATTCAGGATCCCGTCGAGGCGTTCCATGGAAAGCCCTCGTCTCAATTCGAGAACGTACATTCCGAAGAAGAGCGCAATTAGCAGAGCGGCAATTGGATCTCCCACAAAATCGATCAAGTTTTTCAAAAAACTTTGCCCCGGAAGGAAAGCATCGGCCAGGGAGCGAGACATCATGAGGGCGGGCGGCAGGAGGATGGTGATAAGCACGGCAGCGAGCGAGGGTCCTGGCCTGGCCGTTGATGGCGCCGATGCTCGGTTCGTCTCCTCCGCATTGGATTCCGGGCCAGGGAAAAGGGCGCCGGCGGTGGATCCGGAATGAACCCATCCTGCCGCGAAGTTGGCGAAAAGAGGGCCGGCTAAAATGCCAGTCGGAATTCCAACTAAGATTGCGTAGAGGATCGTCTTTCCGGCGTCGGCATGAAAAGTGCCCACTGCCAGGGTCGGCGCGGGATGAGGCGGGACCAGAGCGTGCGCTATCGAGAGACCCGCCAACATCGGTAGCCCAACCCGCAAAATGGGTGTGTCCATCCGTTTCGAGATGACGAAAGCGAGGGGTACCAGGAGCACGAAACCAACCTCAAAAAACAAAGGAAGCCCAATCAGCAGGGAGGCCAAAAACATCGTCCAGGGAATCCATTTTCTCCCGCCCAGAGCGATCAGATCATTTGCCAGGACATCCGCTCCCCCCGAAGAGATCAAAATCCCTCCTAACATTGCACCAAGTCCTATAACAATCCCTACGAAGCTGAGGACATCACCAAAGCCTTTTTCAAAATGTTTGATGACTTCCTGAAGGGGGAGGCCGCAGGCAATTCCGAGAAACCAGGACGCAAGAATCAATGCGATAAATGGATGAATGCGGAATTTCGTGATGAGAACAATCAATGCGAGTATTGCAATGACGACGACCGCGAGGCGGATAGGATCTGAGGCCATAGATAATCACCTCATATGCGAGGTGGGCGTTTTGGGGTTGCAAAGACCGCTGGCGATGGGGGGCAAGGTATCGTCAGATTGAAGATATTTACACGGCCTGTCAATGTGTCAGTGTCAGTGTCAGTGCCAGCCGAGGATATTCTCGGCCCATTGCGAAAAAGAGCACTTCTCGGATATCACGAATCGGGTTCGATAGCCCAAGCACAGAAACTGACTTCCCTGACACTGGCAACCTCCTCGATTCTTTGGCGCTTATCTGGTATATCAAACAATCAAAGAGTGATAGGGGGATATTGAGTGATCAGTCGAAAGGCGGTCGAGCACCTGCGAACCGCGATTTTTATTAGAAATTTAGACGCAGAATCTGAGCACGAAGCTATCTCCAGAATGCTCGGCAGGCTCCAGGGACACGCTCAAGTGCAGGATTTGCAGACGTTGTCCGCGGCGGTCTTCGATCGCGAGCAAATCGATCCACCGTTATTTCCCGGAGGGATCGCATTTCCGCATGCGCGAACGAATAGCGTCTCCGGTCTGGTGATGGTCATCGCAACGTGTCCGCATCCGATTCCTTTCGGCGAAATACCGGTTCGGCTCATTTTTTTAATCGGCATTCCAAAACGAGCGGGAGCGGACTACCTGGAACTGATCTCGTTCCTGGCTCGGCATGTACGTGGAGAACGTGTTGTCGACCGGCTGACGCAGGCAGAGGACATGCCGAGTTTCCTTGCCGGATTCGCCGAAGGCACCTAGTTTCCTTTCCCCGAAACAGGAGGTATTTCGGGACAGGACAACAGACGAGCCAAGCCGAATGGACAAGACCGGGGAGCAGCAGCGGAAGCGAAGTCTATCACCGCTGCTACGTCGTTTGCTCAGGCTGAAGTTCTGGCTGGTTGAACACTTACGCCTGAGCGAACGCCAATTGACGCTGATCTGGGCCGCCCTGATCGGTGTTTTGGGGGCACTAGCATCGGAAGGCTTCCGCAAAACGAGTGAGCTTCTGCACTATGCGGCGACTGGATCGAGTTCAGAAATCATCTCCTCGTTTGTCAAACTGGCATGGTGGCAGAGATTGACCGTGCCCACTTTGGGCGGATTGCTGGCAGGCCTCACGCTTTGGTTCGGGAACCGCCTTTTCGCCAGCGTCCGGCAGAAAACAACCACCGACTACATGGAAGCCATCGTGGTCGGAAGCGGTATTATTTCTGTCCGGGCAAGTATCGTCAAAAGCGTGTCGGCCCTCTTCTCGATCAGTACCGGAGCCTCGATCGGCCGGGAAGGCCCGCTCGTTCAGCTTTCGTCGCTTGTGGCTTCGCTCGTGGGAAGGATCCGGAAAATGCCCATCCCGCAACGCCGGCATCTGGTGGCCTGCGGAGCGGCCGCCGGCATCGCCAGTGCGTACAAGGCGCCGATTGCAGCGTCGCTGTTCGTCGCCGAAATAATTTTGGGAACTGTCGTTGTGGAATCGCTTGGACCGTTGATCCTTGCCTCCGTTGTTGCGGCCTTCGTTTCACAATTTCTGAGCGGCAGCGAACCTTTGTATAAATCGCCCGGGTTCAATCTGCACACCCGATGGGAAATAATACCTCTCAGTTGTGTCGGCATTGTCCTGGGCTTCCTGGCGCCGGGCTATTTGCGCTTCCTCCGTTTTGCCGAACGCTTGTTCTCTAAGATTGACATCCCGATACCGTTTAAACTGGCGCTCGGCGGGACAATTGTCGGCGCGCTCGCGATATTGAATCCCGCAGTTTGCGGAAACGGTCAGGGACTGCTTCGTTCTCTCTTTCATCAGAATTGGTTCTGGGACGAGATTCTGGCGATCCTTCTGCTCAAGGTGGTGGCAACTGCAGCCGCGTTCGGATCGGGCGTAGTTGGTGGCGTGTTTACTCCGACCTTGTTCATCGGAGCAGCAATCGGAGTCTTGTACGGCCAAACAATTCTCTATGTTGCTCCAGGATTGCGTGCCGATCCGGCGATGTACGGCCTTGTCGGGATGGGATCTTTTATAGCGGCGACGACCGGAGCGCCATTGATGGCGATCCTGATGGCATTTGAGCTCACTCTGGATTATTCGATCGCCCCCTACTTGATGGTGAACTGCGTCGTTGCGTATTACTGCAGCGGTATTTTCGAGAGGCGCTTTATGTATGGCGAATCACTCGAAAGAAAGGGCGCCGCCTTCTTCAAACAGCAACTGGCTGAAGTCAACCTCCAAGATCTGGTCCGCGGCGATCCGATTACCCTCCCAAAGAATGCGACCTTTGCCCAAATCGCGGAAACGTTCGTGCAACACCGATACCAACACATTTACATCATCGATAAGGAAAATCGGTTCCTGGGCGCGATTTCGCTTCACGACGTGAAGACTTTCCTTGACCGGCCCGAACTCGAATCGGTGGTTATCGCAGCGGATATTATGGATGAAGATTTTCCGCGCGTCTCGCCAATGCAGGGGATGAGCGAGGCGCTGCATAAATTTTCCGAAGCCAAATCAGAGCGCTTGCCTGTGGTTGATAATCTGAACTCCAAACGCCTGATAGGTAGCATTTCCAAGACCGACATCATCCTGCACCTCGCCGGCGAGCAAAGCGGTACGGGCACAGATCGGCAGTTTTAATGTCCAGGATGATAATTGCGAATTGAGCTCGGAAACAAATTGATTCAATGGGCAATTGCCAATATCGAGATATAACTTTAAGGCCATGACAGCGCTGACAATCTGGGCCAACCCTTTTCTAACGGCATCCGCCGAAGAACTGCTGGTCCGTTCTACTGCCGGACATCATCTTCTTTTCGCGCAAAAGTCCGAGCACGTTTTGGACGTTGGAACTTTGGACCCGCACCTTCTGCAAGCGGAAATCGTTTTTGGTCAACCCGACCCTGACGGGATCATCCAATCCGAAAAGCTGCGTTGGCTCCAAATTTCCAGTGCCGGCTATGCTCGATATGACACCGAAGAAATTCGAGACGCTCTGAAAAAGAGGTCGGCGATCATGACGAACAGCTCCCGCGTGTTCGACGAGCCATGCGCAGAGCATCTGATGGCCTGGCTGCTGGCGGACGCGCGGGAATTGTACCCTTCCTACGAGAATCAACGTGGACCACACGGCTGGCCGCAGAACGATTTACGTCAGAATGTCCGTTTGCTGGCCGACCAAACCGTCCTCATCGTCGGTTATGGCGCGATCGGACGCCGGTTAACCGAACTTCTCGCACCGTATCGGATTCGGGTGATTGGCTATCGGCGCACGCCGCAGACGGGCTCAGATACTCGCGTTGTCGGACCGGCAGACCTCGCCAGCGCCTTGGGCGAAGCAGATCATGTCATCAACATTTTGCCGGACAGTACCGGGACGCGTGGTTTCTTCAGTGACGAGCGGCTTCGGCAAATCAAGGCTGGAGCTCGCTATTACAGCATCGGCCGCGGCACCACAACGGATCAGGATGCCCTGGAGAAGCACCTGAAATCCCGCCGCATTTTTGCCGCCTACCTGGATGTTACCGACCCGGAGCCATTGCCGCCTGATCATGCACTATGGTCGACCCCGAACTGTTATATTACGCCGCACACCGGCGGTGGGCACTTCAATGAATCGGATCGGATAGTTGGCCATTTTGTCGAGAACCTTCGTCGCTATGAGCAAGGCCATCAGCTCATTAATCGGGTGTTTTAAAACGCTGCTGTTCGGACGATCCTCGGACCATCGCGACGAGAGCGATGGTGGGGTCGCTCTTCTGCGAGGCACCGCATCGTCTCGCTAAAGAATCTATGGAACTCAAACGCTGTGCATGGCCGGGTCAAGATCCACTCTATCTCAGGTATCATGACGAAGAGTGGGGCGTTCCGCTTCACGAAGACAACCGCTTGTTCGAGATGCTCGTTCTCGAATCCATGCAAAGCGGGCTCAGCTGGATCACCGTCTTGCGAAAACGCAAAGCATTCCAGGTCGCATTTCATCAATTTGATCCTGGTAAAGTTGCGAACTTCGGTGCCAAAGAAATCGAGAAGCTACTCGCTAATGCGGACATCATCCGCAATCGGGCTAAACTTGAAGCCGCGGTTGCGAACGCCCGCGCCACTCTCGGCGTTCAGGAGAAATATGGGAGTTTGGATGCCTTTCTCTGGCGAGTCGTGGAAGGCAAGACTTTGGTTCATCGCTGGAAAGACTATCACGAAGCTCCCGGCAAAACTTTGGAATCGGAACGATTGGCCAAAGAATGTAAAGCACATGGTTTTCGATTCATCGGTCCGACAGTGGCGTACTCTCTCATGCAAGCCGTCGGCATGGTGAACGACCACGAAGTAAGCTGTTTCAGGCACCGGCAGGTCTGAGGAAGTTGTCAGTTGCCGGTTGTCAGTGGTCAGTGGTCAGTGGTCAGTGGTCAGTGCCAACGAACGAGGAGTTCAGGGAATCGGGAGCCAGTTCTGTGCTTGAGCTATCGAACGATTCGTGATGCCTGAGAAGTGCTTTTTTCGCAAAGGGCAGCAAATCTTCTCGGCTTGCCCACGGACAACTGCCAACTGACACTGACAACTTCCTCCCTCACTTCTCGTCTTCTAAGTAATCCCCTTCGATTCGCACAAACTCGATCAGGTTCTGGAAAGGATCGCGCGCAAAAAAACGCGGTCGCAACGGCAACGCACGCGCCTCGATAATCTTCGCTCCCGAGTCGAGTAACACCTTGCGTAGGCGCTCAAGATCATCGACCTCCAGGCAGAAATGATGCCTCGTATCGCCGGGCACAAGCTTCTCGTCCGGCACACAATGCAGTTCAACCCCAGGTACGCCGGTATCGAACCAGATCCAACCCAACGATTTGACCACCTTCGGGACCGGCTTCTCACGCAATCCGAGAGCTCCGGCATAAAAACTGCGCACGCGCACTTCCTGACCAAGAGGAAAAGTAATGGTGACGTGCTGAATTTTTGGCGACTGAGTTTCATTCGCGTTCATACAATTGCAACATTCGACGAGGAGGAAGAGGTGGAAAAGGGGGAAATTCCCGGGAATGAAAGTCATGCACAGAAACGCCGGCCGCAGGAGCAGCACCGCTCTTCCTTGCGTCACCGCACGGCATTCACTACATGTTGAACCCGATGAAATCGAATTTGCATTTTCGAAGAAGGCTGGTGAACGGCATCCTTCCGCTGATCGTCGCGCTCACAGGTTTTGGAGCAATCCTTGCCCAGGCGCAACAGACAGGATCGCCAGCGCCGAAACCGCAAACAAACTCGAGCAATCCGGCTATGCGCTCATCCGGAAAACCGTCTCCTACGGCCACCCCGGAAGAGCCACAAATAAACCCGCAGCAACTCGACCGTCTGACCAGGGCCGCCGACAAAGTATTGGACCGGATCCAAAGTGAAGAAAACGATCTCTACTTGCGCGTCAGTTATTTCGAAAAACCCGAGCGACTCAACCCGAACAGCTACGCATCCAAGGACGAGATCGCGCAATGGCAAGGGCTGCTACAGCAACTGAAGGAGAAGCATGATCTGGTCGCCCAGCATTACGCCGACATCGGCAAGGACCTGGATGCGGAGTTCCGCAACGCCGGCGGCAGCGACGAGGTCGTGGCTAAATTCAAGAAATTCATCATGGACGGTTTCCCATGGGCCACGATTGAAAAAAAGAAGAATCTGCTCACCGATTTCATCGATGAACAGACGAAACTGCTGTTGTTTTATGAAAAGAACTGGGGCGCCTGGACCAGCACCGGTGATTCGAACAAACCGGAATTTACTTCCGCTTCCGCCGCAAACATCTACAAAAGGCTCCGCGACCAAATATTAAACACGAGCGAGGAGATTGAAAAAGAATACAAAGAGATGAGCGAATAGGAATTACCGCCGTTGGTTTCCTACTCCTGACTCCTTACTCCTGACTAACTCCCGAACTCTCCCAAAATTTCCAGATCCCTGAAATGAATCTATTTTCCTCCCAATCGGCCCGGTGGGTTCTCTACGTCCTGTTCGCAATCGTACCCGCCACACTTCATGGGCAAAGCCAAGCGGTTGCCCCTTCGCAAACTCCCGGACCGAGACCTGCACCCAGCGGCGGAAACCCAAAATATAACGACCAACAGATGAAAGAGATGATCTCGAAGCTCCAGGATCGCATCCAAAAAGCCGCAGACGCAGTGTTGGGCAGGATTCAGAAGGAAGAAGTCGACATTCGTTTAAAATTCTCTTATTTGCGGAAGCCGGAACGGCTTGATCCGAATAGCTACGGATCAAAAGATGACATTAAGACTTGGCGGGACTCGCTTCAGCAACTCAAAGATAAGGAGAACGGTCTGGACAAGCTGTACGCGGACGCCGAACCGGACTTGGGAAATGCCCTGATCCAGCAGCGAATTAACCAGTCGGTCGCCGATCAGATCAAGAACGAGCTCTTGCAGTCTTTCCCTTGGAGCGTCATCAAAAAGAAAAGCGAACTCATGCGGGAATTCATTGCGGAACACGGCGATCTTCTGAATTTTTACGACCAGAATTGGGGCTCCTGGAAAGCCGGCTCCACGCCCGGCACCGCGACGTTCGATGACCCGAAGCTTGCCGCAACCTTTCAGGATCTGAAAGGCAAAATCAACGACACCGGGAAACAGATCGAAGACCAATACAAGGCGATGGTTCAGTAGGCGTTCGGCGTTCACCGTTCACCGTTCACCGTTCACCGTTCACCGTTCACCGTTCGGCGTTCGGCGTTGAACGAAGCCGCTGCCCGCAACGCGGACAGACAAAACGCTTCAATGCGCAAGCGTCGCTCGTTGTCGCAGTTCTCAAAACGGACATAAAAACCGTGCTGATGAACCGCTGTTCTGGGTGCTCGGGACAAATCGGCCTCGATTCGTGATAACTGCCTTCGCGTAATTGCGTCATGTGCCAATTCCCACGAAATAATGCGCCGCTGAACCTGCCCCGTTCCGACGAAAAACCGTGGGCGCGGCACAAGCATGTCACCCAATGCGGGCTTGCGGAGGTACGTTCGCTCTGGATCTTGTCGATACGAGTCACATCGAGCCCACGGGCAACGCCAGGCGTAGGCTTCGTCCCACAGTCGAGTAAGTCTCCGCGATCACCCCTCAATCTGTAACCACACTTCTTTCCAGAGACCTACTCGACTCAAGGCTCACCGCCTGTACCGCCGAACGCCGAACGGTGAACGCCAACCGGTGGCCTGCGGCCCTCAGCATCGCACCTCTGAGCTGGCCAGCAGCTCTTCCAGCCAATCCACTGCCAATTGGTGAACCACCGGCAACGATTGGACAATGTTCAAGGCCTCACGCGCCTGACGCTGGCATTCCTCGGGTTTACCTTCCAACAATGCCATGGCCGCCGAGACGCGGAGCCACGCGTGGTGCGGAACCCTGGACCAATCGTGCACTCGTTCGAAAGCTGCACCGGCGATGGATTCGTCCCGTTTGAACCAGGCCTCGTAGAACGCCTTCTCTAACATGACCCATGCATACAGCGTGCCGGATTTGGGATTTGCTTTTGCCACCGCCTCGTCCAGATAGCCTGCCGCCAGTTGCATCTGGCGCAGATCAGCCGCCCTGTAAAACGCTAGTAAACAGACTGTCACACGCTCAGCCAGACTCGTGTTTTCGGTCAGACGTAACGCCAGATCCAGCATCTTGGACGACCAATCGCGGGGCCTGATTCCTTGTTGTCCAACATGGATTAACGCCGTTACGAGAAAAAGAACCTCGCTCGTCGGACGACCGCGAAGTGCGTCCCACAGAAGCACGCCGTAGCTCGCCGACCGACGAAGCTCTAACGGCAACAGAAGACGCACTCCGCCCGCAATTCCCAAAAAGGCGAGAGCAGCAAGAAACAGCGTATCAATCGATGCTCGTGTGGGGTCGATGGCCCGCACAACCATCAAAAGAATGAAACCGGCGAGAATCATTGAGCCCGGTCCGCTCAGGATCAACCAGAAACATCGCCACCGAAGACCATCGAGGGACTTTGGTGCGAAAACCGTTGTGCCAGTGATCATCGTCTCCCGATTGTTCCACGTAAATCGCGTCCGATTTCGAATTCGCCGGATAGCGAACGGGCCGCAGGCGAATGCGAGCAGTTTCAGTCCGACCAGTTCGGCCACCAAGATTCGAGCGAGATGATGGAGAATGACAAGGATTTCATAGGCGACAAAGATCAGGAAAGGGAGCGGAACCAGGTTCGAAGGTTGCGCAGCAACCGCTGCGAGGCACTTGGGTTCCAAGACGACCCACAGCCCAATACAAACCGCCAACAAAATCAGAGACGAGACAATGACCGATCTCCGCCTCCACGATTGCGTTCCTTGCATAGGCAGTGGCGAAGTGTAGCGGCGATGGCACAGTAGGGCTAGCGTAATTTCAACGGCAGAGGACTCTTCTTCCCCTACGTTGACGTGGGCATGGCAAACTCTGCGCCGGGATTAAATGTGCCCGGCCATCGGCTCGTAACGGTCTTTAACCTTGTGTAGAATCGGACTCCCTCGGCCCCATGCACGTAATGATCTCCAAAGATCGACCGTTTCCATCCACCAAAAGAGTGAAAGGCCATCGGAACGGGAATAGGTACATTGATCCCGACCATCCCGACTTTGACTTGTTCGACGAATGCCCTGGCTGCTGCGCCGTCACGCGTATAAATCGCGGCGCCATTTCCGTACTCATGTTCATTGACAAGTTTGAGAGCGGCACCTGTATCGTTGACGCGCACCACACAGAGAACCGGTCCAAAAATCTCTTCGCGATAAATCCGCATTGGGGGCCGTACATTATCGAACAGGCAGCCTCCGAGAAAAAAGGCCTCCTCGGCGCCTGGCAAAGTCAGGTCACGCCCGTCGACGACCAGGGTGGCCCCTTCTTGGACTCCAAGATCGATATAGGAAGAGACTCGATCGAGATGCGCCTTGGTGATGAGTGGGCCCATTTCCATTCCTTCCAAATCCCCGGACCCAATTTTGAGCGATTTGATTCGCGGAATTAGTTCTTCGACCAGGCGATCGCCTAGCCGGTCGCCCACTGCGATCGCCACCGAGACTGCCATGCAACGCTCACCGGCAGAGCCATACGCAGCGCCGATCAATGCATCCGCCGCCTGGGTAACATCTGCGTCGGGCAAAACTACCAGATGGTTTTTCGCACCCCCAAGCGCTTGCACCCGCTTTCCCGCGGCGGTGCCGGTACGGTACACATACTCTGCGACGGGCGTCGATCCGACAAAGCTTGCGGCTTGAATACCCGGGTGATCCAGCAGCGCGTCGACGGTTTGTTTATCGCCATGAACGACGTTGAATACCCCGTCAGGCAACCCTGCCTCGCTTAACAATTGCGCCAACTCGACACTCAGACTCGGATCTTTCTCGCTTGGCTTCAAAATGAACGTATTGCCACACGCGAGCGCGATCGGGAACATCCACATTGGAACCATGGCCGGAAAATTGAACGGAGTGATTCCCGCGACAACTCCAAGTGGTTGACGAAATGAAAAACTGTCGACGTCAGTGCTGACTTGTTCGGAGTACTCGCCCTTTAATAACTGGGGAATTCCGCAGGCAAATTCGACCACTTCAAGACCTCGCAGCAACTCGCCTTTTGCATCGTCGAGAACTTTCCCGTGCTCGGCACTGATCAGCAATGCCAACCGATTTTTTTCTTTTTCAACGGATTCCCTGAAACGGAATAATATTCGCGCGCGCCTAACCGCAGGGAAAGACGACCAGGCAGGAAACGCTTTGGCCGCCGCCGTAACTGCCAGATCAACCTCCGCTTTTGTCGCGAAGGCGAGCCGGCCGGAAACTCGACCGCTCGCTGGATTATAGATATCTGCGAGACGTTCCGAGGTTCCGGCGTGGAGTCGGCCGTTGATGTAGTGATGAATATTGGCGGAGCCGTCGGCCGGCGCCACACGTGCAAACGGGTTGATGTTCGTCGTCATAATGCGAGGGATGATGGAACTGTAACCCGAATGCTGGATTTCTCGAACCAGGACACTAGTTCCAAATCTCGAGGTAGAGCCGTTCGATTTCGTCTTCCGACGGAACCCGCGGATTATTGGCTGGCGAACCGGAGGCCAGTGCTTGCTGGACCATCGACGGAATGCTCACTTCCCAGGCTCGCCGATCAATCCCGAACTCGCCAGGAGTCGGTACTTTCAGCTTCCGATTCAGTTGGTGAAGATTTCGAACGAGCTCGCTGACCGCTTCGTCATTCGCGCCTTCCGCCCGCACCATGCCCATGACCCTGGCACATTCGGCATATCGCTCGACGGCGGCCGAAATCGAGAACTCTGTCACAGCCGGCAACAACATCGCGTTCGACATTCCGTGCGGCACGTGAAATTTAGCCCCGATCGGCCGGCTCATCCCGTGCACCAACGCGACGCTGGAGTTGGAAAACGCAATGCCTGCCTGCGTTGCCGCAAGCATCATCGCTTCGCGGGCGGCGCGATTCTGCGGCTCAAAATATGCGCTCGGTAAATTCATCCAAATCGCACGCATCGCGGTCAACGCAAAACTGTCGGCAAATGCATTGGCTCGTCGGCTGACATATGCCTCGATGGCATGCGTCAGGGAGTCCACCCCGGTGTCCGCAGTCAACCGCATCGGCTTTGTCAGGGTCAGCTCAAAGTCAACCAGTGCTGCAATGGGCAGATAGCCTAGCCCGATGCAGAGCATCTTTTCCCCAGTTTCCTCGTCCGTGACGATCGTATACCTCGTCGCCTCGGAACCTGTGCCTGCGGTTGTCGGGATCGCGATGATCGGCAAGCCCGATTCATTCTGATCATGGGGCGCCTTGTAGTCACGCATCTGGCCTCCGTGCACCGCCAACACGGCAATCGCTTTTGCGGTATCGATCGAACTGCCTCCACCCAGGCCGATGACACAGTCATGCTCTCCGTTTTTCAGAAATTGAACTCCAGCTTTCACTGCGGCAACTGTCGGATCGGGAACCGTCTCAGAGAAAATCCGCGGGTGGCCCCATGCGCTCAACGATTCAGAAAGCATGCGCGCCAGGCCGAGTTTCCTCAGGAACTGATCCGTCACGATCAACGGATGATGCAATTCCAGTATTTGGAGCACCTCCCGAGTCTGGGCAAAAGCTCCGCTACCAATTCTCAGGATTCGCGGAACGGCGATTTTAGCAACCATGTCTTCTCAACGAGCTCCTTGGCTTGTGCATTCTAATCGGTTCAGGATGCATTAGCAAAGCGGCCGAGAATGCCAACTCAAGATTCACTTGTTTCCAGCCAACCGGTTTCTATGTTTAGGAGCTGACGAAGGCCAAATAGAATGTCCGAACTCAAAGAATCGTTCCGGTCAATGGTCGACAACTGGCTCACAGACGTAAGGCGCCGGGGAGCGGACCTTTACGCGACCAACGAGGGCGACGAGGTCCAGTATTTTTCTTTTGAAGGGAAAGACCACTTCAGATTCAGTCTCGAGGTCGACTACGCTCTCCAGGAAATTACCGTGCAGATCACCGACCCAAAGACGAGCGGCATGGAGATCGAGAAGCTCACGCTGACGGCCAAAAACCTCGCAGCACTCGGCCGGCTTATGTGCAGTGTCAAAGAGGGTGAGGCGGTGGTGCCGGTCTACCTCCTGGCACAGCTCGCGGTGATCTGCCACGGATATCAACGCCTGGTCCAGGAACTCGACAAAGTACATGGCATCCAAACGACGACCGGAAGTGTCAACGAGATCGAGGCCGATCTGCGCCGTTTTCTTACGCCGGAGGAACAAAGGCGCACGGACAATCCACTCTTGACCCGAAAGAGCGGAGACCGCTCTTAGTGTCCTGTCCTCGAAAGAGCATGAGTTTCTTCTCCAGAGTATTATTCTCCACGAACAATGACCAGAGCATCCACAACGATTAACGGATACGAACTTGCTTACTCGTTGCACGGTGACCAGCGCCGGCCGGTAGTTGTCTTGAGTCATGCGCTAGCAACCAGTATGGACATCTGGGCTTATCAGCTTCCGCTTCTGGCGCACCGATTTCGCGTTTTGCTTTATGATCTGCGGGGTCACGGCGGAAGCGCTGCGCCTGGCAGCTCTTACACCCTCCAGGAACTTGCGTCCGACGTCGCGGCGTTGCTCGATCATTTGCAGATCTCCCGCGTAACTTTTGTTGGCCTTTCAATCGGCGGAATGATCGGCCAGGTTTTTGCTTTGCAGTACCCTGACAAAATCTCCGCCCTCGTGCTTTGCAGCACCGGTAGCCGCACAGAACCGCCAGCGAAGTCAACGATTGACGACCGGATCAACAGAGTGCGTGCGGAGGGTCTTAAAAACCAGGTTCAATCAACCCTGACACGCTGGTTTAGCTCAGGATTTATCGAGCAAGCGCCTGCCGCGATGGCCTGGGTATCGGATCTGATCCTCGCCACCTCCGTTGATGGATATGTCGGGTGCGCCAGCGCCATTCTAGAACTTGACGTCACTGACGCACTCTCTGGAGTACGGGTCCCAACCTTGATTGTCCCGGGTGAACATGACCTCGGGTTTCCAGAAACGGTTTCCCGTGCAATTCAGCAGAAGATTGCAAACTCAGATCTAGTTTTGCTCAAAGGCGCCGCTCATCTTGGCAACGTCGAACAGGCTCATCTCTTTAACGAAATCCTCGTGGGCTTTCTTGGCCGGATTCCGACCTCCAGTGTACCTTCTCACATATCATAGTGATGTGCCGCAGGTTCCGCCGCGGCGGATTTTTCAAGGCGCGAGCGAAGTGCCCATCTATGTGAGCGGTCCCCGAAATACGAGGTATTTTGTTGCGATCAGGACACCATCCATCCTCAGCCTCTATGGACTGCTTGGAGTTTCTTGATCTGGTCGTTCCGGGATTTCTAGCGTGCGCAGAATTCGGATTGTTCCTATTCATGCGCCCAAGCGTCCGCGGACTGCCGGAACCCGACCGCGTCGCGGTCGAACAACAATTCCTGCGCATTTTTAATCGCGTCATCCCGATTCTGAGCTGGATCTCGATTTTGCTCATTCTGATTTACGCGCTGCGCTTCAAGGAAAACAACGCCGCTAACCGTGCGGTTTGGGGTGCCTTGTTTTTCTTCTCTGCGGCGATGGCCTCCTCGATCTGGTTGAACCGGCCAATCGACGAGGAAATCGCTCATTGGGATCCGCAACGATTGCCGGAAAACTGGAAACCGGTCTGGACCCGCCACGCGATTGCCCAAGGCCTACGGGCTTCGTTGCAGTTGTTGGGTTTTCTCCTTTTATGCGGGTCGATCGCAGCGCGAAACGTCTGAGGGAGGGACCTTACCAGTGTCAGTGTCAGTTGAGAATGGCGCGAAGTTGACTGGTCGAATGGCTTCGATCCCCAACGAAATCTCCGTTCGAGCCGATAAGACTCTTTCCTCGGATTCTTTGGAGGATGGTCAAAGAAGGCCACTACCTGAGATAGGGTCGAACCAGACGGAAAAGCGAGGCTTCGTAATCCCGTTTCCAAAGTTCTCGCCGATAAAAAATAACCAACATAATGGTCGCGACAGCGAAGCTCAACGCGGCGGCCACCAGCAACCCCGGAATATCGCAACTAACCAGGAAAAAGATGGTCACGAGAAACAGACTGAGACGACCCCATAATACTCTGCTCCCATCGAAGAACAGGTCTTTCGGACGTCGCTCCCACAGCCAGACCGCACGCTCCAACTCACCCGGGTCGAACGCATTCGTGGGAATCGAACATTTTTCGAGCAGTGTGCGCGGAGGAAACCCCGTGTATTGGTCTCTACGGCAAGAGAAAATTTGGTCCAAAAACCGAGACATACTGGATACCCAGGAAAGTTCGTTTGAATTTACCTCAGTGGCCTTCGTGGTGCACGCCAAAACCATCTGATTTTCTTTGATGACCCGTCTTTTCCGCGGAAAGTTCCGGCTAGGTTCTGCTAAATACACGAAAATCCGTGAAAAAGAGTACGGCAACGATCGCGAATATAAGTCCCTCGACCGAGAGGGACTTGGGTGGCGTCAGGGTCTACCTTGTGGAAGTGACCTTCCGCCTCGATGAGCACGATGATCAAAGTGGCGCGGCAACACAGGCCTGCTTCGAGGAACTCGGCAATGTGTGGGGCGTTTCCGACGATACCGGAAAGCTTTGGCACCAGGACTGGTCGAAGAGTGTTTATCCGGTGGAGAACGGAATATTCGTTGCGACACTGCCTGCCGATCCCGCCTGGAAGATCGGCAAAAAATTTCCTGTCTTGTTGCCGAATGTTTCTGAATAACGCCTTCGGCGTCAACCGGCATACTCGACTTGGCCCTCCTTATTCTTGACAGTTACGGAAGACCCAGGCTCAGCAAGACGGAAGATTGCCGTCCGACCGTCCTCACCAACGAGAAATAGCTCAGGGCCGTCCTCCGATGCTGATTCGATCTTGCCCTCGCCTAACATGTTCACGGTTGGACCTCCGGCAACTTTCACTTGCATCGTCGAATGATCGCGAAAGACGATTACGACCAAGGCTTCTTCTTTGGACACGAGCTCGATGGTGCGCCCACGAATGACCCTTGTCAGTCCTTCATTGATTTGCATGGAGCAACGCTCTGTTATGCGGCGCCCAGAGACTCTGCGCCGGACCGATCGGGACAATCCGGGTCGGATTGATATCGTCGTGAGTGAAATAATAATGGCGTTTGATGTGGTCAAAATTCACCGTATCGGAAATGCCATCGGTCTGATAGAGATCGCGCAAATACCCGGACAAGTTCGGGTAGTCAACGATCCGTCGGACGTTACATTTGAAATGACCGTGATAAACCGCGTCGAACCGGATCAGCGTAACGAACAGTCTCCAGTCTGTTTCGAGCGGTAAATCCCCAAAGAGGAATCGCCGATCAGACAACATCCTATCCAATTTGTCAAGCGTTTCAAAAAGCGAATAAGCAGCTTGTTCGTACGCACCCTGGGTAGTCGCAAACCCCGCTTGATAGACTCCGTTATTGACGTTCTCATAGATCAACTCGTTCAACCGATCGATCGCCGCTCGATGCTTCGTTGGGTAAAGATCCAAATCACTTTTTGTGAAGGAGTTGAATTCGGTGTTCAGGATGCGCAGGAGATCGTCGTCCGAATTGTTGACGATCCTGCCTGTTTGCTTGTCCCAAAGCACCGGAACGGTGACGCGGCCCTGGTAGGATGGATCGGTTGCCAGATAGGCTTCAGCCAGGAATTTAAACCCGTTGACGGAATCTTTCGAATGGCCGGGTCCCTCCCGGAAAGCCCACCCGCGTTCATCGCGAACTGGATCGACCACCGTCATGCCGATCACCTCCTCAAGCCGTTTCAGATGACGAAAGATAATCGTCCGGTGCGCCCACGGACAGGCCCAGGAAACGTACAAATGATATCGTCGAGGCTGCGCCGGGAACCCGGACTGGCCGTCAGCTGTGACCCATTCTCGAAATGCGTCCTGTTGCCGTACAAAACGTCCCTCGTCGGATTGCTCGTCAGGGAATTGCGCTTTTGGAACGTCCGTCATGGGTGAGAAGTTAACGCACGGTCTCAAAAATGCCAATCGCGGATGAGACTGGGATTCAAGATCGCGGAGATTGCGATGGTTCCGAAGGTTAGCGACCTTGAACGGGCTCTGGTTGAACGATTTGCGAAAGAGAGTTTTATCGAAGTCTTTTCATGTTCGATCATACTGCTACAATCGGGCCATGAAACCTACCTTCCTCTTACTAGTTGCACTCGCAATTACCCCACCTCTGATGGCCGTCGAGCAGGGCAAGAAAGCCCATCACTCGGCAAAAAAAAACACTGAAATGAAGGCTGAAGCCGACGCTATTGACTTCAAAGTAACGGGCCCCGGCGGCACCGTTAAGAACTACCGCCTCGAAGTCCCGGATACGGCGGGAAAGCCTCAGAAACTTGACTTCAAGGTATCCGAACAAGCGGCGGCATTGGCGGCCATCAATTGGGCGTCAGGTTTTTATGGTGCCACTAACTTGACAGCGAATACGGTCGAATGGAAGACCACACACAAGAACGGGCAACCCCTTCCGTTTCCCTACTATCTTGTGAACCTGACGGGTAAGGTCGGGGACGCAACTCAACCGTTATACGCTGTAGTTTTAGAAAATGCAGAGCTTGTGCGACCGGTCGAAGTAAGCTCGACGGCGGCGATGCCTGAGAAACCCAAATCGCATTCCAAGAAATCGTAGGCTTAGCCTCGGCCGGGTTGGTCTGGTTGGCTTCCGTCGATCAATTCAGTGCGGAAAGGATGACCAGGAACGGGTTGTGTCCTGTCCTCCAAAGGGTGGCTGACCAAAAATGTAGGCTTCGTCATCGCCGCGCTCCGGCGATGACGGAGCCGGCTGGGCTCATTTCAGTAATTCCCTGGCGGTGCGGTACTTGCGGATCAATCGAAGATATCTCATCGTATCCCGGAGCGGCCGGATTTTGCTGTGTTGATCTGTATAAATTGTACGAATCGGCACAAAACCCAGCCGAAACCCGTGCCGCGCGGCCAAAATAATACTCTCGCTTTCAAACTCGAACCGGTTGCTGGGAGCCATTAAAACAGGTAGCAATTCCTTACGCGCAAGCCTGAAGCCGCATTGGCTATCGGGGATCGGGATTTTACAGATCCGCCCAATCTGCCAGGACATAAATTGATTGGTCCACCGGCGAATGAGTGGCATCGATTCAAGATTGCGCATTCGATTGCCGACGATCAGGTCAGCATTAGAACCATTGATCGCATCAATAAAGGCCGGGATTTCCGAAGGATCATGTTGCCCGTCCCCGTCGAGGAACAAGAAGAAAGCGGCCTCGATCGAGACCGCGTAGTTCAGGCCCGTCTTCAAAGCGGCGCCTTTTCCGAGATTTGTCGAATGCCGGATCACTTTTGCGCCGGCGGCTTCCGCTTCGATCGCCGTGTTGTCGGGCGACCCATCGTCGACGACCATCACGGCTTGTACAAATTGTAATACCTGGCTCACCACCTGTCCGATGAATCGCCCTTCGCAATAAGCTGGAATGATCGCCAGAACCGTCTCCTTCGAGGCATTCATCGAGTGCCTCCTCCAGTGATACTGTCAGGCAACATGTGCGACCCGTGCCAACGAGTCTTTTTATGAGACAATGCACTTGTCCAGCAGGTCTCCACGCTACAGAAGGGTCACTAACCTGGATAGCTTCCCCCGCCGGACGTGACGCTCCTCACGGCCCGCGGGTATGGTAAACTGAGTCCAACCTGATCGATCGAAAAAGAGGGTCCATCCCGACAGTTTCGCGTAGATCGCATCGAAATCCGGCATCCCCGGAACAGGAATGTCGACAGACAATATTGAACCGCTCCATTGAACGATCGCGTCATGCAGTTCACGGCTGCTGATCATATCCCGAATCCGGGCGTGACCGGATCGAAAAGGAATCGGCAACATCCAGCGGTGTTCGTTTGCGGCACCGGTCCTGAAGGCGAACAAGATCTCCGAGTGAAATCTTTCGCGCCGTGAAACCTTGAATTGGAGGCTCAAAACACCTTCGTGCAGGCGCCCCGTTGCCAGTGGTCCGTCGCACGTTTTAGCCTCGATTGGGTTCTGCGGGTAATAAGCTTCCTCGACTTTTGCGAAGCTGGTAAAGCGTCCCCGACTCAATGCCACCTGCGTTTCATGGCACAGAATCGCCCTTCTCTTGCGCTCGACTTCCTCGGTGCTTAAAAGGAGTTTCACCGGTTCTTGGGATATCGGAACCTGCGGCTTGTGCACCAGATATTCCAAGACCCGGATCGACGAACCTCCGATCGAGTCAAGCGCCATCGAAAACGCTACCGCCAAAGCACTGTGGTCTGGATGTGCGTCCAGCATGGTTGGAATCAAGGCGACCGTCGGTTCCGATTCCTGGAGCTGTTCGGTAATCAGGATCGGCAGCTCCGGCTCACCGCGCATCAGAAGGCGGGTTGTTCCCAGATCGGGGAGGTTCAGGAACCTGGCGCAATCCGGCTTCCCGCCGAGTGTGGAGATCGCTTCGAGCGCTTCTTCACGTCGGCGCCGGCCCCATCGCACCCGCTCATCGGGTCCGATCCGCCATCTTTTCTCCCAATAGCGCTGGGCCCATGGATTATTTTCGCCGTTTGTCGCGAACACGATTCGGACAGGTATCTTTTGCGCAAATATTCGCTGGAGCAGGCCCCCGGTGCCCAGGGACTCATCATCCGGATGGGGAGCAACGACCAAGACTTTGTCGGACTTCAAAAATGAAAACATTCAAATCAATTCTGTTGATTGGCCTGGCCAAACGGAGAATACCCTTTTTCTATCGCACGCGACCAGACAATCGCCACAGAGTCTTCCGGAGAATACAGAACAAGGTCATGCACGCCTGCGGACAAGTAACGGGGACCAGTGATCTCAGTGCCATCCAATTTTCCGGACACCTGGCCGTTTCTGCCAACCACCGTGTATTTTTCGGGAATCGCTATCTCAAATTTAACGTGTCCACCCGCTGCGCTGGGAACTCTTTTACCCAAGACCAGAACGCACCCTACCGAAACATAGTTCTGATTGACGAACTGACCGGTCGCCTGAGTAAGCCAATGTGATTCAATGACCAGAGGAGTCCGAGCCGCGATGAGCCGTTTTGGTGAGTCATCAACGAGTTCGCCTCGCTCGACTCGTTCCCGAGTAATCTGCTCCGATACATAGTAGTACGGCCGGGCACGGTAGATTGTTTGGCCCTTCGCATCGAGCACGGTCTCTCCCCGATGAGTAAGATTCAAGGTATCCGCGATAATCTGCACATTCTTTTGATTCGTTTGTTTCAGCGGCGGATGCGCTCGGACGATGGATGCCAGCTGCCAGCAAACAATCAGAAAGGGAAGCAGAAAGATCGGTAATCCGGTTTTTGATCCAATCCACTTCCCCACCCCGACGAGGGGGCATGCGATCGTCAGCATCAGCAGCGGATAAAACGGCAGGAAATCCTGCTTTGAAACCAAAGGCCAAAAGGTGAAAAGCAGCGGACAGAAAAAACCGGTGACGGCGAGAAAGAACAATCTTTGTTGTCCGCGGTCCGGTTGTGGATCGCGCCTGGCCCACCATAATCCGCCGGCTATCGTCGGGACAAAAAGCCAAAACCGAATGTCCCAGACTTTGTGGATCACGGTTTGCCACGGATTTCCCTCGGAGGTGATATTGTGGGCAATCACGCAATAATACATTTGGGGCAATGCCCCTTTGAAGGCAAAAAAGGCGACAACGAGAGCCGGGGCGATTAAAGCGCCGGCGACGGGCGCCAGAAAACTGGCGAGAACATACGGCAACGATTTCGCCGGCGATGATCGAGTCCCTCCGCTGGCAAACCGCAGGATCCATACCGCGAGAGCTGCTACCAGAACGGTCAACAGGAGGAAAGTGGTTTTCATCGACACGGCAAAGGCGATCCCAAACACGATTCCCGCAGCAAACAACCGGCGGGGATCAGGCTTTCCGCGGGTTAAGATCGCCAGACCGATCAGCCAGAGCGCCGCCCAAAACAGGTCAGGTCTATACTCGCCAAATTTGGCGTAAAGATCCGGAAAAGAAGCGGCCAGCAATGCTCCCCAAAAACCGATTCGCGGCGAAAAAAGTCCCGAGCCAAGGCAATAGGTTGTCAGCAAGATGACCGCGCCAATCGGTAACATTGCCCAGCGCATCGCAGCGACAATATCCGTTCGCTCCCCGAGCAGAGAAAAAAGCGGGGCGCTCATCGCCTGGAAGAGTGGCGCATGATTGTCAAAGATGTCTTTGTAGGGAAGCAGGCCATTGGCCCAGGCCCAGACAACGTGGAGGTGCTGTGGCTCGTCCGAATCCCAGGGCTGAGTGGTGACATAAAACCATCTCAGGCAGAGCAGCGCGAGCAAACAGGCAGCGCCGACCCACCACTCGACCCGTGTAAGCTTGGGTGTCGGCTGGCGATCGCTCGAGAGAACCGGGGTTTGCATCTCAGACACCTGGGTGCTCACCATTTGGATTCTTGAAGATATCATTCCTTTTCGTCGTCGCACACGCGCGCTCTTTTGAAGCACATCTCAATGCGATTTGCAACCGACGAAAGGACACTGTATGGCGCCAAAACAGCGCGAAAATCTCACAAGCGCTTTGGCTTGCAAGATTTTCGGGCTAATTTGTTTCAATCTCCGGAGAAATCCTCCGTAACCTTCCGTCAATCCCCCAATGAGCTCCGAAGCGGTTGCTCCTCCCCAACCAGAAAAAGTTGAATTATCTGAGTGCTACCGACACGAATGCACTGATTCAACAGAAGGAAATTGCCAAACGCTATATGCGTCTGCTGGGCTTCTTCAATTCTCTCGAAGAGGGTAAGGAATCTGAACCTGCCGAGCAAGAGCTACGGGTTCAGCTTACTAGATTTGTGATTGAGGCCTTTCGACGAGGGAAGATTCTGCGCCGTCGACTTATCGAACTAGCCAACAAGATCAATCATAACCCCGTAGATGCAGCAGAGTTGGTCAAACTGTGCGAGGCGACGCGCAACGAATGAGTTCCAAGTAGGTCCGTAGTGCTCCTCGGCCTGATCACGGCAGTTTTCGGACCGGCGGTCATCCAGTCATATGCTCAGTTTCGGGTCGAGGTCTGATGTTTAGCCCAATAGTTGCACACACATGATATTGCGGCTGGGGTCGCGCTTTGGCGCTATATCACTGCTTTTCAAGGGCAGCCAAGCAGTCTCAGCCTTGTCACGACACCTGGTTTTCAGGGGCCTTCTGTCATCCTTCGCTCCGAAGGCCCATCTTTTCGGATGCGAACTACACGGGGCGACGTGATCGAAAAGTCAGCTCTGAGATGCCTGACTTATCGATCTCGCCAAGGCCAAGTTCCACCATCCGATCGAATTGACGTTTTGTAGCTTCCAGCAGGGGCAAATGAAGGTGTTCGTTTCTTGCCAAATAGAGCGCAATCGCACTATCTTTGGCTGCATGAGCCGCCGAGAAGAACACACTGTGTTCTCGGTCGATCATGTCTTGTCCATCGGTCTCGAGCACACGGGAATTGGCTCCTGTTTGTGCGAACACCTCTTTAACGAGCTTTAGGTCCAAGTGCTTCAGCGCACGCGTATGTGCCTGACCATCAAGTTGTTTTGGCTGAAGAGTGCTCTGATTTCTTTCTATAATATTTCCGTCCTGCGGGGTCGCTTGTCCGCGAGCAGAGTACTGAAATTACTTCGTTTACTTGATATCGGAACCCCGTTTTCGACTGGTGGTTGAGCACAACTAACCGTAAATGCTGGGCTTGGTCTTCAAAGATACTTTGACCTTCTCGCCACTCCTCAGCGCAGCCACACCTGCCTCACAACAAGCCGCAGTGGCATAGCCATCCCACGCGGTGGGGCCGCCAATTTCGCCTCGTCGGGCGGCATCGACCCAACGCTGCACCTCGGTATCGAAAGCGCGCCCGAACCGCTCGACGAAACTCGGGGTAATCTCGCCTCCCCAACGTCCTGCAGTGCGAACGTAAGGCCCGCCGTCCTCGCCGGTGTTAACGACCCCTTCTTCGAAAACAGCCTGGGTCGCAACCTGGTACCCGAACTTTGAATTGACGAAGATCTCAACATCGGCAAGCACACCGTTCTCGATCTCGAGGAGTACGTGCTGCGGAGAGTGCTGACCGGGATGCGAATGACGCGAAGCCCGGCCTAGTCTGACTTGAGCGTTCTTGATTTCCTCACCGGTAAGATAGCGGATCACGTCGAATTCGTGGACGACAGCATCATTGATCAGCATCTCGTTGGTAAAATTTTGCGGTACTTCGGGAACTCGATGCGCGCAGTGAAGCATCAAGAGCTCCCCTAGTTCACCAGACGTGATGATGGCCCGTAGGCGCTGGTATTCCGTATCGAAGCGACGCAT
>DATHPZ010000001.1:0-12603 GCA_035483355.1 Chthoniobacterales bacterium | reverse complement strand
GGACGTTACACCTGTACCGCATAACGGTTGTCGCCCACCGAAACAGCGCCGCGTCTGATTCGAGAGGAAGAACTTAATCATGGCTCGTTACACTGGTCCCAAATCGAAAATCAGTCGTCGTTACGGAATCGCTCTGTTCGGTCCGAGCAAAGCACTGGAGAGAAAGAACTATCCGCCCGGCATGCACGGGCCGAAAGGATCCCGCCGAAAGCAATCGGACTACGCAACCGCGCTCGCCGAGAAACAGAAATTGCGGCACATGTACGGTTTGATGGAACGGCAGTTCCGTCGCTACTTTGAAACCGCTCTTCGAAAACGCGGTGTCACAGGTGAGACTTTGCTGCAAATTCTGGAGACCAGACTCGATAATATCGTCTACCGGCTCGGATTTGCGAATTCGCGGAGCGCCGCTCGGCAGTTGGTGTCCCACGGACACGTCACTGTGAACACTCGCAAGGTGAATGTCGCTTCTTACAATCTGAAAGCGGGAGATGCAGTTGCGATCAAAGACAGGCCGGGTTCACGCCGGTTGGTTACTCGAAATCTCGAGTTGACCCAGATCCAACCGGTGCCTGATTGGCTCGTGGTGGATAAGGACCAATTCCAAGGCAAAATGATGCGGATTCCTTCCCGCGAAGAGATCGCTCCGGTGGTAAACGAGCAGCTCGTCGTAGAGCTTTACTCGCGATAGACAGGACGGAATGGCGCGAAGTTAGGGTTCTTTGGGACGATCGGCTGCCCGAAGGTTTCAACCCGGGAAGGTAAGGCGTCCCGCCTTACCCTCTTTCGCGAGCTAACCATCCCAATTTGTCCGCAGGAGTAAGTAAGGCGTCTCGCCTTACCCCCGCATCGTTCCGCTTTGCTCAGCGGATTTATTTTCGAAAGACCCGCAGGAACCGTTCTTCGATCTCTGCCTGAGACAATTTCATGTAGGTTCCGACAGCTTTCTGGATGGATAACCTGCCTTCTCGCAGGGGGGGTCCGAACAGATATTCAAACGGCGTGAGATGCGGACGGGCCGACTCCAACTCCCGCCGTATCAAGTGGGAAAGCGGCCCCGCGCCCTGATAGAAATTCACCCTCTCAAATTCCTCCACGACTTTCTCGACCGCGTATTCGATCCGTCGAATCTGGACTTCCCAGCGGTCCCCTTCCCAGGTAATCAGTCCGAAACTCGCCCGCCGATCGCCGTCAAAAGGAAATCCGACCGCTCCGACGTTGACCAGAAGCGTCGTATTAACCTGTCGAACAAGAGGAAGGTGAGAATGCCCGACACAGAGAAGAGCGGGAGGGTTGTCGCCGATCATTTCTTTGGCTTTCGCTTCCGTGGTTGTTGGAAAAAAGCCTTCGTTATTCGACCTCGGGGAACCGTGAGCGACGGTGATCGAGAGCCTATCCGGTCCGATTAAAGTCGTCGCAATTGGCAGCTGCTTAATTGATTCCACAAAATCGCGCGTCAGATCCGCAGTCCATCGAGCGGGCAGCCAACTGTAGTTGTCGGTCCCCTCCTGGGTCGCGGATTTCTGGCTTTGCCGGATCACGTAATCTTCATGATTCCCTCGCAAAAGCGTCCACCCGGATTTGGCAACAAACTCGGTCACTTCGCGCGGGTTCGGTCCACGGTTCTGAAAATCTCCGGCCACAAAGACAAGATCAGGTTTGAGTCGATCGATCTCTGCTGCGACCGCTTCCAGAGCCGGCAGATTTCCGTGGATGTCCGCGAGCACGGCGATTTGCATCGGATCGTAACCCTAGCCCGAAAATCGCACAAGCCAAAGCGCTCGTGAGATTTTCGCGCTAAGCAAGGCGGACTAACGGAGATACCTTTCCTGGACAAATTCGAGGGCTTTGCTCAAACTCATCCGCCCGAGATAGTGGACGAGCATCGGATCGGCATCCGGCGGTAATTTTTCCCGGAGTTGTTCGATCCGTTCAGAAGCCTGCTTCAGCCTTGCCAAGTGAGCGTCTGGATTCTGATCTCGAAGCTGACGATCGGCGATAACGGCAAGCCGATCCTGCAACGCCTCCGCGAGGACAACGTAGTACTGATCCATGGTTGCAAAGTCTCGCCCGGGCGTGCGTGCATTCAAGGGTTTTCCAAAGAGGCTGCACGTCGCCCGGCGAGCAATTCCCTAGGATCGGGAAGAACAAGTTTGAAGTGTTCTGCGGTGAGTTCCTGCAGCAGCTGTTCCAACGCCTTGAGGCAGACCGCAGGTTGATGGCCTTCGTGAAACAAAATAATGGCACCCGAAACAATCGATCGTTTGATGCGCTCAACAATTCTGCTGGAATCGTCGATCTGGGTGTCAAATGCTCTGGCGCTCCAGCCGACCAATTGGAGGCCGCGCGCCGCCAGAATCGGGTGCAGGAACGGATTCTTCAAGCCGGCCGGCGCACGAAACCAGATCGGCGCGGCTACGCCAATCGAAGAGATTGTCGCTTCGAATTCGTCAATTTCCCGCGCAAGCGCTCTCGGACCGAATCGCCAGAAACTGAATCTCGGGTGGGTTTGCGTGTGGTTTCCGATCGTATGCCCCGAATCGAGGATCATACGGGTCAGTTACGGATATTTGGCCGCATTTACGCCGATCAAAAAAAAGGTCGCGCGCGCGCCGTATTTTTCCAGCAACGCAAGAACTTGCGGCGTTGTGCCAGGGTCAGGTCCGTCGTCGATGGTTAACCAGGCCGTTTTCGCAGTGGTAAAATTCTTCGTCAGGACTGGTCCGAAACCCTGAAGCGATGGGACCAGGGTAACAGCCATCAGCAACAAATGAGAGGCAATCAAAATGCCTAGTCCCCAGTTCCACCCGGCTGCCAGCATCAAAAACGTCAAGAATGGCGCCGATACGATAAACCAGATCGTTACAGTTGGTCTAACAAGCACTGAAATTATAAAACAGCAGTAACGAGAAGTAGCAAGTCCAGATGAGAACGTTCACCGTTCGGCGTTCGGTGTTCGGCGGTTAAAGGAGCAGTCAGGACATAGGTAACACTTATGGGTCAGGACATCGGTAACACTGTTACCGTTTTAGTTCATGTTTTAGTTCTGTCATCTACGAACCTGAATATCGGGCAACAAAATGGCGCCCAGACTTATCCATAATCGCCCCGGGCCGGTGGGTTGCGAGAATGCCTGGCACAGGTACACCACGTCGCAGCAGCACGCCGGCCCCGGAAAAAGGCGATTGTGGGGCCCCTCTCGCACCCGGCGCGGCTGGGTCAAACCCACTTGCTCCAAGACCCGCTTAAAACTGCTCTCGCTTGGCGACTGCCCGTGGCGCCGATGGTATAACGTCCGGATCTTCCGCGGTCCCCAATGTCGATGCACCAGCTTGAGCTTCACCATTTCGCACACCTGTCCTTCGCTCAATTGCTTGGGACTGCTGCGTGGCCGCCGCGAATCTTCCTCCATCCCTTCGAGTCCTTGGCGTGAAACCTTTCTCGCCATTTGTAACCAGTCTTGGCGCTGATCCCATACTCCCGGCACAACGCTCGAAAATTCAGCGTTCCAACCGCCTTCAATGGAAACTCTCTTCTTTTGATCCATAGGTTCACTTTTTTTCCACGGCATTACCGGGCCATTTTACGCCCAGTCCAGCCTTTAAAGTGTTACCTATGTCCTGAACCTGCACCAAGAAGCAAAGCGGGACGCTTCGCCTACTGCGCCCGCCGAACGCCGAACGGTGAACGGTGAACGGTGAACGGCGAACGCCGAACGCTTCGCCGCCGAACGCCTCCCCTTGGCTCCATGCCGGATTCGCGCTAGGGTATCCGAATGAATCGACGGCCGGAATTACTCAGTCCCGCGGGCAATTGGGAATGTCTGCGGGCGGCCGTAGCGAACGGAGCGAATGCGATCTATTTCGGCCTCGAACGGTTTAATGCGCGTCTGCGCGCCGATAATTTCCGCACCGAGGAGTTGCCGGAGATCATGGGATATCTTCGGCGGTACGGTGTTCGCGGTTTTGTCACGTTTAACACGCTGATTTTCACCAACGAACTGCAAGCAGCCGGACAGATGTTGATCCAATTGGCGGATGCCGGCGTGGACGCGATCATCGTGCAGGATCCCGGCTTGGCGCGGCTCGCTCGCGAGATTACTCCGGAGCTGGAGTTGCACGCTTCCACGCAAATGACGATCACCTCGCCCGAAGGCCTTGCCTTGGCCACGGAATTGGGCATTACTCGCGCGGTGCTCGCGCGGGAACTTTCACTGCGAGAGTTGAAGCGGTTTCCAACCGAAAAATTTCCTGTCGAGGTTTTCGTGCACGGTGCACTTTGCGTCGCATACTCGGGTCAGTGTTTGACGAGCGAGTCGCTTGGCCAGCGAAGCGCAAATCGAGGCGAGTGCGCTCAAGCCTGTCGTCTTCCGTACCAACTGCTGGTTGACGGCCGGCTCAAAGATCTTGGGGACAAAAGATTTCTGTTGTCTCCTCAAGATCTCTCAGGGGTCGAGGAGATCCCTGAGTTGATCCGACTGGGTGTCGCAAGTTTCAAAATCGAGGGACGGTTGAAGTCTCCTGAATATGTGGCAGCAGTCACGAGAGTTTATCGGGAGGCGATCGATCGCGCCATTGCCTCGATTGAGTCGGAAGATGCGGTTCCAGGAATTCCGGAGGACGATTCGTATAGTCTCGAGATGACCTTTTCTCGAGGTCTGTTTTCCGGCTGGCTTCATGGAGTCAACCACCAACGACTAGTCAACGGAAGATGCGGCAAGAAGCGCGGCGCTTTTATTGGGCTGGTCCGGAGAATCGGAAAAGATTTTGTGGAGCTCGATCCCGAGGTGGAGGTCAAGCCAGGAGATGGTGTTGTTTTTGACGCAGGTGAGGATACCGAGCACGAGCAAGGCGGCCGGATTTATGAGGTGCGATTTCAACGGCTCCATTTTCGAAACGGACAAATTGATTTTCAGCGGGTGAAGGTCGGCGATCGATTATGGAAAACGGATGATCCGGCCCTCAACCGGCGGTTGCGGCAAACTTTCGCGCGGGATCCTGAACAGCCACGAACTCCGGTTGACATGGAGGTCTCAGGACGCAGCGGCAGACCGCTCCGATTGCGCGTGATTTCCGGTGGATATGCCGTCGAGGCGTCTTCTGAGCTGGATCTCTGCCCCGCGAGAACTTCGGTGTTGAGCAGCGTAGTCTTGCGCGAGCAGCTGAGCCGCCTTGGAGAGACACGGTACGCGTTGCGAAATCTCGAAGTCAAAATCGAGGACGACGTTTTCATTCCGATCGGATTCATTAACCGGCTTCGACGAGATGCGATGACCGGTTTGGACGCCGCAATTGACGCCGATCGATCGACGCAGGGCAAACCGCTCGGCGCGTCTTGCTCCCCTGGCATCATTGGACCGGAGGAGCCGCCGGCCTCGAACCGAGCGCGCCGGCGCTCGTCGGAATCGGCTTTGTCTCACCTTCTCGTCAGCGCGCAAACCTGCCTGCGCGGGTCCCCTGAATTAATCACGCTTTGCCGAACCTTCGATCAGATCGAGGTTGCCATGGAGGAAGGAATCAAAACGATCTATGTCGATTTTGAGGATGTCCGGCTTTATTCCCAAGCGATCGAGAGGATCGGTGATCGTGCGCACGCATTTCTGGCGACTCCACGAATTCAGAAATCCGGCGAGCAGGGGATCTTCCGGCTGATTGAAAACGCGCGACCGTACGGCGTGCTGATACGGAATCTTGGCTCGATCTCGTTCTTCCGTGGCAGTCGGTTCAGGTTGCACGGAGATTTTTCGCTGAACGTTGCCAATCCGTTGACGGCAGATTTTTTCGCAAAGCGAGGTCTTGAACAACTGACCATCTCTTATGATTTGAATATTAAGGAAGTGCTTTCGTTGCTGCAGTATGAGCCGGCCAATCGATTTGAACTGACGATCCACCAGCATATGCCGATGTTTCATATGGAGCATTGCGTATTTGCCGCATTCCTTTCGGATGGCACCGATTACACAAACTGCGGTCGTCCCTGCGACCGGCATGAGGTAAAACTGCGGGACCGGGTCGGTTCCGAGCATTTGATCAAAGCGGACGTGGGTTGCAGAAACACGGTGTTCAACGCGCGAGCACAATCCGGCGCTCTTTGCACGCAAGCATTGCTGGCGGCGGGATTGCGCCGATTCAGAGTGGAGTTTTTGAGTGAAAATCACTCGGAAGCGCGTCACTTAATCCGGATCTACCGGCAACTACTAAAGGGAGAAATCCCGGGGGAAGAACTTTGGCGTGATATAAAGGTCCATCTTCAATTGGGGGTGACGAAAGGGACCCTGGAATGAGGGCTGCAAAAGGACAGAGCACGCGTTGAGTGCCGCCGTTGGCGCCAGAAGTTTGCCAAGTATGAAGAAATCACCGCTAGTCAGCATCCTATCGATTGTTTTTATCGATCTGATCGGGTTTGGCATGATTATTCCGATCCTGCCGTTGTACGCCCTGCGTTTCCAGGCGACCGAATGGCAAATTGGACTTTTGCTCGCCTCATACTCTTTCATGCAGTTTTTAGCATCGCCGGTCCTAGGATGGTTTTCCGACCGCTACGGACGTAAACCGGTACTCCTTTGCAGCCTGATCGGATCGGCCACTGGGTACATTCTAATGGCCGACGCCACTTCGCTTGCGATGTTGTTTCTGGCGCGGATTCTTGCCGGAGTGGCCGGTGCCAGCGTGGGAACCGCCTCTGCTTACATTGCCGACATCACCCCTCCCGAAAATCGTTCGAAGCGGATTGGGCTGATCGGCGCTGCTTTTGGAATCGGGTTCGTTCTCGGTCCCGCGATCGGCGGCCTGCTCAGCCAGTGGTCTGTCATCGCGCCGTTCTGGTTCGCGGCGGTCTTGTCGATTTTAAATGCGGTACTGATGTGGATCGTCCTACCGGAACCTGACAGGCATGCTGCACGCCAGCGAGGTCCGGTCAATTTGAAGCAGACGTTCGAGGAGGCTGGCAGCTGGCGTCTCGGAATCGTCACGATCACCTATTTCATTGCAATCGCCGGGTTTGCGATCGTGACCGTGATCTATCCCCAGGTGAGTCATCGACGATTCGAATTAAATCAAAGCCAGATCAGCTTTATCTTTGTCATGTTCGGTCTGATTGGAGCGGCGATCCAGGGTGGAGGCATCGGCAGACTCGTGAAACGCTTCGGTGACGTCAACCTGGCAATTGCCGGCTTTGCCATCATGGCCATCAGTATGATGATGATGCCGCTGGCAGGATCCGTTCCGCTCTTCCTCTTGTTCACCGCCGGCCTGGCAGTCGGGAACAGTTTGTCACAACCAACGGTGAACGCCATCGCCTCCAAGGGCGCCAGCGCCGCGTTGCAAGGACGTGTGCTGGGGATCGTCCAATCTGCAGGCAGTTTAGGGCGCGTTTTTGGTCCGGTGCTCGCCGGCTTTTTGCTCACCGGCGATCACCTGCGTCAGAATGTGCAATACGGGAATACGCCGTTTCTTGCTGGCGCCATTATCATGGCGATCGCGTTCGGCCTGGCGACAACTTTACGCCGGCCCGCACCGGCGAAGGTTATCGCGCCTTCACCGGTAGAGGCGGAAAATAAGTAATGACCCGCGGTCCGCTTTAGTTGTTCTTGGCTGGAGAGGGTGAGGCGCTGGCGGCCGCTTTCGCAGCGCGGGCAGCCTTCAATTTTTCCGCGTTGGCACTCTGCGCGTCAGCCAGCTTCTTCTGTTGATCTGGAGTCAGGATCGCATTGATATCACTGTCGAATTTGGTTTTCAGAGCAGCCATTTTCGTTCGATCGCCCTTCGCAGCTTGCCGGTCATCGACATACTGATCGATGATCGGTTTGACTTTTGCCTCCTGATCCGCCGTCAGACCAACTTGATTCTCTAACCGTTTTAATCTGGCGGCCTTAACAGCATCCGGAGTTAATCTGTGTTTCGTGGCAGCGCCGGGAGCAGGACTGGGATCGGGAGAGGCTGCATTTGCGACGAGCGCAGTGGACAAAATCGCACCGAGCAGCATCGCTGGAACCGCTCGAAGAAGGAATTTGAAGTTCATACAACTTATCAAACACATGTTGTAAGCGGGAGTTGCGGGGGGATATGTTGCGGATCAGATTCACCAAGCCCCGGAAATTGGAGATTGCCACTGGTTACCGCTGGCAACTTTTGTACTTTGATGGTCCTGGCAGCACCGGCCTTACAACAGATCGCCGAACGCCGCGATAAGGTTCTAGAGTTCCAGCGCAGCCATCGGGTCGCGGTCCTGACGCTCGTATTCACCGATATTATCGGTTCGACCAGACTCGCTGCCGAGGCTTCGGGAAAGAAAGCCTCAGACTAGTCCATCGTCTCATAAGTGGGATGCCTCCCACTTATGAGACGATGCACTAGATCAGATTGGCATCCATTGGTGCCAGAAACCTTTCAGATCCAGGCCTCAATCCTTTGAAGGTAATGGCGGCAACTAGGAAGGCCATGCCTACCAGGATGCTGAAGGTGCTCCCGACGAACGCATAGGCATTTTCGACGGAGAAGAGACTGCCGGCAAGGCCCGACGGCTTGTTCATGAAAGGGATAAACCCGAGAGCCGAAAATCCGAGTGCCAGGATGAAGAGGCTTAGGCTGGTCGACAATGTCCGCAGTCGGTTTGGAGTTTTCATTGATTTAAAAATTGTTAAACAGGGTTGGGCGATGAAGTTTCGCCGGCGATTTCTTGTCCGATCCTTAAGCAAGTCCTATGCCCAGGTATCGATCGACTCCCAAATGAAGTGTTCTCCTTCGACCGCGAAGCGAGCCGGGACTGAAGTTTCACAGGGGAACCCCGTGGGAACCCCGTGTCAGCTCCCACTGAAAGACCTCCCGGTTAAGAGCGACGCGACGCCGAAGCTTTGATCGGCGCGGATGGAATAAATGAAACTTTGGCCCACCATGTATCGAAAATGGGATTCTCGGATCTCATTCTTGAGCATAGGCGGGTTGGATGATAAGTCAGTGGCGCCTGATACCTCCGGAAGGGTGAAATTAGTTTATGACGACTGATACGGCTTCGACTTGGAGTGCGTTGCGCAATCCTACTTTCAGAAAGTTGTGGATTGTCAGTCTCGTCTCTGGAACATGCGTGGCTGCCCACGACACCGCGGCGACCTGGGTGATGAATACACTTACCCCGTCGCCTTTTTTGATATCACTGATGTCAACCGTGGCTTCACTACCTTTCCTCATTTTCACGCTGCCCGCTGGAGCGCTCGCCGATACCGTTGATCGCAGGAAACTGCTTGTGGTGATGAATTTTTGCCTGGCCATCGCGGCGGTTGCTCTGGCGATCCTCGGATGGTTTCATCTTCTCAATACCTACGTCATCCTGATTTCCGTGTTTATGATGGGAGTCGGATTCGCCATTGAAGCGCCGGCCTGGAGTGCAATCGTGCCTGAAATTGTCACTCCTACCGAACTTCGCTCCGCCGCCACGCTTGGCGGATTGCAGCTGAACATCTCAGGAATTTTAGGTCCGGCCTTAGGGGGAGTTTCGCTTTCATTGATCGGGCCAAATTCAGTATTTGCGGTCAATTCCGCCTGCTTTTTGGCCGCAATTCTGCCCATTCTCCAATGGAAACGACCGCTGCCGCAATCCAGACGTGGTCTGGAAAATTTTCTTGATTCATTCCTGAAGGCGCTTCGTTACGTTCGCTATGCTCCCGGGCTTCAGATAGTACTTGCGCGGAACGCCTTATTTGGCCTGTTCATCTCAGCGATTCCGGCACTGATTCCGGTCATCGGGTTGAAGTCATTGCATCTCACGGGATCACAACTCGGGCTGCTCTTCACGAGCCAGGGAATAGGTTCGGTGGCCGGAGCGGTCGTCATCATACCGTGGCTACGGGCCCGATATTCGCCGAATCTTCTCATCGTGTTAGCTAATCTGCTAGTGGCGATTGTCTACGTTCTGATGGCGTTCGTCCGGCAGCCGTGGTGTTTTTTTGCTGTCGCAGCGATGGCGGGTGTCGGCTGGACATTGTCCGCCTCTGAACTGTGGGTAGCGGCGCAGCGAGCCATGCCGAGTTGGGTGAGAGGGCGAATGAGCGCCACTGTGATGATGGTTTCTCAAGGGGCGATGGCGATTGGAGGCGTCATCTGGGGTTCGGCGGTAACGACCGCCGGGCCGACCTACAGTCTGCTGGCGGCGGCAGCATTGCTCTTGGTAAGTCTGGTGCTCGCCGGCCCGCTTTCGATCGACTTTACCGGTAGCCTCGACTTGGATCCTGCTCCGGTGACGAGCGCTTCGTCCAAACTCCTTTATACTCCGAACCCAAACGACGGCCCGGTGTCAATCTGTGTGGAGTTTAAGGTCAACCGCGTCCGAGCACGGGATTTCGTGAATATTATGCGAGAGGTTCGCCTCATCCATCTCAGGAACGGGGCTTACCGTTGGCAGTTGCACGAAGATCTAACTTGTCTTGGCACCTATCGTTTAGAGATGACGGTCGCATCCTGGAATGAACATCTCATGCAACTTGAGCGGATGACGAAATCCGAGAAGGATCTTCTCGAAAAAGCTTGGAGCTTTCATACGGGCGAGACCTTGCCGGGAGAACGAGTCTATTTGTCCCTGAACAAGGAGTTTCATTAGTGTCCTGTCCACGCAACGGCATGTATCTTGCCGGAGGTTCTGCGCCGTTGGATTTTCAAGGCGCGAGCGAAGCGCCCACGCCTGAGCCTTCACGATACCTCACTGCTCCTTTAACCAGCCTGCGAAATCTTTTGCCCAATAGGTGATGATCATATCGGCGCCTGCTCTGCGAAACGCGATCATCATTTCCATCACCGCCCGTTTTTCGTCGATCCAACCCATTTTCGCGGCGGCTTTCACCATCGCGTATTCACCGCTCACGTTGTAGACCGCAGTCGGTAACTCGAAGCGCTCCTTGACGCGCCAAAGGATATCCAGATACGGCAGGCCCGGTTTTACGATCAGTATTTCTGCTCCTTCCTTTACATCCAAGGCGACTTCGCGCAGCGCCTCCAGCGCGTTCGCGGGGTCCATTTGATAGGTGCGGCGATCGCCGAACTGGGGCGCGCTTTCGGCCGCGTCCCTGAACGGGCCGTAAAATGCAGAACAAAATTTCGAGGCATAGCTCATGACTGCGACGTTGGCGTGTCCATGGCCATCGAGCGCAGTCCGGATAGCCCCTACGCGGCCATCCATCATGTCGCTTGGGGCCAGGATATCCGCCCCGACGGAGGCGTGGCTGATCGCCGTTTTCACCAATAGTTCGACGGAAGCGTCGTTCAGTACGCGGTAGTGATTTCCTTCCTTGGCGACGACGCCGCAATGTCCGTGAGACATGTATTCGCAGAGGCAGACATCTGTGATCACCACCAAGTCCGGGGCCGCCTGTTTGATTGCTCGAACCGCCTGTTGCACGATTCCGTTGTCCGCGTATGCCTGGGATGCGCTTTCATCTTTTTGTTCCGGAATTCCGAACAGGAGTACGGCGGGGATGCCGAGTTGAACGATCGATTGGCATTCATCTTTCAGGCTGCTCAAGGAAAGCTGCGCGACGCCCGGCATGCTTTGTATCTCGACTCGGCCCGAAATTTTCTCGGAAACAAAGAGCGGATAAATCAGCTGACGAACGTCCAGGCGAGTTTCCCGGACCAACTGTCTCATTTTGTCGGTCGAACGGAGCCGGCGCGGCCGATGAGTTAGATGAAGCATGCCTGCATGTTAGCGGAGAATAGGGGCAGTGTCAGTGGGCGCAATTGCCGATGAAGGTAAGGTATCTATTTTGATGTGAACGATCGATGACGCATCTTAATCTGGAACACACAAAGCTCGAACGGTTAAGCTCCACACTGACACTGACACTGACAACTGAGTAAGCCATGCAAAAGTTCCTCCTGGTGAATTTGAACAATACTTCGACCAAGCTTGCCCTGGCAGATCGAGAGAAGCTTCTCGCAAGGAAGGTGATACCGACGAAGCTCTTATCGATCCCCGCGGTGAAACGAGCCGTCCGCTCATGGCGCTTTGACCATGCCCTGGTTGGATCGGTTGTCCCCAAGAAAACGGTGATTTTTCGGAATCTGTTCCGTGACGGGATGAAGGAAGTCACCTCAGATTTGGATCTTGGCATCGGGATAGATTTTTCGGAACCGCGCGGGATCGGTGCGGACCGCTTAGCGAACGCAGTTGGTGTATCGGCACGTTACGGGTCTCCGGCGATTGTCGTTGATTTTGGAACGGCGGTCACATTTGACATCATTTCCAGCAAGGGCGTGTACGAAGGAGGAGTCATCGCGCCTGGGCTTGGCGTGATGGTGGACTACATGTATCAACGCACGGCGTTGTTGCCGAAGATCGATCTTGAGGAGCCGGTCAGCGTGATCGGTAAAAGCACCAAAAATGCAATGCTGGCCGGAGCAGTCTACGGATACCGAGGTCTGGTACGCCAGATCGTGACCGAGATAGTCGCGAAATTGGACGGAAAAGTCAGGATCGTCGCGACAGGAAGTTACGCCGATCTGATCGCGGCGAAACTTCCAGAGTTGCAAATCGTCGATTTGGATCTCACTCTCGAAGGGTTGCGAGTCATCGCACTAAGAAATTTCAAGTCATGAGCACCCCCACCGCAATAGGTTT